>CAVXRB010000026.1:0-194505 GCA_963764095.1 uncultured Acidimicrobiaceae bacterium | reverse complement strand
CATGGCCGCCACCACGTCGGGCACGCCCTCGAGCACCATGCCGAACACCCCGGCCGCGCCGAGCGCCTTGGCCACCCCCATCAGCAGGCCTGGCGGCGTCGGCACTGCGGGCCTGACCCGATAGCCCCCGATGGCCAGCACCGACTGAGGGGTGAGGCCGATGTGGCCCATGACCGGGATCTCGGCGCGGATGATGGCCTCCACCACCGCCAACCGGCTGCGGCCGCCCTCGAGCTTCACCGCCCCGGCCCCCGCCCTGACCAAGGCGGCGGCATTGCGCACGGCGTCGCTCGTTCGTCAGGTGGTAGCTCATCCACGGCATGTCCCCCACCACCAGGCGGGGGCGGGCTCGCCCGGCACACCGCCGCCATGTGGTGGACCATGTCGTCCACGGTGACGTGCAGCGTGTCCTCGTAGCCCAGCACGTTGTTGGCCACCGAGTCGCCCACCAGTAGGACATCGACGCCGGCGGCGTCACAATGCGCGCACCGGGTTCGTCGTAGGCCGTGACCATCACCATGGGATCGGCGCCGCCGCTGCGCCCGATGGTCACGGTAACGGCGCGATCTCGGGTAGGCTGCTCATGGGAACGGGACGGTCTGGGGTACGGCGGATGAAGATCCGCGGCGCGATGCCCTCCCCCCGTTCTCGGTGGCTTCAGCCCCCTGGGGGGGCCGGCGGCCCAACGCGCGGGGGGGACCGGGCGCTCAGGCCCCGGCCGGCGAGCTGGGGCGCCCGGCCTCCGGCCGAGTCTGGGTAGGTGATGCCAGGCGCAGGCGGGCAGACCTCCACCTCGTAACAGAGGACCGGCTCCTCGCGCCGACGCAGGCGGTTGAGCTCGGTCACCGTCCCCGGGGCACCGCCCGCCGGGCGGCAGTCCCGACCCCGAAGACGTAGGTCACCTCGACCGTCCTCGCCTTTTTCGCAGATCGGGCAGTCATCGCCCAGCGCCCGCCCACGTTCCGGGCGGCCCGCGAGCACTCGGGATGGGCGTCGCACACGTCGACGACGTCGACCCGCCCTTGCGCACGTCGCGCGCCGACGGCGTTGCGGACGAGGCGGTACTCGACCCGCGGACCTCCCCGTTCGTCCTCGGGCTCCCCAGCGCCGCCGGGCGGGAGGTCTCGGTCGTGAGGCTAGCGCCGTCGCACGGCCCAGATCCCGAGTCGACATGCGGTGTCATCGGGCTCGTGGGCGGTCCGGATGCGCGGCCCGGATTCCGCTCATATCGATGCGCTATATCTGCTCGCGGCTCGATATGGCCATCCTGGGCTGCTCGAGGAACGCGAGCTCACGGCTACGAGATCGCCGCCAGCTCCGCGACGGCCTGGGCCTGCTGGCCAACGTCTCGTTCGGTTCCCTCTACCCCGCCCTGGCCCGCCTGGAGGCGGGCGGAGCGGTGGAGGCCGCCGAGTCCGTGGCCGCCCGCGGTCCCGCCGCCCCCACGGGCTCGCTGAGCGGCGAACGGGCGGTACTGCGGGCCCGTCACCACCGCCCGGCCGCGGCCGCCGCGTCCGCAAGGTCTACCGGATCACCGACGCCGGCCGCCGATGTTCGTCGAGCTGCTGGCCGGGGGGGCGCGCCGACGACGCCCGGAGCTTCGGCCTGCGCCTGGCCTTCGCCCGCCACCTGGCCCCCCAGGCCCGCCTGGCCCTCTTGGAGCGTCGCCGGGCCCAGCTCCTCCAGCGGCTCGCCGAGGTCCGGGCGGCCACCGGCGCCGCCACTCGACGTCTACGCCCGCTCGGTGGTGGAGCACACCGCCGAAGGGGTGCCGAACAGGACGTCCGTTGGCTCGACCGCCTGATCGAGGCCGAGCGGCCAGGGGGCGACCGACGCCCGACGGCCGGCCGAGTCGGCCGGCCCGACCGCAGACGCGCTGGCCGGCGGAGCCGGGCTGAGCCGTCGGGCAGCGCATCGCAGCGGCGTCGGCCGTGCAACCGAGAGCAGTGCCCTAGCCCGACGACACAACCCCGAAGAAGGAGACCCCGATGAGTACCGTCCGTGTCGCCATTGCCGGCGTCGGCAACTGCGCCAGCTCCCTCGTACAGGGCATCTCGTACTACCGCGACGCCGAGCCCGGCGAAGAGGTCCCCGGCCTCATGCACGTCGTCCTCGGCGGCTACCACGTCGGCGACCTCGAGCCCGTGGCCGCCTTCGACGTCGACGCCGAAAAGGTCGGGACCGACCTGGGCAAGGCCATCTTCGCCGGCCAGAACAACACCATCCGCTTCGCCGAGGTCGGCGAGCTCGGCGTCACCGTCAGCGGGGCCCGACCTTCGACGGCCTCGGCAAGTACTACCGCGAGGTGGTCGAGGAGTCGCCCGCGCAGCCGGTCGACGTGGCCGACGGCCCTCGCCGAGCCCGGCGCCGACGTGCTGGTCGCCTACCTCCCGGTCGGCTCGGAGGAGGCCCAGCAGCACTACGCCGCAGGCCTGCCTCGAGGCCAAGGTGGCCTTCGTCAACGCCATCCCTGTCTTCATCGCCTCGGACCCGGCCTGGGCCGGCGGTTCCGCGAGGCCGGCGTGCCCATCGTCGGCGACGACATCAAGAGCCAGGTCGGCTCGACGATCGTCCACCGGGTGCTCACCCGCCTTTTCGAGGACCGCGGCCTGGCCCTCGACCACACCTACCAGCTCAACGTCGGCGGCAACATGGACTTCAAGAACATGCTCGAGCGCGAGCGGCTCGAGTCCAAGAAGATCTCCAAGACCCAGGCCGTCACCAGCCAGATCGAGCACACCCCGCTGGCCGAGACGACGTCCACATCGGCCCCTCCGACCACGTCGCCTGGCTGGCCGACCGAAGTGGGCCTACGTGCGCATTGAGGGCCGGAACTTCGGCGACGTGCCCTTGAACCTCGAGCTGAAGCTCGAGGTCTGGGACTCTCCCAACTCGGCCGGCGTCATCATCGACGCGGTGCGCTGCGCCAAGCTGGCCCTCGATCGAGGCATCGGCGGCCCCCTGCTCGGCCCCTCGGCCTACTTCATGAAGTCCCCGCCGGTGCAGTACCACGATGAGGAGCGGCTGGTGAGGAAGTTCGCCGCCGGCACCACAACGCTCAAGGCCTGGCCGGCCGACTGACAACCACCGGCGACCGACGCCGGCTGACGACCGGCCGTCGGCCTAGGAGCCTGTCGGGCAGGCTGTCCCGAAGCCGGCCAGCACGGCCGCCGGTACGGCCGTGGCCCCCGTCGAGCAGCCGACCTCGGCGGTCCCGAAGCCGGTCACCGCCCACGTCCCGGCGGTCTGGTGCAGGTAGCCGTAGCCGCCCTGGAAGGTGGTGGCGGTGGCCGCCGTGGGCCCGATGGTGAACTTGGCCCAGCTGGCGTCCACCGTCGACACCACGACGCTGTTGACCTGGTAGCTCGAGCGGGGAACCCCCTGCGACGTCTCGAAGGCGATCACCGCCGTGGTGAGGGGCGACGGGGCGGAGGTCGTGGTGGTGGTCGGCGGAGCGGTCGTCGTCGTCCCGGGCACGGGGGTCGGGGCGGCCGTGACGGCCGGCGGGCAGGTCAGTCCGAACTCGGACAGTACGGCCCCGGGCACCAGCTCATTGCCGGCCGCCCCCGGGGGGCAGCCGACCTGGGCGGAGCCCGAGGCGGCCACCTGCCAGCCGGTCGAGGTACGGTGGGCGAAGCCGTAGAAGCCCTGGAAGGTGGTCCGGTCGCCGGCCGAGGCGGCAACCGTGAAGTAGGCCCACGCCGGGTCGGTCCGGGCCACCGTGATCACCGAGATCCGGTACTGGGTGGGCTGGACCCCCTTGGTCAGGAGGTCGGCGGCGATGGCCGCCCGCACGGTGCCCACCACACCGGCCGCCGTGGTGGTGGTCGACGAGGTGGCGCTCGGCGAGCCGGAACCGCCAGCCGCCAGCCGAGAAGCTGGCCCTGGCTGACTTCGCCGTCACCCAGTTCTTCTTCGAGTCCGTCGAATGGACGCGCCTCGTCGCACAACTCGCCGAACTCGGTGTCACCAAGCCGGTGCTGCCGGGCATCATGCCGGTGACGACGATCACCGGTATCGAGCGGATGAAGACCATGGGCGCCGCCGTCCCTCAGTTGCTCGTCGAGCGCCTCGTCGCGGCCGATGCGAGAGGCGGTGCGAGTGAGGTTCGCGCCGAGGGCATTCGCGCCGCGATAGAGCTCTGTCGCGAACTTCTGGAGGCGAACGCACCCGGTCTGCACTTCTACACACTCAATCGCTCGACGGCGACGAGCGAGATCTATATCAAGCCCTTTTCGACTAGTTTTCGCAACCGTCACCGAGCGCTTTCGCCAAAAGAGGACCTTCGAAATTCGTCTTAGGATGTGCTCATGGCTGACAAAATCACACAGAACGCCGACGGCGAACTCAACGTCTCGGACAACCCGATCATCCCCTTCATCGAAGGCGACGGCATCGGTGTCGACATCTGGCCCGCGTCCAAACTGGTGATGGACGCCGCCGCCAAGAAGTACGCGCAAGACCATCGAGTGGAAGGAAGTCCTCGCCGGACAGAAGGCCTTCGACGAGACGGGCGAGTGGCTGCCCGAACAGACCGTCACCGACTTTCGCGACTACCTCATCGGCATCAAGGGCCCGCTGACCACCCCGATCGGCGGGGGCTTTCGCTCGCTCAACGTCGCGCTGCGCCAGATCTTGGACCTCTACGTCTGCCTGCGACCCGTGCGCTGGTTCCAGGGCGTGCCCTCGCCGGTGAAGCAGCCAGAACTCGTCGACATGGTGATCTTCCGTGAGAACACCGAGGACGTCTACGCCGGACTTGAGGTCGAGGCCGGTTCCCCGGAGGCCGAGAAGTTACGCGCCTTCTTGAAGGAGAGCTTCGACTGGGACATCCGTGACATGAGCGGCATCGGCATCAAGCCGATCTCCAAAGAGGGCTCCGAGCGACTCATCCGTGCCGCGATCGTCTACGCGCTCAAGCACGAGCGCGAGTCCGTCACGCTGGTCCACAAGGGCAACATCCAGAAGTTCACCGAAGGCGCCTTCATGAAGTGGGGCTACCAGCTGGTGAAGGACGAGTTCGACGACGTCGCGGTCGGATTGGAACGACTGCAACGGCAAGCCGGGATCGAAACTGCTCGTGAAGGACGTCATCGCCGACATCTGCTTCCAGCAGTCGCTGACGCGCGCCTCGGAGTTCGACGTCATCGCGACGATGAACCTGAACGGCGACTACCTGTCGGACGCCCTCGCGGCCCAGGTTGGCGGCATCGGCATCGCGCCGGGCGCCAACATCAACTACATGACCGGTCACGGGATCTTCGAAGCGACCCACGGCACGGCGCCCAAGTACGCCGGCATGGACAAGGTCAATCCCGGTTCGGTCCTGTTGTCGGGCGTCTTGATGTTCGAGCACCTCGGCTGGACCGACGCCGCGAACGACATCGTGCGCGCCATGGAGGCGACGATCTCGGAGAAGATCGTCACCTACGACTTCGCGCGACTGATGGACGGCGCGACCGAAGTGAAGTGCTCGGAGTTCGGCGCCGCGATCGTCGACCGTCTCTAAACCAACACTGGAGGAAACATGACCACCCCCGTCCACGTCACGGTGACCGGCGCCGCCGGTCAGATCGGCTACTCGCTGCTCTTTCGCATCGCCTCGGGTCAGATGCTCGGCCCCGACGCGCCGATCGTGCTGCACCTGCTCGAGATCGAGCCGGCCATGAAGTCGCTCGAAGGCGTCGTCATGGAACTCGACGACTGTGCCTTCCCGTTGCTCACCGACATCGAGGCGACGAGTGATCTCAACAACGCCTTTCGCAACACCAACTGGGCGCTGCTCGTCGGCTCCGTGCCCCGCAAGGCCGGCATGGAGCGCGGCGACCTCTTGAAGGTGAACGGTGGGATATTCAAGCCGCAGGGTGAGGCGATCGCCGCCAACGCCGCGAGCGACGTGCGGATCCTCGTGGTGGGCAACCCGTGCAACACGAACTGTCTGATCGCTCGCTCCAACGCCCAAGACGTCCCCGACGACCGCTGGTTCGCGATGACGCGACTCGACCAGAACCGCGCCGAGACCCAACTGGCGAAGAAGGCCAGCGTCCCCGTGAAGGACGTCAAGAACGTCGCCATCTGGGGCAACCACTCGGCGACGCAGTTCCCGGACTTCGCCAACGCCACCATCGGCGCCAAGAAGGCGACCGATGTGATCACCGACCGCGACTGGCTCCAGGGCGATTTCATCACCACCGTGCAAAAGCGCGGCGCGGCCGGTGATCGAGGCCCGCGGGCTGAGTTCGGCCGCGAGCGCGGCCAACGCCGCGATCGACACGGTCGCGAGTCTCGTCACGGTGACCCCGAGCGATGACTGCACGTCGGTGGCGGTGACGAGTCACGGTGAGTACGGCGTACCGGACGGACTGACCTTCGGGTTCCCCGTCATGTCCGACGGGAACGGGTCGTGGAAGGTGAAGGAGAGCTTCGACTCCGACGAGTTCGCCAAGGGTCGCATCAAGATCACGACTGACGAACTGCTCTCGGAGCGCGACGAGGTCGCGTCACTCGAACTGATCTGAACATCCCAGTAATTCGTCACGCCGTCGTGACAGTATCTGGTCGAGGTCGACCGACGGGAGACGACGTGAACATGCACCAGCCATCGTTGGCGACGCGCGTTGCGCGTCGGATCGCAGTCGCCACGCTCGCCACCGTGGTGGTCATCGCGCCGATGGTGATGGGCGAGAGCGCGTCCTCGGGTGCGCCGGCCCCGGTCCTGGCGGCGAACTACAAGTGCGTATCGACCGCATCGATTCCACAACTCAGGGCGGGCAAGCGTGCGACGTTGACCGCCTCCTACGGAGGATTCACGGCGACGTTTCGCTCGGCGAAGCAGCCTCCGGCGAGCAACGGCTATCCCGTAGCGGGTACGCCGTTCACCGGCACGCTCACGATGACGCATGCAGGAAAGACCTGGACGCTCCCACGAGCGGACAACACCCAGGAGTCACAGTTGAGCGCGCTGTGCGTGATCGCCTATCACCGCGAGCAACACCCGGGCGTGATGATGGTGGGGTACACCGGGGGAGCGCACTGCTGCGAAGCCCCGGTCGTCTACGTCTTCGATCGCGGCCTCGATCGATACGACAAGGTCGTCGACATGAGTCCCATCGACTTCGAGAATTCGCACGCCTTCGACCCGAATCAAGGCTTCCTCCCGATGGTGGTGGGTAGTCACGTCCTACTCCGGACCGATGACGGTACGTTCGATTACGCCTTCGGTTGCTACGCCTGTTCGGAGGCACCAATCGTGCTGGATTCGGTCGGGTCGGACGGCTTGACGGACGTGACGGGGCTGCATCGCTCGATTGTCGCCGCGGACGCCGGCGCCATCTGGAAGAACGCTGCGAGGGCGCTCGCCGCCGAGACCCCGACACTGCAATCGTCGATTGGCCCATTCGGGTTCCTGGCGCCGTGGGTCGCCGACGAGTGCGTGCTCGGACGAGGGGCTACGGCGTGGTCGAAGATCGAGTCGCTGAATCGTCAAGGAAAACTGAGCAATGCCCGGTATCACCTGTTGGCGACGAATCACGGGTCGTTCGTTGTAAGTCTGCACAGGTTTCTGCTTCGCGATGACTACTGCACCGGGCAGATTTGAACACGGTGGGTTAACTTCTCCCTAAGAAGCCCATGGACGAACCAACGAAGATCCAGATTCGTGTGCCGAGCGATGGCCGTTTGTGGACACCGTTCTGGAACGACCTCAAGTGGAGCTTTGGGTCATGGGTGCGTCGGCCCGGATTCGTCGTACTGCTGGCGTTCTATATCTTGTTCTTGCGTGTCGCGGCGGTGGTGTCGCCATTCGTCTACTTGATCGTTGCGGTGGGCACCCTGGGGATCGTGGGCACCGAACGGATCTATTACCTCAGGGATTTCTACGGACTCGAGTTCTCCCTACGGGAGGTGCCACGTCTGACCCGACGCTTCTTTGGACGGTTCTTGGCACTGGGGTTGATCGTCGGGATTCCCACCGCGGTCATCTTCGTGATTTGCGCGCTGGCGGAGTCCGGCTACCATCCGCACGACACGAATAGCGCAGTGCCGTTACGCCTTTCCGTCACTTATCTGGTCGTGTTGCTCTTCGTCGATGCGCTGCTCACCTTCGTGACACCGATACTCGTCTTCTCGACCAGATCGGCGAACGAGGCCCTTCGTGTGGGCGTGCGATTCCTTCGGCACACGTGGCCCAAGTCACTGTGGTACGTCTTCACGCCGGGCCTCACGCTTGTCGGTATCGACCTGGTGTTCCCGACGTCGAAGTTGAACACGTCCCTCGGCTACGCGATCGCCATCGTCGGCGGGCTGCTCGCCTTCGCCTTCAAGGGTGCCGCCGTGCCCTTTTATTTGCGGTGTATCGACCCCGTTGACGACGACGACGGCGTCGCCTAGCTATGACATTCAATGCGAAGGACGTCGACGATCCGCGGTATGAAAAACAAAATCTGAAGACGATCATCCATCAGTGGCGCCGTGAAAGCGGGCGAACAGTGCTGATCCTTGCCTCCCTGGCAGTCGTCGTCATCGCTGGTTGGCTTCTCTACGACCGACCGGCCCACGTCTATGCGGTCAACGCGAACCAAGCGACGTGGAGAGCGGACGTCAAGATCGCGCTCAAGGAGCGTCCGCCGATGGGCCCACTCACTCCAAGCGGAAAGCTACAGAGTCTCCCGGGCGTCGGCCCGCTAATGAGCGTCTACGTCTACGAGACCAACGCCGGAAAGAACGTCTCGGTCCTCTTCCTCACGAACGTCGGTCAAGAGGAAAACGGTCTCGCGTATCTGCAGGGCTTTCCACCCCCTTCGGACACGTGCAACGTCCACCTGAGCGGACCGTGGTGGCAGATCAGCCCACTCAACATCAACGCCAACGAGTGCGCGCGGGGCTACCACTACACACCCGGCGGCTAGGGCCCGGCGCGCTGCTTGGCGATCTCGAGGATATCGCTAGGTGATCACGCGGGCGGGGTCGGTGCCGGGGGAGCCGGCGGCGGCTGCCGGGCTTCCGTCAGGATTCGGCTGACGCTTGGGCTGGAACTGCGCTTCGAGTCCGGGGATCTCGTTGGCGATCGAAGGGTGCTCGAGGATGATGTGGTCGAGCTTCGCGTGCAGTGCGTGCAGACCGAGTGCCTTCCACAGAAGGCGTCGCAGCGGCGGCCAGGCGATGACGGTGATGATCGCCGCCAGGATGACCCAAATCAACGTGGCGACGATGTCGCCCGGGATGCCGCCCGACCCGCCGGCCGGCCATACCCATCGATCCCACCAGGTCATTGCGTACTCCCTTCGACATGATCGCGGTGCAGTTTGTGTAGTTCCTCACGGGTAAATCGCTTGCCTTGGATCTCGGGGTGACAGTGTCGACAGACGCGGTACGTCGTCCCCGGGTCGTCGGGCGAGTGCTTGACGACCAGGTCGTGGTGGCCGATTCGCCAACACTTCTGGGTGTGACAGTTGATCTTGCGATAGCCGATGACCACGATGGTCAAGATGCCGAAGCCGCCGGCGAACCCGGACCAGAAGCCGTACCAACTTCCCGGTTCGTTGTAGGTGCCCGTCCAGCCGAAGATGTGGTGGAAGAAGGAGTCGAAACCGTGCATCAGCCACCGCATTTCGTCATGGCCCAAAGGCTAATCTCGCGCCGACCGAACGGAACTGATACCAAATCATGTCGTGATCAGGTGAGGTGGCGACGACTATCACGACGAATCGTGTCGTACGCTGGTGAGCCGGGCTCCGTGTAATTAGCGGCCCACACCGAGATCCGTTTCGGTGGCACGACACACCCTGAAAGAGATTCCCATGAAGTTTCAACTACGTGCGACCATGGCCCTGGCCGTGGCCTCGAGCGCGCTCCTCGGAGCCGCGGGCGCCAGTGCGGCGTCCGGTCCCACGGTGAAGATCGTCCAGGGCAAGTCCTACGGGTTCAACGCCGTGACGGCCATTGGTTCCAACGGTTCCAACGTCTGGGTCGCCAACAGCGCCGGGAACTCGGTCACCGAACTCGGCGCCAGTACCGGCGCGAAGGTGAACCTCCTGAAGGCCTCGAAGTACGGCTTCGTCGGCCCCGCTCGACTGAGCGACGACGGGACGCACGTCTGGGTCGCCAATGACGCCGGCAACTCGGTCACCGAACTCATGGCCTCGACCGGGGCGCTCGTCAATGTGATCAAGGGTTCGACGTACAAACTGCACGGTACAGGTCAGATCACTTCCAACGGTATCGACGTGTGGATCACCAACCTGCGCGGCACGACGCTCGCCGAGGTGAGCGCCACCACGGGGAGCTTCATCAAGGTCGTCAAGGTCTCCGCCCTGGGACTGAAGCAAGTGGGCACGCTCGCGTCGGATTCCACGCACCTCTGGGCCGTCGACAGCAACGCCAACTCGGTCGCCGAAGTGAACGCCGGATCGGGATCGCTCGTGAAGGTGTTGAAAGGTGCCGCCTACCGATTCGACGGCCCCCTCGCCATCACGTCGGACGGCATGCACGTCTGGGTGGCGAACGAGCGCACCAGCTCGCTGACCGAGCTGAACGCCAAGACCGGCGCCTTCATCCGATTCATCCGCGGCAAGAGCTTCGGCCTTGACGTGGTGACGGGGATCGCTACGAACGGGAAGTTCATCTGGGTAACGAGTCTCGGCACCTCAGCGACCACCGGGAACTCGGTGACCGAGATCGACCCGTCCAGCGCCGGGGGACCGGTCGCGGTCTTTCGGGGAGCGAAGTACGGATTCGATGAGCCCAACGCGATCACCTATATCGGTGGACGTGTCTGGGTCGCCAACAACGGTTCGAACACGATGACAGAACTCTGGTTCGGAACGAAGTTCGCGGGCTAGTCGAGGGACGCGACGTGCAGTCGTCGGGCCGCGATCGCGCTGACGCGAAACAATTCTTCGCGGACGCTTCGCGCGCCGGACCACGATCGGCTGTCCCACTCGTCGCCCGCGAGCGAGTCGCCGGCGTAGAGGAGTTGGGCGAAGCGTAGACCGCGGTACTTGGCCACGGCGATGAAGGCCGACGACTCCATGTCGACGACGGAGCAGTGCTCGTCGATGCGACGGTTGACTCGCGAGCGTGTCTCGCGAAAGAACGCGTCGGTCGTCCACGTGCGACCGACGAAGTGTGCGATCTCATGTTCCTCAAGTACCTCGCCCAGTACCCGCACGCCGAGTGGATCGGCGTCGATGATGCGACTCGGCGCGGCGTAATGAAAACTGGTTCCCTCGTCGCGCAGCGCGGAGGCCACGATCATCACGTGACCGAGGTCGAGCTCGTCGACCAGGGCACCGGCGCCGCCGCAGGCGACGAGCGTGGTCACCCCGAGCGACGCGATCTCCTCGACGAACCCCGCGGCCAGCGGCGCGCCGACGCCGGGATGGATGACCGAGACGGGACCGTCGCCGGTGAGGAACTCATAGACGGGGTTGCGGCCGATCTCGCTTCGTAGGACGTACTTGGTTTCGAGGACGCCCTCTTCCGCCAATTGATCGAGCAGTTCGTTGAAGAAGCACAGCACCGCGACGGGCGCGACGTCGGCGCCGTGGCGATGCAGCATGTGCGCCTCGAGGACGCCCGGTTCAGCGAGGTCGTCCTCGTGGAGCGGTAGATCCATCGCGAGAATCTAATTCGCGCTGGGGTGCGCGCGCTGCAGCCAATTGAGGAGCGGGACGATCGCGTTGATGTCGCCGCGTACCTTGACGCGACCGTCGCGCAGTGCCGACGCGCTGTCGATCTCCCCGCTGGTCAGCGCGGCGGCGTCGGCGAAGGCGAGCTGCACGATGGCGTCGGCGGCCAGATGGTCGCCCGGCTCGACGCGAGCGGCGTCGGTGCCAATTGAGAACGTGATGGCGTGCGGTCCGTTGCTGGGCGCGTCGGGAAACTCGATCACGACGCGCACCGTTTCCGCATCGACTGCGAAGGGAGGTGGATCGGCACGCTCGAGTGATTCGTTGAGACCGCTGAACCACTCGGTCGAGAGAAAGTCCGCCACGAACTAGGGAGCGGGCTGCACGGCCGCTTCGGCGGCGGTCTTCTTGGTGCGGCGACGGATCTTTCGTCCCAGCCACGCGACCGGGTCGTAGTCGGCGTCGACGACGCGCTCCTTCAGCGGGATGATCGCGTTGTCGGTGATATGGATGTGTTCGGGGCAGACCTCGGTGCAGCACTTGGTGATGTTGCAGTAGCCGAGGCCCATGTCTTCTTTGACGAACTCGCGACGGTCGTTGGTGTCCAGCGGATGCATCTCGAGTTCGGCGACCCGGATGAAGAATCGCGGACCGGCGTAGTTGACCTTGTTCTCTTCGTGGTCGCGGATGACGTGACAGACGTCTTGGCACATGAAGCACTCGATGCACTTGCGGAACTCCTGTCCGCGCTCCACGTCCTGTTGGAACATGCGATAGCCGCCTTCGGGCATCGGCGGTGGGAGGAGGGCCGGTATGCGCTTGGCCATCTCGAAGTTGAACGAGACGTCGGTGACGAGGTCGCGGATGATCGGGAACGTCTTCATCGGCGTTACTGTCACTGGACCCTCGGGCAGTTGGTCCATGCGCGTCATACACATGAGTCGCGGGCGTCCGTTGATCTCGGCCGAGCACGAACCGCACTTGCCGGCCTTGCAGTTCCATCGACAGGCGAGGTCCGGCGCCTCGGTCGCCTGGATGCGGTGGATGACGTCGAGTACGACCTCACCCTCGTTCTGGGAGATCGTGTAGTTCTCGAAGTCGCCCCCGGTCGAGTCGCCGCGCCAGATTCGCATCGTCACGTCAGCCATCAGTGGGCCTCCTCGAGTAGGGCCTTCAGTTCATCGGGCATCGGCAGGAGCGGTGACTCGGCGGCGCTGATCGGACTGTCCCAATTGCCGCCCTCGCTCGTGAGGGCGAAGTTGAACTTCGCGAACTCGGGATCGGGGTTCGGGTAGTCCTCGCGGGTGTGGCCGCCGCGTGACTCCTTGCGCAGGCTCGCGGCGAGGGCCGTCGACCGCGACACCGTGAGCATCGCCGGCAGGTCCGTCGTGAGGTTCCAACCGGGGTTGTAGGCGCGGCCGCCCTTCACCGCGATGTGCTTGACGCGCTCGGTGAGTTCATCGAGCTTGCCCTTCGCCTCTTCCAACTCGGGACCGGTGCGGATGATGCCGACGAGTTCCTGCATCATCTCTTGGAGGTCGTGCTGGATCGTGTACGGATTCTCGCCGTCCGTCCGCTCGAACGGCTCGAGAGCCTCTTTGACGGCAGCCTCGGCCTCTTCCATGTTGAACGACGTCGCCGCGTCGCCGGACTCGATGTATTGCGCCGCGCCCATGCCGGCGCGACGACCGAAGACGATCAGGTCGCTGAGTGAGTTGCCGCCGAGCCGATTGGCGCCGTGCATCCCGCCGGCCGCTTCACCGGCGCAGAACAGTCCCGGGACCGCGGTCGCCGCCGTGTCGGCGATGACCTGGACGCCGCCCATGATGTAGTGACAGGTCGGTCCGATCTCCATCGGCTCGCGCGTGATGTCGACGCCGGCCAGTTCCATGAACTGGTGGTACATCGAGGGCAGGCGTCGACGGATGAACTCCGGCGTACGCCGCGAGGCGATGTCGAGGTAGACGCCGCCGTGGGGAGTGCCCCGTCCGGCCTTGACTTCGGAGTTGATCGCGCGCGCCACTTCGTCGCGCGGCAACAGCTCCGGCGGCCGACGTCCGGCGTCGTGATCGTCGTACCACTTGTCGCCCTCTTCTTCGGTGTCGGCGGTCTCGGCGCGGAACATCTCGGGGACGTAGTTGAACATGAAGCGCTTGCCCTCGGAGTTGCGCAGCACCCCGCCGTCGCCGCGGACGCTCTCGGTGACGAGGAGTCCGCGCACGCTGAGGGGCCAGACCATGCCGGTCGGGTGGAACTGGATGCACTCCATGTCGATCAGCTTCGCGCCGGCCCACAGCGCCATGGCGTGTCCGTCGCCGGTGCCCTCCCACGAGTTCGACGTGAACTTCCAGGACTTGCCGACGCCGCCGGTGGCGATGATGACGGTCTTGGCCTCGAAGGTGACGAACTCACCCGACGCGCGCCAGTAGCGCGACGCACCCGGCGATGCGACCGGCGTCGTCGTGGACGAGCTTCAGTACCTTGCACTCCATGAAGACGTCCGTGTCCATGGAGACGACCTTTTGCTGCAACGTGCGGATCAGCTCCAGGCCGGTGCGGTCACCGACGTGGGCGAGGCGGGCGTAGCGGTGACCGCCGAAGTCGCGCTGGAGGATCTTGCCGTCCTTGGTCCGGTCGAAGAGCGCGCCCCACTGCTCGAGCTCCCAGACGCGCTCCGGCGACTCCTTGGCGTGGAGCTCGGCCATGCGGTTGTTGTTGAGGTACTTGCCGCCGCGCATGGTGTCGCGAAAGTGCACCATCCAGTTGTCCTCGGAGTAGACGTTGCCCATGGCCGCGGCGATGCCGCCTTCGGCCATCACGGTGTGCGCTTTGCCCAGCAGCGACTTGGTGATGATGCCGACGGTGAGGCCGCGCTGCTTCGCTTCGATCGCCGCGCGCAGTCCGGCGCCGCCGGCGCCGATGATCAGTACGTCGTAAGCGTGGTGTTCGTAGGGGGAGTCGGTCACTCGTATTCCTTCTAGAAGAGGCGGTAGTCGGTGAGCGCGCCGGAGGCCACCAGGCGCACGTAGACGTCGGTGAAGCCGACGAAGAGGAGCGAGGCCCACGCGAGGTTCATGTGTTTCGCGTTGAGGGGCGTCAGCATCTTCCAGAATCGGTAACGGATCGGATGGGCCTTGAAGCTCCGGACCTGGCCGCCGACGAGGTGGCGACAGGCGTGACAGCTGAGCGAGTACATCCACAGCAAAACGGCGTTTATGCAGAGCACGACGGTGCCGACGCTGACGCCCCAGCCGATGCCCGGTTCCCGGAAGGCCTCGACCGCGTCGATGGTCAAGAGGGTGTTGAAGACCAGACCGGCGTAGAAGAAGTACCGGTGGAGGTTCTGCATGACGAGCGGCACGCGGGTCTCACCGGTGTACTTGCCGTGCGCGTCGGCGACACCGCAGGCCGGCGGCGACCACCAGAACGCGCGGTAGTAACTGCGGCGGTAGTAGTAACACGTGAGTCGAAAGCCCAGCGGGAAGATCAGGATCAGCAGCGCCGGCGAGAGTCGGAACCAGTTGATGGTGAAGCCGGCCTTGGCCCCGGGCACGCAGAGCCCGCCGATGCACGGCGAATAGAACGGACTGATGAGGTCGCGGCCCATGCTCGCCCCGACGAAGTAGTAGCGGTTCTGGAAGGCTGCCCAGGTCGAGTAGATGATGAAGACCATGAGAATGGTCGCCGTGACGAACGGTTGGACCCACCAGCGGTCCTGTCGGAGAGTTGGCTCATCGGGGCCACCGCGCGTACCACCCAGCACAACTTTGGTCGAACTCTCCACAGCAGCCACGCACTCTCCTTGTTACCGGCCCACTTTCGAGTGCCTCGCCAATCTTAGGCACCACTGCGACACCCTCCTATTAAGAGGTCGGCCGTTTCGGTGCCGCTTGGCGCGTGTAAATCCACCACATCTCGCGAATCGATACGGGAGATTCCTCCGGCGCATGGGCCTTCGTCCACCATGATGCCGGCATCCGATTTCGCGGGAATCGTCGTCAATCTGGTAGCACGTAGAGGTGATGTCACTTCGCCGACTCGGGCCGACGCAGTTAGAAACGTTGCTCGTCAAGGCCCGTCTGGCTTCACCGAACTACAGCGAGGTCGGTGCTTCGCGAGACGCGGAGCTCCCGAGCGGTTTTCATCACGTTCGGATGAGCGAGCGCGTCGGCGACGCAGCGTCCTTCGACGTAGCGGTCGAAGGACTGCGGACGTGGGTGGCGCACGAGGGCGCCGGCCTTCGCGTCCACCCCTACGAACCGTTGAGTCCCGGGGCGACGGTGCTCTTGGTGACGACGGTCGGGCCGATGCAGATCGTGGCCCCCTGTCGCATCGTCGCGGTCTTCAAGGAGCCGTACTCATTTGGCTTCTCCTACGGAACGTTGCCCGGTCACCCCGAACGCGGGGAAGAGAGCTTCACGCTCAATCTGCGAAACGGCGCGACGTTCTTCACGATCACGGCGTTCTCGAAACCGGTGGACCGGCTCGCGCGACTCGCCGGACCGATCGGTCGAGCGGTGCAGCGCTCGGTGACCCGTCGCTACGTCAAAGCCCTGCGGCGCTACGTCGACGCAGAGTCGGCGAAACAGTCGCCGACCGACGAAGCCACTGCGTGACGGCTTCGTGAACGACGCGACAAGCTGGGGGATAACCCTGAGAGTCGCTGGCCTTCTTTTCCGGTACTGAGGGTTCCTACCGATTCCATGTATTTCGCGTCTGCCGTAGGTTTGATGGTGACTGCGTACGCCGCGGCCACGACGGGAGATAGCCGATGATCGAAGCCAAGGGACTGAGCAAGCGCTACGGCGACAAACGCGCGGTGGAGCAGTTGAGCTTCACGGTGCGACCGGGCGTCGTCACTGGCTTTCTCGGACCGAACGGTTCGGGCAAGTCGACCACGATGCGCATGATCATGGGTCTCGACGCGCCAAGCGCCGGCGACGTGACCGTCAAAGGCAAGCACTTCAAGAATCTGCAGTGGCCACTTCGCGAAGTCGGCGCTCTGTTGGAAGCCAAGGCCATCCACCCCGGGCGCAGCGCGCGTTCTCATCTGAAGATGCTCGCCCAGACCAATCACCTCGAGGACTCGCGCGTCGATGAGTTGCTCGAACTCGTCGGTCTCACGGCAGTGGCCAACAAGCGAGCTGGAAAGTTCTCATTGGGCATGGGCCAGCGACTCGGCATCGCGGCCGCGCTCCTCGGCGATCCCGAGATCCTGCTCTTCGACGAACCGGTCAACGGACTCGACCCCGACGGCATCCGCTGGGTTCGCAATCTATTGAAGGGCCTGGCGCGCGAGGGACGCACGGTCTTTGTGTCGAGTCACCTCATGAGTGAGATGGCGCTCACCGCCGACGAAGTCGTGATCATCGGCAAAGGCAAGTTGATCTCGCAGACCTCGATCGACGACCTTCTCGCACAGAGCACCGAGAATTTCGTGCGGGTGCGTTCACCCGAGGCCGCGAAGTTGAAGACCGCGCTCGAGCAGGGTGGCGCGACGGTCGCCCTCGAAGACGATGGATCGCTGTCCGTGCGCGGCGCCAATGAAGTGGCCATCGGAGAGATGGCCGCCAAGATGTCGCTCATCCTGCACGAACTCGCCCCTCAATCGGCGTCGCTGGAAGAGGCGTTCATGGAGCTCACCGAAGACAGCATCGAGTACCACGGCACGACCGCCGACGCCACGAACTCGACGGGAGCGAAGTCATGAGCACCCAGAGCACCGCAGTTGCACCGATGGAGAAGTCGCTGCCCGCGGGCCGCTACGGCTACTTCGATCTCGTGCGTTCCGAATGGACGAAGGTCCGGACTGTTCGCTCCACCATGTGGACGGTCGGCGTGACGATCGTGCTCGGCATCGGCATCGGCGCGCTCGTCACTGCGCTGACCCGCGCGCACTGGTCGAGCATGAACCCCTTTCAACGACTGACCTTCGATCCCACGGCCACGAGTCTCATCGGGCTGCTGTTCGCGCAGTTCGCGGTCGGCATTCTCGGCGTCCTGGTGATCAGCGCGGAGTACAGCACCGGCACGATTCGCGCGACGCTGTCGGCCGCGCCCAATCGCTCGCGGGTCTTCGGCGCCAAGATCTTCGTCTTCGGCGTGCTTTCATTCATCGTCGCCGAGGTGACCTCGTTCGTGGCCTTCTTCCTCGGGCAATTCCTTCTGTCATCGCCGGCCACGCACCAGACGCTCTCTGATCCCGGGGTCCTTCGCGCCGTCTTCGGCGGCGGTCTCTTCGTATGCGTCCTTGGACTGATGGCGATGGGGTTGGGCACGATCATTCGTCATACCGCCGGCGCCATCAGTGTCTTCGTGGCAATACTCCTGGTCCTCCCGATCATCGTCCAGGCGCTGCCGTATTCGCTCTCGACGGACGTACGACGATTCATGCCCGATCAGATTGCCGTGCGGATGGTGACCACGCAAAGTCGGAACGTCGATTTCCACTCATTCTCACCGTGGGTCGGCATGTCGATCCTCTGCATCTACGCGGTGGTGTTGCTGTTCATCGGCGCCTCGATGCTGAATCGCCGAGACGCCTAAACACTGCACAGCCCCGTCGATCGCTCTTACGAAACGCTTATGAGCGCTGCGACTCTTTGGTGAAGCCGTCATCGCTAGCCTTGTGCGATGCCACTGCGAGAACTGACGATACGTCTGGCGCCCAAAAGGGTGACGACGACCTCGCGAAAGTGGCCGATCGGTGAATAGACGCCGACGCAAGGTCCTCATCGAGTGGGGCGTCATCCTCGTCATCGCCGTGCTGGCGTCCTTCCTCGTGCGAAGCTACGCCTTCCAGACGTTCTTCATCCCGTCGGGCTCCATGGAGCCGACGCTCCACGTCGGCGACCGAATCGTCGTCAACAAACTCAGTGTCCGTTTCGGGACCATCAACGTCGGCGACATCATCGTGTTCAAGGCGCCACCCACCGAGCACTGCGACGACGGCAACTTCAGCGACCTGGTGAAGAGGGTCATCGGTCTACCGGGTCAGACCATTACCTCGAAGGGCAACACGGTCTACGTCGACGGCAAGGTCTTGAAAGAACGCTGGACCTACTGGAAGACGCTCACGCCCGCGATCAAGAAGACCACCGTGCCGGCGAACAGCTACTTCGTCTTAGGCGATTGGCGTTCCAACTCGTGCGACAGTCGATTCTGGGGAACGGTCCCGCGTTCGGACATCATCGGCAAGGCGTTCTTCCGAATCTGGCCGTTGTCGCGGATTGGGTTCCTCTAGGCGACTGCGTACGCCAGGGTTATCTTCGTGGTGGTCGTTACTGCTTCGTGGTGATAACCTTGGCCGTGTTGGCACTTGACGAGGTGACCGTCTTGAGTGTCGCGTGCGTGTGCGCCTTGCCCGACAGAAAGCTCGCCACCGCGCTGGCGCGACTCTTCGCGAGGTGCGCGTTGCCCTTGGCCGAGCCGGTGACGGTGATCGATGCGCCCGAGACGAGCTTCTTCGAGAGCGCGGTCAACGCACTCTTGGCCGCCGAGGAGAGCGCGCCGCTGCTCCCGACGAACTGCACGGTGACGGCACCAGGTCGAGCGGGCAGCGCAAAAGCCACCGACTTCGTCGACGTGGCGGCCAGGTAGGTGCTGTCACCGGCCTTGCTCACCGTGACCACGCAGGTCCCCGCACTCGTCGCCTTGAGCGAGGTGCCCGAGATCGCGCAGCCCTTGGCCGATCCATTGGTCACGCTGAAGGTGAGGGCACCAGTGCCGGAGCCACCGGACGTCGAGAGTTTGAGGGCCGTGCCGATCTTGCCGCTCGACGACGTCAGACTGAGCGTCGCTTGTGGGATGAAGAGCGGCGCCATGTCGGTGACGAGGGCCTGGAACTGCGATCCGGTGGCGTAGTAGCCCCCCGCCCCGCAACCGCTGTCCGCGCTGCACGAGATCGCCGTTATCTGCGCACCGCCCGCGGTGTTCAACGCGTCCGAGCCGGGTGCTTCGGCGGCCGTGCCCCACGTACCGTTCTTCTCAACGACGACGTAGGCGTCGTAGGCGCCGAGCGAGTCGATGTAGCCGCCGCCGGACGAGCAGTTGCCCGCTGAACTACATGAGATCGGGTTGATGATCGCCGACGAGCCACCGACGGCGAGCGCCGAGAAGCCGGGGACCGCCAAGGCGGTACCCCACGTACCGTTCGTCTCATTCACGACGAAGTCTTCGGGGAGCGTGGCCGTTGAGTAGCCACCGCTGGCACCACAGTTACCGGGCGAGGTGCACGAGATTGACTCGATCAGCGCGGCGCCGACGTTGAGCGTCGACGTGCCGGGGACCTCTTCGGCGCTGCCCCACGTGCCACTCGACTCGTCGGCGACGAACGCCTGATCGTTGCCGAGCGCGTCGGTGTAGGTGCCGCCGGTAGCGCAACTGCCGGTGGCGCTGCACGAGATCGCGTCCGCGACGCCGATGAGTCCCACGTTGAGCGTGTCCAGTCCCGGGATGAGCGTGGCGGCACCCCACGTGCCGCCCGTCTCGTTGACGGTGAACGGGATGTAGGCCAGACCGCCGTGGACCGCCGCGTCCTGATAGACCCCGGCGCCCTCGGCGCCGCAGTTGCCCGGCGAAGTGCACGACACGGCGCTCAACTCCGCGCCGCCGGCGCCCAACGTCGAGGTCATCGTGATCTCGGTGGCGGCGCTCCATGTGCCGCCCGTCTCGGAGAGGGCGAATCCGGTCGGCGCGCCGCCGGTCGTGATGTCCAGTCCCACGGCGCTGCAACTTCCGTTGGCGCTGCACGACAGCGATTGGACGCCGTCGGCATTCACCGAACCGATGGCCAAGGAGTCGACGACCTCGGTCGCCGTGCCCCACGTGCCGTTCGTCTCATTGACGACGAATCCCTGTCCGTCCCCCGAGCCGTCGGTGTAGCCGCCGCCGGCGGCACAGTTGCCGACCGACGTGCACGACACCGCGTTGACGATCGCGCTGCCACCGACGTTCAGTGCCGCCGTCCCCGGTACCTCAACGGCGCTGTCCCACGTGCCGCCCGTCTCATCGGCGACGAAGGCCTGCAGGTGACCGGAGGCATCGTCGTAGTTACCCCCGGCGCTGCAGTTACCCGATGACACGCAAGAGATCGAGATGACGCCGGCGTTGCCGTCCGCGTTGAGTGTGGCCGAGCCGGGCAACTCGATGGCGGTATCCCACGTGCCGGGCGATCCAAGGTGCGACGAGAGGGCCGACAAGGCGTGCGCGGCCTGGTTGTACGAGGCGGCACTGGCCGACGCGGTCGGGGCGTCGAGAGCGAAGACGGCGAAACTCGCCAAGCCCAGTGACGTCGCGAGAACGACCCTTGCTGGTCCGGTGGACATGGAGCGTGCGCGCCCCGAAATCATGTGCCTCATGTTGCTCCTCGTCGTTCGGGCGCTCAGAACGCTCACGTTAGCCCGACACCATCAACGATTTCACAACACCACTTATTTTTGAATAATGCAGTGTCTAGAGGACGAACGCCTTATTCGTGAGCGGCGGCGACCGCGCGTTGCCATATCGCCAACGCCGGCATCCCCACGAGCTCCAAGCCCGTCGCGGCGACGAAGACCGGGTGCGGTCGACCGGTCTTGCGCCACGAGATCAGACGCGCGACGCCGCCGAGGAATGCGGTGGCGAGTACGAAACGCAGCGCTACGTTCTTCTTCTCGATACCCGGCAGTGACAGCCACACGATCGGCGCGACGGCGATCCAAACGACGTTGAGGAATCGGAACTCATTGTCCACGTTGGGAGAGACTCTCCCCACGTCGCCGGGCAGGGCACTCGGACCCACGAGTATCGACACCAGACCAGAGACGAACGGAATACAGCCGATGAGGCCGAGTGTGATCTGCAGTGGACGTCGACCGCGCGCGGAATGAGTGTCAGACATCCGCTAATAGTGTCACGCAGCGAAGTGGAGATCGCGAATAGTGGTCGTGCAGCGACGGAACTGCTTCGTCACGTGACGGCCCTTAGACGTGGCCCCCGCGGCGACCTTCGGCGGTCGCACCGAACAGTGCCCACGCCGCGAGTCCGAGACCGGGCACGAGGAACCAGATTCCGAAGACGAGCGCGAGCACGACGAAGAAGGCGCCCATCCCGAGCGTGAAGGGGAAGATCGACGAACCGGGGAACGAACCGACGACCCCGGCGCCTTCGCTCTGGGTCGCGTTGGGATCGTCCTCGGGACGGGCCTTCATCCGACGGCTCCACCAGAAGTAGTAGCTACCGGGCAAGAAGCACAGCAGCATGCCGGCGAACATCATGACGCCGCCCGCGTCTTCGAGGCTCCACTTCCAATAGACGGCACACATGACGCCGAAGAAGGCGCCGAGGCTCAAGAGGATCTTGGCTTCGACCCTCATGCGTCGTGGTCTTGATCGCGCTCGAGTATCCCGACGACCGCGTTGGCGAGCGGCGGTTCATGATGCGTGCCCGAAGCGCCGGTGCCGTGGGCCAGCGAACGGTGCTCGGGGTGGTTGTAGTCCCACGTCGGACGCTCCGACCGAATCTGGGGCAGGCGATAGAAGTTGTGGTGCGGCGGGGGAGAGGTGGTGAACCACTCGAGCGTCTGGGCGTCCCACGGGTTGTCCCCAGCCGGGTACTTCTTCCAGCTGTAGCCGACGTTGACGACGAAGACGATCATCGAGATGCCGACGAGGACTGCCCCGAAGGTGCTCCAGTCATTGAGCGTCTTCCACTGCGGGCTGTGCGGGTAGATCGCGATGCGTCGCGGCATGCCGTCGAGCCCGAGGATGTACTGCGGGAGCGTGAATATCTGCGTGCCGATGAAAAGGAACCAGAACTGGATCTTGCCGAACTTTTCATTCAGTAGGTAGCCGGTGAACTTCGGACCCCAGAAATACAGTCCGCCCATCCCGGCTAAGACCAGCGCCATGACGATCGAGTGGAAGTGCGCGACGACGAAGTACGTGTCGTGCGTGAAGAAGTCCAACGGCGGACTGGCGAGGTAGATGCCCGTGAGGCCACCGATGAGGAACGTAAACAGGAAGCCGAGTGCCATCAACATGGCGGTGGATAACCACAACTCTCCTCTCCACATCGTTCCTATCCAGTTGAAGATCTTGATGCCCGTCGGCACCGCGATCATGAGACTCATGAACGAGAAGAAGGGCAGGAGCACGACACCGGTCGTGAACATGTGGTGCGCCCACACGCCTAGGGACAGCGCGCCAATGGAGAGCGTGGCGAAGACCATGCTCTTGTAACCGAAGACGGGCTTCTTGGAGAAGACCGCGATGATCTCGGTCGCCATGCCGAAGAACGGCAGGGCGAGAATATAGACCTCCGGATGGCCCCAGAACCAGAAGATGTGTTGCCACAGCACCGGAACACCTCCCCCAGCAACGGAGAAGATATGTGTCCCGAAGTGTCGGTCGCAGTAGAGCATGATGAGCCCGGCCGTCAAGACCGGGAAGGCCAGCAAGATGAGGATCGCGGTCACCAACATGTTCCAGGTGAAGATCGGCATGCGGAACATCGTCATGCCCGGTGCGCGTAAATAGAAGATGGTCGCGGTCAGATTGACGCCGGTGAAGATCGCCGAGAAACCCGTGAGGAGCAGACCACCGATCCAGAGGTCGGCGCCGGCGCCGGGGGTGTTGATCGAGTTCGACAGCGGCGCGTAGGCGACCCAGCCGAAGTTGGCGGCGCCGCCGGCGGTGAAGAATCCCATCAACATGGTGATCGAGCCCATGAGATAGAGCCAGTAGGAGAGCGCGTTGAGGCGGGGGAAGGCCATGTCGGGCGCGCCGATCTGGATCGGCACGATGATGTTGGCGAGTCCTCCGAAGGCGAAGGGCCCGGCGAAGAGGTAGATCATTACCGAACCGTGCATCGTGAACAGCTCGTTGTACTGCGCGAGTGAGACCAGCGTGCCGTTCGGCGAGGCCAGTTGCGCGCGGATGATCTCGGCGAACAGTCCACCGATGATCAACATGACGACCGAGGTGACGGTGTAGGAGAGTCCGATGACCTTGTGGTCCGTCGAGGTCATCCACTTCAAGATGCCCGTCGGGCCGTGGTGTTCGTCGTGTCCCTCGTCGCCGTGGTCGCCGTGGTCGAGCACGGCCGGTGGTGGCGTGATGAGATCGACCATTAGTTATCCCCGTGACTGGAGGCCGGCTTCGTCGGAACGATCGTCGCCGTCTGTTGACCGGTCGTCTTCTGCGCGGCGGCGAAGGCGGCGGGGTTCGCGGTACTGGCGAGCCACGCGACGTACTGGGAGTGCGAGACGACCTTCACGTTGAAGAACATGAGGGAATGGTAGAGACCGCAGAGCTGCGTGCACTGACCATAGAAGTTGCCGGTCTTGACGGCCTCGAGCGTGAACTGGTTCAACACGCCCGGCAAGGCGTAGCGCGAGAAGTTGAAGGCCTTCACGTAGAAGCCGTGGAGCACGTCGGTCGAGGTCAGATTGATGTGGACGTTGGTGTTGACCGGGATCACCATCGTCGGGTCCTGGGTCGTCTGTCCGATCACCGCGGTCTCGGTGCCGGGGTAGATGAACTTCCAGCCCCACTGGAAGGCGTTGACGTCAACCGTGACGTTGGCCTTGGGATTGGCCACTTCCTTGTTCTCCACGACCAACGTGGCCGCGAAGAGCCCCAGGACGACCAGGATCGGCATGACGGTGTACATGACTTCGGCGGGCAGGTGATACTGCGCCTGTCGCGGGATGTTTGCGTGGCCCTTACTGCGGAATCGGACGATGGCGTAGACGAACAGCACCGTCGTGAAACCGCCGATGATGACCGCGCCGACCGAGAACCACTGCCAGAGGTGGAAGACCGAACTGGACTCCGTGGTCGCGCCCTTGTGGGCACCGAAGGCGGGAATGGTGCAACCGGACAGCGCCAGCGCTGCGAGCGGGAGTGCAACGAAGCGTCGCACGCGACGCCATCGACGAGTGCGAACTGTTACACCCTGTGGGGGCAGGGTAGGTGATTCCACGTCACGACACTACTCAAAAAAATAGTCGCGACCCGTCGTCAAGCGCGGCGAAGTCCGTTCACAGAACGGAAATGCCGCTCCCGGAAATGTCATCCGGATTGTCCGCGTCTCGGGCTCTCGGAGCCGCGACGCCGTGACGCTACGCGTCGGTTTCGGGGGCCTTGGTCTCGGCCGGGGTCGTCGGCTTGTCGCTCGAGGCGTCGGTAGTCTTGGCCTCTTTCAGCCCCTTCTCGAACTCGGACTTGGCCGAACCGAGGTTCTTGGCCAGCTTCGGAATGGCGGAGCCCCCGAAGACGAGGACCGCGACAACAATGACGACGATCAAGAGATCGGGCCCAAAAATTTCGCCTAAGAACACTGCCTTCTCCTTTGACGTGCTTAGTTCCAGAGTAGTGCGCCCGGCATCGCTTCGCGAAGGCGCCCCCGTACAGGTGATTATTCGATTCGGCAAGACTGTTCGGATGTCGAGCCTGACCAGGAGGACAGTTCGTGACTCACTGAGCGTGGCGATCACGGTCGGAACCTACGGCGTGGCCTTCGGGGCGGCCAGTGTCGCGGCCGGGTTCACGGTCCTGCAGAGTTGCCTCTTTTCGCTCCTCACCTTCACCGGCGCGAGCCAGTTCGCCGCCGTCGGCGTCGTCGCCTCGGGTGGCGCGGCCGTGAGCGCGGTCGCGGCGGCGGCCCTGTTGGGTACCCGCAACACCCTCTACGGAATACAGATGGCGCCGCTGCTCAAGGTGAGGGGCCTCCGACGGGTGATCGCGGCGCAGATCACGATCGACGAGTCGACCGGCGTCGCGCTCTCCCAGGCGCCGCGCGGCGTCGCCGCGATGCGCGAGGGCTTCTGGATCACCGGGACCGGGGTCTTCGTCTTCTGGAACATCTTCACGCTGCTCGGCGCACTCGGGGCCAAGGCACTCGGCAATCCCGCGTCGTGGGGACTCGACGCCGCGGTGCCGGCGGCCTTCCTCGGACTGCTCTGGCCGCGCCTGCAGACGAACTTTTTGCGCGTGGTCGCGGTCGTCTCGATGGCATTCGCGATACTCATCACGCCGTGGCTGCCGGCCGGACTGCCGATCATCGCCACGACGGTCGTCGCCGTTATCTTGGGCTGGAGGGCGCGGTGAGTTCGATGGTCATGTGGATCGTGCTCGCAGCGACGTGCGTCCTGTGCTTCTCACTGAAGTTGCTCGGACACCTCGTCCCTGAAGCGTGGCTGGCGCACCCTCGACTGCAACGCATCAACGCGTTGATTCCGATCTCGTTGCTGAGTGCCCTCGTCGTCGCCCAGGGCGTCGTGGTGAAGACCCACGTCGTCATCGATCACCGGCTGGCCGGTCTCGGCGTCGCCCTCGTCGCGCTCTTGGCCAAGGCGCCGTTCCCGGTCGTCGTCGTGGCCGCCGCCGCGACCTCAGCGCTCGTCTATCACCTGCACTAGTCGGCGCGCGAGGCGTTGACTACTTACCCTGCCAGTTCGGCTCGCGCTTCTCGGCGAAGGCGACGGCGCCCTCCATCGCGTCGGCGCTGCGACCGATCATCCCGAAGGCCTCGGTATTGAGCTGCCAGCAGGCCTCTTCGGAGAGTTCGCGCGAACGCTTCATGACGTCTTTGGACGTGCGCACGGCGAGCGGCGCATTCTTGGCGATGCGCTCGGCGAGCGCGACCGCCTCGTCGAGGACCTTGTCGCCCGGTACGACGCGGTTCACGAGGCCGAGCTCGTAGGCGCGCTGGGCGTCGATGGGATCGGCCGTCAACGCCATCTCGTAGGCGACGGCGAGGGGGATGCGCTTGGGCAGTCGGATCAGTCCGCCGCCGCCGGCGATCAGACCGCGGGCCGCTTCGGGGATACCGAACCTGGCGTGGTCGGCCGCGACCACCATGTCGCAACTGATCAAGATCTCGAAGCCCCCGGCGAGCGCGGCGCCGTTCGCGGCCGCGATGAGTGGTTTCGGGAAGTCACGCTGGGTGATACCGCCGAATCCCTTGTCGGTGATCGGGAACTCGCCCGCGGCGAAGGCCTTGAGGTCCATGCCCGCCGAAAAGGCCTTGTCGCCCGCGCCGGTCAAGACCACGACCCAGACGTCGTCGTCGATCTCGCAGGCGTCGAGTGCGTCACCGAGGGCGATGGCGGTCGCACGGTTGATGGCGTTGCGCGCTTCGGGACGGTTGATGGTGAGGATCTCGACGTGTCCGCGTCGTTCACGTAGTACTTCGTCAGCCATGGTTCCTCCAAACGGCCCCGAGGGGGCATCGAGAGGAACGATACCGGAGTTCGATTCGGGCCCGCGTGCGAAACTGAACCGGTGGAGAGACGACCGCGGCGCTACGTGACGCTCGAGGGCTACGCCGTCGAGGGCGGCCTGGACGGGCCCTATCAGCCGTCGACCTGCTTTCGACCGACGATCGCGCTCGGCCGACACGCCGGACCCGGTGACGCCGACGAACTGTGGCGTGACTACGAGCAGGTGCTCGACCTCGTCCCGTCGCTGGGCTTCGACGGGGTGCGCCTCAACGTCGAATGGGCCCGGGTCGAACCGCGCCGCGACGAGGTCGACGCCGCGGCACTCGAGCGCTACGCCGAGGTCGCGCAGTTCGCGCGCTCGCTGGGGCTGTGGGTCACGGTCGTCATCGTGGACGCGGCGTGGCCCGCGTGGCTCGGTCTCGAGGCGTGGCTGTTGCCCTGGGTCGTCCCGCACGTGATCGAACAGTCGCGACGTGTCGTCGAAGCCGTGCCGGCGGCCGACGGCGTGGTCGTCTTCGCCGACGCGGAGTCGCTGGTCAATGGATTTCTCGACGCCAGTGCGCCACCGTGGCGACGCGGGGCGCGCGTGGACGCCGAGATGGCGCACGATCAGATCGATCGGATCTTGGCGGCACTCTGGGACGACCTCGTCGTCGGTCCCAAGGTCGTGGCGACCAGCGCCAGCGTGAGCATCGATCAATCGCTGGCCGACATCACGGCCGCGCTCGCGGTCCCCTGTGACGAACTCTATGTTCGTTCGTTGGTGCGCGGACACGGTCCCAGCGCGAAGGCCGGGCTGTTGGTGAAGCGAACGGACGGCTGGCGGATCGACGCGCCCGAGGGACTACTCGACGTCCTGCGCTGATTCGTCGTCGCCTTCTACGACAGTGTCTTCGTTGGTCTGGCGACTCTTCTTCACGAAGTGGAAGATGATGAAGAAGAGGACCATGGCGATCAGGATGCTCAGACCCACCCAGCTGGCGTAGCTCTCGATCCGCGTCAACGCGGTGCCGGCGAAGTAGCCGAGCAGCGTGAAGGTGACGCCCCACAGGACCGCGCCAGCGGCGTTGGCGATAAGGAATCGTCGATAGTTCATGCGACTCATGCCGGCGAGTGCCGGCATCACGGCGCGCAAGAACGCCGTGAAACGACCGATGAAGACGTAGATCGGGCCTCGCCGTCGCAGGCCTTCCAACGCGCGATCGAGCGAGGCGCGGCGCCGTTTCAGTATCGACAGTTTCATCAGGGACTCGCCGTAGCGCCGTCCAATCGCGTAGCCCACCGAGTCGCCGGCGATCGCCGCTGCTACGACGAGCACCGCGACGACGGCGACGTTGACGTGGTCTTGTGAGGCGACGACGCCCGCGACCAGTACCGCCGTCTCGCCGGGCAAGATGAATCCGATGAAGAGCGCCGCCTCGCCGAAGACGAGCAGCGTGACGAGTCCGTAGACGAGGCCGCCGGGCAGCTGATGTATCTCGTGGAGCAGATACGAGACGATCGAGGCGGCGAGCACATCGACCATTCTCGTTGATAACAATTGAGTAAGGACTCAGTTATCAAAGTTAAGGGCACTTTCGCGCTGTGCCACGATGGAACCATGGCGACGACCCCAACCCCTCCGGTTCGCCGCGCCCGTAGGGCCGAGCATCGTCTGCCCTTCGGCGCGCCGGTGCGGGCCTGGTCGCTCGCCGAGTGGGCACTGTTGCCGCTGCGGATCTTCCTCGGGGTGACGTTCCTCTTCGCTGGGCTCCAAAAGCTCGCCAACCCGAACTTCTTCCACCCCCAGAGCCCGATCTCGATCCAGGCCCAACTCATCGCCGCGTCGCACACCAGCCCGATTCACGCGCTGCTCATCCACATGATCAGCTTCGCCAAGCCCATCGGCCTCGTCATCTCCTTCGCCGAGGTCGCGATCGGCCTTGGCGTCCTGCTCGGCCTGTGGACGCGCATCGCGGCGATCGGTGGCGCGATCCTGTCCTTCAGTCTGTTCTTGACGATCAGCTTCCACGCCTCGCCGTACTTCACCGGCGCCGACATCGTCTTCTTCTTCGCGTGGCTGCCCTTCATCATCACCGGCGGCGGCACGAAACTCTCGGCCGACGCGTGGATCGCCAATCGCGTGGCCAAGAAAGAGGGCGTCGACCGGCCCGAGTTGGTGGCCATACCCTTCGCGACCGTGCAGCGCATCTGCGGGAACTACCACGAAGGTACGTGCGCCGCGCGCGCCGGGTTGGCCTGTGACCAAGCGGTCTGTCCCGTCCTGCTCGGGGACCGCGCGCCCCTCGTGACGCGCGTCTCGATCGACTCCGTGGACCGCCGCGCGCTGGTCGTGGGCGGTGTGGTCGCGGCCGGCGTCGGTGCCGCGGCGTTGATCTTCGGCGGGGCCGTCGCCGACACCGGCAAGATGATCGGGGGCGTGAAGAACGTCAAGAGCGACACGACGCAACTCACACTGCCGACGAATGACTCGTCCACGACGACGACGCAGCCCACGACGGGTCCGACCACGCCGACGCCTTCGGGCACGCTGCTCGGGAGCGCGAAGGACGTACCCCAGGGCCACGCGGCCGCCTTCACCGTCCCCTCCTCGGGTGATCCCGGCATCGTGATCCACGCCGACGGCGCCTTTTTCGCTTACGACGCGGTCTGCCCCCACGCCGGGTGCACCGTGGGCTACTACGCCGCGAACGACGTCATCGTCTGTCCCTGCCACGGTTCGGAGTTCGCGGTCACGACCGGCGACGTCATCGACGGGCCGGCGCCGCACGGTCTGGCCAAGCTAAAAATCGTCGAAGGGTCGAACGGTAACCTCTACTTGCAATGAGTGGGGATCGCCGACGTGTGCTGGTCATTGAGGACGATCACGCCCTCGCCCAGGCCGTAGCGAACCTCCTGGAGGACGACGGATTCGACGTCGAGCAGCGCCACGACGGCGAGACGGGCTTCGCCGAGGGACTCGGGGGCCTCTATGACGCCATCGTGCTGGACCTCATGTTGCCCAGGCGCAACGGCTTTAGCGTCTGTCAAGACCTGCGCGCGGCCGGCGTCGACACCCCGCTGCTGATGCTCACGGCCAAAGACGGCGAGCTGGACGAGGTCGAAGGTCTCGAGGTCGGCGCCGACGACTTCTTGCACAAGCCCTTCGAGAACTCGATCCTGATCGCGCACCTCCACGCGCTCCTGCGACGACACGACCGCGGCCGACCACAGCGCCTCGTCGTCGGCCCGATCTCGCTCGATCCGCTGCGCCGCGCGGTCGTCGCCTACGGCCGCGACGTGACGCTGACCCCTCGCGAGTTCGCCCTGCTCGAGTTCCTCATGGAACGAGTCGACGAGTCCCTCGCCAAGAGCGAGATCCTCGCCGCGGTCTGGGGCAGCGCCTTCGACGGTGATCCCAACATCGTCGAGGTCTACATCGGCTACCTTCGCCGCAAGATCGACCTCAAGCCGTACGAATCGGTGATCCGCACCGTGCGCGGCGTCGGATACTCCGTCCGCGCGGACTGATGGCCTGGTTGCACCGATTCTCGATCCGAGCGCGTCTGACGTTCATCTTCGTCTTCGCGATCGCCCTGATCCTCAGTTTCACGGGACTCGCGCTCGTGCACCTCGTGCGCAACTCACTCGCGACCGATGCCAGTAACGAGATCCAGGGCGAGATGGTGCGCACGCAGGAGCGTTTCGTCGCGGCGACGACGGCCCAGCGTTACCGAGTCGTCCTCGCAATGCACGGCAACGTCGTGATCCAGGTGACGAACCTCGCCGGCACGACCGTGTGGGCCGCCAGTTCGGCCATCGCCAAGGCGCCGATCCTGGCCCACGAGACCGTCGACACCGCCTCGAGCAACGGCCTCGGCGTGAAGATGGTGCAGACGCCGGCGACGGCCAGCACGCTGAGCGAGATCAGCTCCGGTCAGGTCGGGACGATCTACACCAAGCGCGGGTCAGGACTGATCTTCGGCTACGTCTACGGTCAGGGCATCTCGCACAGTGTCGGGGTGTTGATGGCCAGTCTGGTCGTCTCGTTCCCGCTGTTGTTGTTGATGACCGGGGGGCTGATCTGGATCGGCATGGGACTGGCGCTCGCCCCGGTCGAGTCGATCCGTCGACGCGTCGACGCGATCGCGGCCACGGACCTCTCCCAGCGCGTGCCCCCGATCGGCGGGAACGACGAGATCGCGCGCATGGCCCGGACGGTCAACGCCATGCTGGACCGACTCGAGGCGTCGTCCCAGTTCGAGCAGGAGTTCGTCTCCAACGCGAGTCACGAACTGCGCAGTCCGCTGACGACGTTGCTCACGACGACCGATCGGGCCTCGAAGGACCCCAATAACGCCAACTGGAAAGAAGTCGGAGAGGTCGTCATGCGCGAGGGACGACGACTCGAGACGCTCATCGACGACCTCGCGTGGCTCGCGCGCCACGACGAACACCGCCCCGAGATCCAGAGCGCCGACGTCGACCTCGACGACCTGCTGTTCGACGAGGGCCATCGGGTGCGCCTGCTCAGCCAGCTCGTCGTCGATACGACCAAGGTGACGCCGACGCGCGTCACCGGGCGATCCGGCGATGATGAAGCGCATGGTCCGCAACGTCGTCGACAACGCGTCGCGCTACGCGACCGAAAAGCTCTCGTTCGACTCGCACTACGACGGCGACGAGGCCGTCGTGATCGTGTCCGATGACGGTGACGGCATCGACGTCAGCCAGAGCGAGCGGTTCTTCGAGCGCTTCGTTCGTTCGGACCCGGCCCGCGCACGCCACTCCGGGGGCACCGGGCTCGGCCTCGCCATCGTCGCCGAGATCGTCCAGCGCCACGGGGGATCGGTCCACTTCATGGAGTGCGCCCGGGCACCACCATCGAACTGCGCGTGCGACGCGACGGTCGGGAGCTGCCCGCCTAGCGTTCACGCCGCGGCCGGGGCGTAAAGTTCGCAGGATGAACTCTGTTGAACTCGCCGACCTCACCGCCGATCCCATCCAGGTACTCGGCCAGTCCTTCTACTTCGACACCTTGACGCGAGAGCGCGGCAAGGTGAGCGGCCTCAACGCCGTCGAGTACTACGGCCTCGGACGCGGCGGCACGCTCGGCAACGTCGACGTCGACGTCATCCTCAAGGCGTTCCACTTCTTCCACCCTCGCTTCATCGAGCGGATGTGGGTCACCGACAAGGCCGAGCCGGCCACGGTCGCGGCCGACTACGTGCAGGCGGCCTACGAATTCGCCGATCGCACGTTCGGCGCCGTCGACGTCGAGGTCCTGGCGAACTTCGCCGCGGCGGCGCACAAGGTCGCCGGGGCCGTCACGCGCGGACATCATCAACTCGTCGACGGCTACCGGCAGTACGACGTGCCGACGAACCCGGTGCACGCCGCGTACTTGGGCACCATCTTGATGCGCGAACTTCGCGGATGCGTGCACATCGACGCGGTCAATGACGTCGGCCTCAGCGCGGTCGAGGCCTGTTACCTGCAAGATCCAATGGTCTTCACCATGCACGGATACCTCGAGGACGAGACGCCCGAGGTGACGCCCGAAAAGTCCGCCAAGAAGCTCCGCGCCGAAGAGATGACGTCAGCGATGATGGCCGAGTGCTTCAGCGTCTTGAGTGACGATGAACGTCAGGACTTCGCCGACGGGGCGCTCGCGATGCTCGCCGCGTTGAAAGTCCCGGTCGCCGTCTCCTAAGGCGTCACTGTTTCACGCCGTCCCAGATGGTCGATACTCAGTCGTAGTGGACGCCTTCGAGACCCAGCAGGTAGCGCTTGACGTGGTCGCCGCCGCCGTAGCCGCCGAGACCTTCGCTGGCGACCACGCGGTGACAGGGCACCACGATCGGCCAGGGATTGGCGTGATTCGCGTTGCCGACGGCGCGATGGGCGCGGGGCCGTCGCACGGCGTCGGCCACTTCGCCGTAGGTGCGCACTTGACCGTACGGGATCTTTCGTAACGCGCCCCAGACGTCGTTCTGAAAATCGGTCGCCGGGAACGTCGCGAGTTGGACTTTGAACGTTCGTCGCGTCCCGGAGAAGTACTCCCTCAACTGTTGGACGGCGTCGGCGACCGGCTTGGGGGCGACGCCCGTGGACGCCGTCAACTCGTCCTGGGGCAGATGAATGTGCGTGACGCCCTCGTCGGAGCCCACCACGCTCCACACGCCGACGGGGGACTTCACGTTGGCGATAAAAGTTTTCATGGTCCTTCTTCTAGTTGAGTCCTGTCACAACGGCACCGAGTTTTCTCTTCCGTCACAATCGGTCGCGCGTCGTGCTCGACGCCACGCGACTGCGAAGGAATGGACCTTCGACTCTTTCCGTACGTTTTCGTCGGGCTGCTAGAAACGAGGTATGAAAATTGCGCTTTTCAAGGAGTCGCGCGCGGGCGAAACGCGGGTCGCTCTCACCCCCGACGCCGCGAAATCCCTCGTCGCGGATGGTTGGGATGTCATCGTCCAGCGCGGCGCCGGTGACCTCTCGCACTTCAACGACGCGACCTACGAAGCGGTCGGCGCGACGATCACCGACGCGCCCGTTGGCGACATCGGTCTGCGCGTCAACCCACCGACGCTGAGCGAAGTCGCGTTACTGCCCGAGGGTTCGACGCATCTCTCGTTCCTCTCACCGCTCCTCGCCCAAGACATCGTCAAGGCGCTCAACGATCGGCGCGTGACGATACTGTCCTTCGATCTCCTGCCGCGGATCTCGCGCGCCCAGTACATGGACGCCCTCTCGTCCCAGGCCACGGTCTCGGGATATCGCGCCGCCTTGAAGGGCGCGTCGCACTTCGACCGCTTCTTTCCGCTCCTCACGACCGCCGCGGGCACGATTCGCCCGGCGAAGGTCCTCGTGATGGGCGTCGGCGTCGCCGGACTCCAGGCGATCTCGACGGCCAAGCGACTGGGCGCCAAGGTGCGCGCCTACGACGTGCGCTCGGCCGCCAAGGAAGAGGCCGAATCGGCCGGCGCCGTCTTCGTGAAACTGGCCGTGACGGCCGACGCCGCCGGTGGCTACGCGAGGGAACTGACCGACGAGGAGCGACTGGCCCAACAGGCGGCCCTGCTCAGCGAGGTCGCCAACTCCGACGTGGTGATCACCACCGCCGCGGTGCCGGGACGCAAGTCGCCGATCCTCGTGACGACGGCCATGGTCGAGGCGATGGGCGAGGGTTCACTGGTGATCGACATGGCCGCTGACGGCGGCGGGAACTGTGAACTGACCAAGGTCGGCGAGGTCGTCGAGCACCATGGCGTGCGCATCGTGGGCATGTCGAATCCGCCGGCCGAGATGGGGGCGAGCGCGAGTTTCATGTACGCCAACAACGTCTTGAAGTTGCTGGCCCTGTTCGGCTCGAAGGGACAGCTCGCGCCCGACTGGAACGACGAGGTCGTGATCGGCGTGACCGTCGCGCGTGACGGCCGGTCAACCACGCGCCGACCGCCGAGGCCCTCGGCGTCGCGCACGTCGCGATCGTCCCCGCAGCGAAGGAGAACGCCTGATGCACAACGTCTTGTTGCAGTACCTGACGGTCTTGATCCTCACGGCCTTCGTCGGCACCGAGATCATCGCCAAGGTCCCGAGCATCCTGCACACGCCGCTGATGAGCGGGTCGAACGCGATCCACGGCGTCATCCTGGTCGGCTCGATGCTCATCCTCGGGGGAGCGACCACGAACCTGCAGGAGGTCCTCGGATTCCTCGCGGTGATCCTCGCGACGTTGAACGTCGTGGGCGGCTTCGTCGTCACCGACCGCATGCTCGAGATGTTCAAGCCCCGCGCCCCGAAGGCCAAAGAGACACCGAGTGACGAGGTGGCTCCGTGAGTCGTGAGACGCTGATTGACCTCATCTACCTGTTCTCGGCGACGACGTTCATCGTCGCCCTGAAGGGCCTCGGCAGTCCGAAGCACGCGCGACGCGGCAACATGGTCGCCGCCTTCGGCATGCTCGTCGCGGTCGTGGCGACGTTCTTCAAGTACGTCGACGGACACTCACTGCACCACGTGTGGTTGATCCTGCTCGCCATGTTCATCGGCGTCATCATCGCGGTGCCGACGGCGCGCTTCGTGAAGATGACGGCGATGCCCCAGTTGGTGGCGATCTTCAACGGCGTCGGCGGCGGCGCGGCGTCCCTGGTCTCGATCACCGAGTTCATCCACATCAAGTCGCTCGCACCCGGCGACTTATGTCGATCCTCGAGGTCCTGCTCGGCGTCTTGATCGGCACGGTTTCTTTTGCGGGATCGGCGATCGCCTTCGCGAAACTGCAGGAACTCATGACCGGGCGTCCGGTGACGTACCCGGGACAGCAGATCATCAACGCCATCGTCGGGCTGGCGGCCGTGGTGCTGATCGTGATCATCCTGGTCTCCGCCTCGACGAGCCTGCTCTGGATCCTCTTGGCGCTCGCCTTCGTGCTCGGCATCATCTTCGTCCTGCCCATCGGCGGCGCCGACGTGCCGGTCCTGATCTCCCTGCTCAACGCCTTCACCGGCCTCGCGGTCGCGGCCTCGGGCTTCACGCTGGGCTCGAACCTCCTGATCGTCGCGGGCACGCTGGTTGGCGCCTCGGGCATCTTGCTCACGCGCCTCATGAGCAAGGCGATGGGCCGCAGCCTCTCCAACGTCCTCTTCTCGGCCTTCGGCTCGGTCGTCACCGCGAGCGGCGCCACGACGCGCGATGACGGGCGCAGTGTGCGCTCGGGTACGCCCGAGGACATCGGCATCCTGCTGGGATTCAGTTCTCGCGTGGTGATCATCCCCGGCTACGGCCTGGCGGTCGCCCAGGGCCAACACGTGCTGCGCGAACTGGCCGAACTGTTGGAGTCCAAGGGCATCGAGGTCTTCTACGCCATCCACCCGGTCGCCGGTCGCATGCCCGGCCACATGAACGTCCTGCTCGCCGAGGCGAACGTCCCCTACGAGCAGCTGCTCGAGATGGACGAGGCGAACTCCGAACTGGCGACGGCCGACGTGGCCTTGGTCGTGGGCGCGAACGACACCGTCAACCCGGCCGCGACCGACGATCCGAGCTCGCCGATCTACGGCATGCCGATCATCCACGCCGACCTGGCCGAGAACGTCGTCTTCTTGAAGCGCTCCATGCGCCCCGGCTTCGCCGGCATCGAGAACGAACTGCTCTACAACCCCAAGACGACGCTCGTCTTCGGCGACGCCAAGGACACCCTCACCAAGATGGTGGCGGCCGTCAAGGCCAACTAGTTCGTCAGCTCGTTCAGTCGAGCGATGACGTCGGGGCTCAGGTCCCTTACGGCGTTCGCGTTGGCGCGCACCTGATCGGCGTTGGACGCCCCGGCGATGACGCTCGCGACCGCCCCGTGGCTGAGCAGCCACGAGAAGGCGAGCGAGAGGATCGGCACGTCGATCGACTCGGCGTAGTCCAGCAGCGCGGCGACCTTGGTCTGCAGTTCCTCGCCCAGCCAGTGGACGCTGCGTTCGGGCGTCATCTTGGCCAGGCGTGACTCTTCGGGAATCGGCTGGCCGGGTCGCACCTTGCCGGTGAGAAGTCCGTTGGCCAACGGATAGAAGGGCAAGAAGCCGAGTCCGAGGTCCGCGCACGCCTCGAGCACGCCGTCGCGCTCCGGTTCGCGCTCCAGCAACGAGTACTGGTTCTGCACCGAGACGAAGGCCGGACCGTCCCCGGCGGCGCTCTTGGCGTCCTTCAGTTGCGCCACGCTGAGGTTCGAGCACCCGATCTCGCGGACCTTGCCGGCCTCGACGAGTTCGCCCAGCGCGCCGAGGGTGTCGGCGATCGGCACCGTGTCGTCGGGGTAGTGCAGCTGGTAGAGGTCGAGGTGGTCGGTGCCCAGTCGTCGCAGTGAGTCTTCACAGGCGCTTTTCACGTAGGCGGGCTTGGCCCCGAAGTGCGTGTCGTCGATCGGCATGCCGAACTTGCTGGCGATGATGGCCTCATCGCGCCGGGCGCCGAGGGCGACGCCGAGCAGCACCTCGGACTTGGTCCCGCCGTAGATGTCGGCGGTGTCGAAGAGCGTGATGCCGGCATCCAGCGCAGCGTGGACGACGTTGGTCGTGGCGCCCTGGTCGAGGCGAGAACCGAAGTTGTTGCACCCGACGCCGACGACCGACACCTGCAGTGATCCCAGGGTGCGTGTCTCCATAGTTCTCCTCCTCGAGTCGATTCGAGTGTACGCAACGAGCTTTCGGGTTGAATCGGTGACCAGTACGATGGGGTGCAGTCCGAGGCCGAAGGAGTCCCCATGAAGGTGATTGTTGATTACGATGCCTGCTCCAGCAACGCCGTGTGCATGGGTATCGCGCCCGAGATCTTCGAGGTCCGCGACGACGGCTTCATGTACGTGCTCAATGAGAATCCCGGGCCGGAGTTCGACGAGCGCCTCCGCGAAGCCGTCGCGAGCTGTCCCAACGGCGCCCTCTCCCTTGAGGAGTAAGCCGTGAGCGGCCCTCGCGTCCGCATCGCGCCGTCACCCACCGGTTTCATGCACGTCGGGACCGCGCGCACGGCACTGTTCAACTGGCTCTTCTCGCACCAGTCCGACGGCGTCTTCATCTTGCGCATCGAGGACACCGACGCCGAGCGCAACCGCGACGAGTGGCGCGAGGGCATCATCACCGGTCTTCGCTGGTTGGGGCTGGATTTTGACGAGGGCCCGTTCCTGCAGAGCGAACTGCTCCCTGATCACGTCGCCTCGGCCGAGGCGCTCTACGCAAACGGTTACCTCTACGCCTGTGACTGCACGCGCGAGGAGATCGACGAGCGCACCAAGGGCAACGAGAAGCCCGGGTACGACGGGTTCTGTCGCGACCGCAACCTCGAAAGGTCCGATACGACGGCCCTTCGCTTCCGCGTACCCGACGAGGGCGTCACCGTCGTGCACGACGTCATCCGCGGGGATATCACGTTCGCCCACGACAGTTACGAGGACTTCATCGTCGTGCGTTCCAACGGCGTGGTGCTCTACCCGTTGGCCAACGCCGTCGACGATCGCAGCATGACGATCACGCACATCATCCGCGGCGAGGACCTCCTGCCGACGACGCCCAAGCAGGTGATGATGTGGGAGGCGCTCAATCACTGTGACGGAATCACCTTCGTCGAGCACCCCCACTACGCCCACCTGCCGATGCTGGTGAACGAGCAGCGCAAGAAGCTCTCCAAGCGCAAGGACCCCGTCGCCGTCGAGTCCTACCGCGACCAGGGCTATCTGCCCGAGGCCTTCGTGAACTACCTGGCGCTGCTCGGCTGGAGTCCGCGCGGCGAAGAGGAGATCGTGCCGCGAGCGACGTTGATCGAGCAGTTCCGCCTGGAGGACGTGTCGCACTCGCCGGCCTTCTTCGACGTCAAGAAGATGACGCACATGAACGGCGAGTACATCCGGGCGCTCTCGCTCGAGGCATTCATCGCAGCGGCGACGCCCTGGGTCGCGCCGTGGTCGAGCGAGTGGGCCCCCAGTGAGCGAGGTCCCGTGGACGCGCGAGCAGTTCGACCAGGCGCTCTTCGATCGCGTCGCGCATCTGGTCCAAGAGCGTGTCGCCACGTTGGGTGAGATTCCGTCAATGATCAGCTTCTTCTTCCTGGACGACGTTCCCTTCGACCAGGCGGCCTTCGACAAGACGATCGCGAACGATGACGCCGGGAAGACCGTGCTCTCCATGGCGATCGAGGCCTTCGCGGACGTCGACTGGAACGCGGCGGCATTGCACGAGTCGACGTTGCAACTCGGCGAGTCGATCGGATTGGCCCTTCGAAAGAGCCAGGCACCGATTCGCTGCGCGATAACGGGCACGACCGTCGGGCCACCGCTGTTCGAGTCCATGGAACTGTTGGGGCGTGAGGTGGTGTTGGAGCGTCTGCGGGGCGCGTTGGTTCGTGCGGACGCGTGATATTCGGTCCCATCAAACTGATCATCCGCATCGTCACCTTCGTGATCGCAGTGGTGATCCTCTATTTTGCGATCACCTTCGTCCAGATCTGGATGACCGGTCACGAGCACTCGACCATGCACGCCCAGGCGATCCTGGTCTTCGGCACGACCGAAGACAACGGGACGCCGTCGCCCGAGCTCCAGGCGCGGCTCGACCAGGCCTTGGTGTTGTGGCACAGGGACCGCGCACCGTGGATCGCCGTGACCGGCGGCAAACGGCCCGGGGACACGTTCAACGAAGCCGGCGTCTCGGCGTCGTATCTCGAGACCAAGGGCGTTCCGGCGGACAAGATCTTGAAGGGCTCCGGCACCGACACGTGGGAGAACGTCGCGACGGTGCTACCGAAACTGAAGGCGCACGGCATCACGACCGTGATCACGGTGACCGATCCCTTTCACGAGGACCGCGCGATGGCGATCGCGTCGACCCAGGGACTCACGCCCTATCCGTCACCGGTGCGCAACTCGCCGACGGTGAAGCATTCGCTGTGGAAGTACTACTTGAAGGAGACCTTCGAAGTGGGCATCGGGCGCATCATCGGATTCCAGCGATTCCACTCCTGGTTCGACTGATCCCTGGCACTCGACGCTGGCGAAATCTCTCACATCTCGGGTAGGCTTTCCAAGCCCTTCGGGGGTGGTGTAATTGGCAACACAACTGGTTCTGGTCCAGTTATTCAGGGTTCGAGTCCTTGCCCCCGAGCGAACGAAACGCGAGCGCACCACTGCGTTTTATTCATGGTCCCATCGTCTAGTGGCCTAGGACATCACCCTCTCAAGGTGGAGGCACGGGTTCGAATCCCGTTGGGACTGCTTGTGAAAGTGCTGGTCAGAGTATTAATTACGACAAGCGGTGAAGTAGCGTCTGGCTAGGTCGTCGTCTGGGACGTCGCCAGGAATGGCGCTACGTTCTTCGCCCACGTGAAGTACATCGGCGGCGGCGTGCCGGCCGGCAGTTCGATCAGGCTGGTGAACGATCCCGATCCGTTGACGATGGCAAAGCCCGTGCCCATCTCACACGTCGTGCAGTGCAGCCCGACACCGAAGTTGTAGGTGCCGTCGTAGCCGAGTAGCTGGTCGCGGTGGCCCCAACAGCCGAGTGCTTCGGCGAACGTGCAGGCGACGTTCGGTGTCAGTGACGAACTGCCGCCCCAGCCGTCTTGGTACATCCAGACGTAGTCCGCACCGAGCGTGGTGTAGCCCGTCGCCAACGTGCCGCCCATGCCCTCGACGCCTTCGGGGTCGAGACCCGCGGCGAAGCCCTTCGCGAACGTCGGGTCCTGCACGCGAGCGGCGGCCGACTGCGCGGCGGCGTGGAGTCGTCGGTTCAGTCCCAGGTACGGCGGCAGACCGCGCGCCGTTCGCTCGAGGTCCACGATGACGAAGAGCTGTTCTTGGGGCTTGAGTCGATACCAGTTGCTTGGCAAGGCGATCGTCGGGAGGTCTTCGTCACCGCGAGCGACGTTGAGCGCACGCAGTACGAACTGCGTGCACGACGGCGTGCCGCTGAACGATGGGAATACGATGCGTTGATTCTGTCGCGGTCCGACCATCCGCACGCACGGATTCGTGCACGGCGTCGCGGACGACGAGGCGTGACATGTACCACTCGACAAGAAGTTCGGCGTGGGCGCGAGATTGAACGCGGGGTTGTCCGGCGGTAGTGTGCCGGTCGCGCCGACCGGTGTCGTGACGGCACCGACCATCATGAGCCCGGTCAGCAAAATGCCTGTCACTCTCAGTACAACTACGCGTCGTCGCAAATCTCTCTCCAGGGTGGTGAGTCGTGTTGGGCTCGTCCGATACTTTGAAGACGTGATCGTGCTCCTGGGAGTTTTACACGAATCCTCGACACGGGTTCTGCCCTTGCAATCCAGTTTCAATCCTGAGCCATGGGGCTCAAATAGGGGACAACGACCCATCAATAAAGCGACTAAATATCTAGGTTTGGACCGCTGTTGCTGAACGAGTCCCGGTAGTCCTCGGCGAACGGCCGCGGGACCCTCAGATGATCGTGGGTTCTTCGACGTCCCCGACGATGGGCTGGCCATCGGCGTTCCAGGCGAGCATCCCGCCTTCGAGATTCACCGCGTCGCGACCCTGCTCGAGCAGGAAAACCGTCGCTCGACCCGAACGAGCGCCGGAACGACAGACGCACACGATGAGTCGGTCACTCGGCAAATCCTCCAAATGATCAGGGACCTCACTGAGCGCGACGTGGGTGGCGTTCGCGGCTCGGCCCGACTCCCATTCGTTGTCCTCTCGGACGTCCAGCAAGAGTGCGCCACTTTCGAGGAGTTCGAGCGCTTCGGCGACGTTGACGTTTCGGGCTTCGACCATGACCATTCCTCCGCTTGTGGCTCAGTGCCAGAGCACGAATCTACTCCTAGACTTTTCTGGTGGCCCGCGACGCATCGATCTCCAGAATCACGACCTACGAGCTCCTGCCACTCCTCGATACCGCTGCGAGTCCCTTCATGCTGGACGTCCGCGAGGTCGACGAGGTCGCGGACTGGACGATCCCGGGCGTGCACAACATCCCGCTCGATACCCTCGAAAAACGACTCGACGAGGTCCCACGCGACGAGGAGATCGTGGTGATCTGCGCCATGGGCACCAGGGCGCAACAGGGCGCCGAGATCCTTTCGCGCCACGGCATCGCGAGCGATGTGCTCGACGGGGGCATGGGTGCGTGGGCCTCGACCTACGACGCGGTCGAAGGGATTTTCGGCGGTGCGACGGTGGTTCAACTTCGCCGTCGGGGCAAGGGATGCCTCTCCTACGTGATCGGCGCCGGCGACCACTGCGTCGTGATTGACCCCTCGCTCGAGCTCGAGCAGTACTTGTCCGTCGCCACCAGGCACGATTGGACGATCACCCACGTTCTCGATACCCACCTCCACGCCGATCACTTGAGTGGCGCCCGGGATCTGGTGGCGGCGAGCGGCGCCAGACTGTGGCTGAACCCACACGATGACTTCACATTCGATTTCGAGCCGCTCAAGGACGGGCGGAGCATCGCGTTGGCCCCCGGGGTGGAGTTGACGGTGTCCGCGGTCAGCGTGCCCGGTCACACCGAGGGTTCGACGATGTATCAGCTCGGTCATTCGGCGGTCTTCACCGGCGACACCGTATTCCTGGAGAGCGTCGGTCGACCGGACTTGGCGGACCAGGCCGAGGCATTCGCGCACAGTCTGTACCGCAGCGTCCACGAACGGATCCTGGCGCTCGACGACGACATCATCGTCTTCCCTGCGCACTACGGCGCGGTCGTCGAAGTGAAGGCCAATGAGTTCGTCGCTCGACGTCTCGGAGAACTCCGAAAAACGCTTCCCGCCCTGGCACTCAGTGAGTCAGAGTTCGTTTCCTGGGCTATCGCCAACGTGAAGGATCGACCTCCGAACTACCAGCACATCGTCGCGATCAACGCCGGTCGTGAGAACGTCACCGAAGAGTCGGCCCAGTTGGAACTCGGCCCGAACCGCTGCGCGGTCGCGTAGTCCTTATTGATCCATAATTCCTGATTAGTAGGCAATTGTTCTGCCTTCCAGCCCGAATCGGTGGTGCTGAGGCCGTCTTCAGACATATATATAGGCGCCAATACCGCGCTCGAGGTCATCCACTAAACTCCGGATCCATCGACGTTCATCGGTGCACCGAGTTGAGCGCCGGGAGAGTCGACGCATACCGATGTGTCAGCGTGAAGGCACGAACGTGAAACGATCCCATCGCGATCACCTGCGCGCTCGTTCGTGATCGCGTGGCCGCGCATCGATGCATTCGCGCGAACATCGAAACGCTCTGTAATGCAAACGCAATGTGAGTTTTTCGCGAGTCTGATGGTGACGACGATTCGAGCCTCTCACAGAGTTAAGTGTGCGCATCGGCGCAACAACTTCGCGACAAATAAGGGAGTTACGACTCTGTGACGTTTTTCAGACGATGAACTTTTCCACAGTGCACGTGCGACAAAGCCCTTCATTTACAGGCTTTAATCAGGTAATTCAAGAACGTTGAAGTGAGAGTTTGGTTGAACTTTGCCTGATGAAGAATACATTTCAGTATTCGCCCCACGGCTTTGGGGTTCTCTATACTGACTGCAGAGGAAGCGGCCGTGGATTGTCACGGGGCGTCCGCCTCATGTGATTTCTGCTGTGCCGCATTACCTCAAATTAATTAGGTCGATGGGAGTCGGCCCCTGTGAATGGAGTGAAGTGAAATCAAACGCCGCTACGAAGGAAGGATTCTTAATGAATACTTTGCGACGCATATCTCGACCATTGGTGAAGACATTTGCTGTCGGCGCCGTTATGGTCGCCGCTGCTTTGCCAGCGATGGCCCTATCCGGAACTGCTAGCGCAGCTACCGCCGCACCCACCATTACGTGTTCCGTGGCCTCATCGCTCGCGTCGCCCGTATGCGCTGGACCGACGACCTACGCAACCATTGGTCAGGGCTTTGGCGGCAATTTCGTCGCGGACGGCACAAACTTCGCCGATGACCAGGCCGTAGGTGGGGCAGTAACCCTTACGACCACGGCTCCCGGCGTGACCTTCTCGAACGTCAATGAGACGAGCACAACGGCGCTAACTGCGACGATTGACTCCTCATCGACGACGACTCCCGGCTTCTACCCCGTCACCTTGACCGACGACAATGGCACCGTCACTGAGACGGTCGGCCTTGGCGTCGACAATGGTCCGCAGATCAAGACGATCACCGGCAACGCTGGCACCCTTGGTGGCGCCGCGTCGACGGTGACCGTCACCGGCTCGTTCCTCAACGACGCTGACGTCACGTTGACGCGCCACCGCTCCTGCGGTCGCTCCGTCGGTCACTTCGGTGACTTCCAACGAGGACGGCTCCGGACTTACCTTCACCGTGAACAACGCAACGGTCGGACTTGCCGCTGGAACCTTCGGTGTCGAGATCAACTCCTTCTGGCCAACTGACGCCGAAGGCCTAGCCACGAGTTCGTACACCGTGAATGGCGCCGCAACACCGGTGACGATCACTGCCGTATCTCCCAACGAACTCGGTATTCCGATTACCAACCCGTCGTCACAAACCGTGACGATTAGTGGAACTGGTTTCGAATTGGGCGCCGTCACGACATTTAGTGGTGGTCCATCGGGCGTCACCTTCTCGAACCCGCCAGTTCGTGAATAGCACGACCCTGACCGAACTGGTCACCGTAGCGCCAGGTACTGCGATGGGTCAGGTCGACATTTTGGTGACGAACCCTGACGCGACCAACGTGTCCGGCGCCGATCTGATTGGTATCGGTGAGGCCGCGAGAACAACACCGCTGGTCCTTCAGCACCGATTGCGCCGTCGCTCGGCGGAGTGAATGGTTTCTTGACTCCTGGTACGGCTTCGATCATCCACGTGCAGGGTTCTTCGACGTTCCCCATCACGACTGGTTCGACGGTCAACGTTCTCCAGGCTGGCGTAACGAACACCAGTGAGTCTTTGAGCGGAACTGTTGTGTCGGTCGACTCGACCAACACGGCCACCGTTCGTGTTGAGGTTCCCCGCTACGCAACCACGGTTACTTCGGCCGCGGTCGTCGCTGGTGCCCACGCACTCCCAGTGACTGACGCCTCTGGCTACGTGACTCCCGGTACCGCAACGATCATCGACGGAACGTCAACTGAGAACGTCACGGTCTCCGCGATCTCTGACACTTCACTGACACTGAGTGGTGCGGGCACCGCATTTGCCCACGCCGCTGGCGTCACGGTCGAGTTCCCCTTCCCGGCTGCGACCAACGTCTTGAAGATCGGCAACGGCACCAACACCGAGACCTCGACGGTCGCTGTCAACGCGCCGCCCGCTGCGACCTACGAGTCAACTGCTGGCGCGACGCTGGGAACCTTGGACCCAGGTACCTACACGATCAACGCCTACGTCCCGGGCTTCGGCTTCGCGACCGGCTCCGCCGTTACCTTCCAGAGCTTCACCAACCCCGGTGGCGTCGCTAACAGCGACGGAGTCACCGGCACGGTGACCGTCGTGAACGGCAACACCGCGACACTGACCGTGACCGTCCCGAAGGTCCGCTCGGGCCCCACGGGCGACTACCTCACCGTCAACGGGACGCCTGGCCAGAACGCGCTGCAGCTGAACGCGATCACGAACTCGTCAACGGGTGGCAACATCCTCGTCGGTGACTCGCTCACGATCAACGCGGACTCGTTCTACCTCACGCCTGAGACCGTCACGGTTACCGGCATCGTCGGCGACGTAGTGTCGGTCACCCCGGCCCTCGCGGACAACCACACTGGTAACGCGACCGGTGTTGGCGCTGCGACGATCACTGACAACTCTGACCCGCAGTCACTGAACGACAATGTCCAGGCCGACATCACAAACGGCACTGGTGGCGTTGACCTCGTCAACCCGTTCTTCACGTTCTCGACTGCCGGAACGATCACGGCTTCGTCGCTCAACCCGGTTGGTGCCGGTGCGAACGCTGCTCCTGAGACCTTCAGCCTCAGCCAGGCGACGCCCGACCAGACCGCCGCTGACTGGACCGCTAGTTCCACAACGGCTGGCGTCACGTTCGGTGCAGTAACGGCCGTAACGAACGGTGTGCCGAATACGATCAGCGTGCCGATCAACGTGGCTGCTGGTACTCCCGCGGCCGCAAGCGTTCCCGTCTCCTTGACCGATGGTCTTGAGACGTACAGCGGAACGATTGCGATCGTTGCCGGTCCGACCATCACCTCGGTCACCGCAGTAGGCGACCTCAGCGCCGCTGGTGGTCCATTCACCATCGGTGTCACTGGCACGAACTTCGTGGTCGGCGACGGTGCGACTCCCAACATGAGCTGTTCCACGTCTGACCCGAACGTCACCTGTGTTGTTGACGAGACGGTCACCGACACCTCGACGACCGCGACCGTGACCATCACGCCGCACGCCGCCATGCTGAACGGCACGGACTCGCTCACCTTGACTGACTCCGGTACCGTTGACGTTGGCGCCGGTCCGGCGCAACGTTCCGACCTACGGTGCGGGCACGCTTGCTGGTGCCTTCACGGTCACCGGTCAGCCGACCGTCACTGCAGTGTCACCCGACGGTCATTCCTGCGGGCCTCGACCCGGCCGATCACTGTCACCGGCACGGCCTTTCGCGGCCACGTCTGACTCTGCAGCGTAGTCGATCACGACCGCCACACGGTGCCGCCTCGGCGCCTGCTGGCTGCACGGCGACTCGACGTCTCCGCGACGTCTGCGACCATCACGGCCTACACGGCTGCTGCCGCGTGGGCGACACGATCGTCTTCACCTTCGGTACCGCGACTCGAAGGCGAGCACCCCGGCGATCCCGTTCAGGCCGACCCGGCACCACCTACATGTCAAGAGCACGGTCTTGAGCGACTTCTACAATGACGAACGTCACGACTGTTCGACTTCCCGGAGATCGGCGCATTGGCTCGACGGCCGTGCCATTCCACCATCGTGGGAACCGGCTTCTTGGCGGGCGCGACTGTGACGCTGGCAGCGACAGCGGCGGCACCGCTGGTACCGCCACGGTGACCCAGGTCACGCCGAACGCTATCTTCGGAACCGTTACTCGCTCCCGCCGCCGCCACCGACACGGCGGTTCCAGATCGCGACGGTCACGAACACCAATGGCGGCGCCACGACGTTCACCGACCTGTTCACGCATTGGCGCGGCTCCGTCGATCCTCACCCCGACCGTCCGACTACGCCGAAGGCGATCCTTGACGGCACCGCGACGTCCGATCACCATCACCGGTACGGGCTTCGTCGCTGGCGCGGTCGTCACGGGCGCTGTCGCTGGTGTCGACGTCTTCGGCACGGCTGTGGTCACGAACTCGGCCAACCCGGCCGACAAGTGCACCGGGCTCGGCGCCACGCCGATCACGCAGGACACCTGCAACACCATCACGGTTCCGATCACGCCGGTCAGCTTCTCGGGCAGCACGCCGATCCTTGATGGCGTCGTGGTCACCAACCCTGTTGGTGGCGGTTCGGTGACGGTCGCGAACGACATCACCGTCAACCCGGTTCCGGCAGTGACGGGTGTGTACTACGTGCCGACCTTCACGACCAACGCCGAAGATCACCATCAACGGCACCGGCTTCGAGTCGGGAATCACCGCCTCGAGCGCCAACCCGGACTACACCGTCCTGGCCGTCGCCTCAACCCCGACCACCGTTACGTTGCTCGTGACCACTGACTCGAACGCCACATCCGGCACCTCGAGCACGATCACGCTGACCAACCCCGACGGTGGCTCAGGTACCTTCCCGCTCAACGGTGGACCGAACCCGAACACGGTGACGCCCGCTCCGAAGGCGACAGCTGTCCACGGCGTCGTGCACACCGGTAAGACGTCAGTCGTTACCATCTCCGGTACGCACTTCTACGGCCAGCCGAAGATCACGAGCAACGACAAGGGTACGACGGCTCGCGTGACCAAGGACAACGGCAAGTTGCTGACCGTCCGAGTCACGACGAAGAAGACCACGAAGCACGGTGTACACACGTTCATGATCCGCTTCGCGAACGGCGAGCAGACGAGCGTGAAGTACAACGACGCGAAATAGCTCATCGCAGTAAGTTGAAAGAGACCCCCTCCGAAAGGAGGGGGTCTCTTCATTTCACCGGGTCAACCTCTCGATTCAGCGCCGCGACATCACAGGCGCTCGTTTGTCGGCTATTTGATCGACCAGGTCGATCCGTCAGGCGTGTCCATGACTTCGATGCCCGAGGTCACGAGGACGTCGCGAATGCGATCGGCGAGTGCGAAGTCCTTGGCCTCTCGTGCGCCGACGCGAAGCGCCAAGAGGCCCTCGACGAGCTCGGTCGGGTCGATCCGGTCGCCCCCGCCCGTGCTAGCCATCCTGGCGAGACGCGCGATCGCGTCGATGGAGTCTGGCCCACCCTTTTCGGCGAGGGCGACGAGCGTGTCGACGTCACTCGCCTCCGGGGCGCCGTGGGGGAGGCACTTGGCCAACTTCGGGTTCGAAGGTTTGCAGTTCGCTCAACTCGGTCACCGAGCCGCTGGCGAAGGTGCGAGTTTCGCCGTTGCGACGCCAGTAGACGCCACCCTTGCCCATGACGGTCAAAGTCCCTTGCTCGAGGTCGATGATGCCGGCCGTGTGCTCGTCGACGCCGAGGATGCCGATCTCTTCGGGGAGCTGGCGCTCGAGTTCGACGAGCCGCTCCTCGCCCAGGTAGCAGAATCGCGTGTCGTAGTTGCCGCCTTCGGCGTTGTCGTAGTGGGGGATTATCGCGCCTCGGATGCCGGCCATCGACGAGAACGTCCAGACCGGGCAGCCAGTGGGTCGCGGTGCCCACCTTGTAGATCTCGTAGACCGGGACCGTCAGCGATCCCAGCGTCAGGGCCGCGGCCGAGGCGAAACAGAGCACCCCACCGGCCGCTAGGGTCCCGCGCAGGTCATCGGCCAGGTCAAGCGGCGCCCATTGGTGGAGCGCGTAACTCGGGGAGCCGGGGCCCGCGAAGACGTAGTTCGCCGCGCGGACGTCCTGGCGAAAGGCGGCCCGCTCCACCTCGCTCGACCCCTCGAAGACCGTGAAGTGCAGGGGCGTGATCGGCAATCGCAGCGACGTGGCGAAGTATTCGACGATCTTCTCGGTCATCTGGGGCACGTTGGCCTGGAAGCCGTAGGCCGTGTCAAGCGAGACCGCACGCACCGTGTCGAGGCGTTTGAGCAGTTGACGGTGCACTTTGGTCATGCTGGGGGCAATCTCGCCCGAGCCAAGAAGTGCGAGGACGCCCAGGGTCACAGTTAGCAGCGTACCGTCAAAAAAATGTCGTGGTCGAAGGACCTTTGACTAAATTGAAGTGATGGATGCTGTCTTCGTGCAAGTGAGGAGCCGGGCTCGCGGCAACGTGACGGCGACGATGATCGTCTGGTCGATCGTCATGGCGGTCGTGATTTTCATGGTCGAAGCGAGCCACGGCGCCCACCACGACGCGATCTGGGTCGGTTTCGGCGCCACGGCGCTCTTCGCGATCTACTTGGGCCTTCGCCGCCGCGTCGCCGCCTCGTTCGTGGCGCCCCTGGTGAGTTGGACGTTCGCCTGGATCCCGCTCTGGATTGCCGCGATGGTCCGCGACGGATTCTTCAAGGGCCTCATCGTCGGCCTCTTCTGGGTGACGATCGGCTGGGTGATGATCGGTGGCATCGAGTTCGTCACCCTCTTCATCATCGGGTCGTTCGTGCGGCTCTTTCGAGGATCGGCCAAACCGCGCGACCGCGACGTCATCGTCTACGGTCCGGGCGACGTCCTCTAACTGCGCGGTTTCGCGGTAAGTATCGCGCTCAGTCGGCGCCACTCCTCGAGCGGGGGCGCGTGGGTCTCGTCTGTGAGGACCTGCAGGCAGACGTGGTCGGCGCCGGCGCGACGGTGCTCGTTGACCCGCTCCGAGACCGCCTCCTCGTCGCCGTGGACGACGAGCGTCTCACAGAGCCGCTCGGAACCGCCGCGCACGAAGTCGTCGTCGCCGAAGCCCAGTCGACGCCAGTTGTTCGTGTAGTTCTCCAGTCCGGTGTAGATCTCGAGGTGGGCGTGCGCGCGCTTCAAGAACTCTTCTCGGGACTGTCCGAGGACGACCGCCTGTTCGACGCCGACGAACTTGTCACCCACGGCCGCGCGAGCGCGAGCGGTGTGCTCGGGCGTCACCAAATACGGATGCACGCCGTCGGCGAGCGTGGCACCGATCTCGAGCATCTTCGGGCCGAGCGCCGCGATGACCGTGGCGAAGCGTCGTTCGCCCTCGGGCGCCAGCATGGGGGCGGCCGACATCGCGGTGAGGTACTCGCGCATCGCCGCGACCGGCGAGACGTACTCGTGACCGCGCAGGCGTTCGACGAGCGGTCGGTGGCTCACCCCAAGGCCGAGGACGAAGCGGTCGTCGTAGGCGGCGTTCAGGGTCTTCGCGGCGTTATTGGCGGCGACAGCGTCACGGGCCCAGATGTTGGCGATGCCGGTGGCGACGGTGAGCGAGGTCGTGGCGCGCAGCATCAGGCCGGCGTTGGTGAAGGCCTCGCGGCCCCAGGCCTCGGGCAGCCACATCGCGGCGTAGCCCAACGATTCGAGCTCGGCGGCGATCTCGCCGCTCTCTGCGGCGGGGAGCGTCTCGTGGGCGAAGGTCCACACGCCGATGGTGCCGCGCAGGCGCTCGAGCGATGCCGGCAAGGTCGTCATAGGCAAAGCCTAGAGACCGTGACACGCCGCGTCGACGAACCGCAAGACTAGACCGATGGTCTATTTCGTGGCGCTGGCGAGCGCGTTCCTCGTGCTGTCGGCGGCGACGGCGCTGCGACCCGGCCGACGAGGACTCTCGGCGATCGTGGCCTACCCGGTCGGCTGGGCGGCCGGTGAACTGCCGGTCCAGGGGATCGTCGTTGAGCTGGCGCTCTTGGGACTCTTGGCGTGGTGGGGCTGGCCGAACACTACGTGGCTGAACGTGGTGATGTTCGCGTTGGGCATCGTCGCGGTCGCGCAGAATCTGGCGCTGATCGTCATCGCCTTCTATGCGCGACGCATCGTTCGCCGGGCGATGGCGGAGGCTCCCGATTCGCCCTTGACGATCCCTCGTCCCGGTGAGGACGCCTTCGGTTCGTGGTGGCGCACGGCGATGCAGTTCCCGCTGCACCCGCGCGACATGCAACTCGTGAAGAACGTCGTCTACGGTCCCCAGCCGCGTCAACGACTCGACGTGTGGCGGATGTCGACGACGCCGCTGCACGCGCCGGTCGTTCTCTTCATCCACGGCGGTTCGTGGATGATGGGCGACAAACGCGAGCAGGGCCGCCCGATGTTGCACGAGTTCGTGCGGCGCGGCTGGATCTGCGTCGTGCCGAACTACCGACTGGCCCCGCGCCACCCGTGGCCGGCCCAGATCGTGGACGTCACGCGCGCCCTCGGCTGGGTGAAGAAGAACGTCGCGACCTACGGCGGTGACCCCGACCGCGTGGTCGTGGCCGGCGGTTCGGCCGGCGGACAGTTGGCGGCGCTCGTCGCGTTGGTCTCGAACGACGCGACCTGGCGGCCCGAGGACATGGACGGCGTCACCGACTGGTCGGTGCGCGGCGCCATGTCCTTCTACGGCGTCCTGGAGATGATCGGCGACGAGGCCCACTGGCGCGGACTAGGGAGGGGACTGCGAGTCCTGCTCGAACGCCGCGTCGTGCAGGTCCCGTTCGAGGAGAACGAGCCGATCTTTCGCGCGATGTCGCCCTTCGATCGCATCGCGCCCGACGCGCCACCGTTCCTCGTCGTCCAGGGTCGCAACGACACGCTGGTCGATGTGCAAGTGGCGCGCGACTTCGTGACGAAGTTCCGTGAGGTCGCGCACGCGCCGATGTACTACGTCGAGTTGCCGTTCACGCAACACGCCTTCGACATCTCGGCGAGTCCCCGCACCTCGGCGACGACGCGCGCGGCGGTCGCTTTCGCCGAATCGGTCATTCGTCGTCCGCGATCGACGCCGTCACTCGTGAAGAGCTATCAGGTACCGCCGACCGAACTGGTGGTCAAAGTGGCGAACGGCGACTGGGTCGCGGCCCAGGAGGCCGCGCGAGAACTCGGCCCCTTCACGGTCTTGACCTCCGACAATCCCTTCAGCGCGGAGTTGGGCGCGGACGAGAACGCCGAACGGCGCAGCGAACTCTTCGCCGATCTGCAGCGTCGTGGCGTGCAGTTGCGTCACACCATCGGTCGCGACCCGAGTGGCGCGTGGCCCGTCGAAGAAGGGTTCGCACTGCTCGATCAGAGCGTCGACTTCGCGAGGGAACTCGCGCGCGCCTGGGACCAGTTCGCCATCTATGACGTCTCCGAAGACGGGGTCCTCGTGCGAAGCGTCGGTACCGGCGAACTGCTTGCCTAGGCAAGCGTCACCGAACCGAGTTGTCCGGGCGGACCTGTTTGACTAACCGATGACGACTTGGCGAACCGGGCCACTGATGCCGTGGATCAGTCGCGTGGCGTTGGCTTTGGCCGCGGTCTTCGCGATTGGAATGCCTAGTTTGGCGATGTTGGCCGAGCAGACCTTGGCCGACCAGTCGGGACGCTGCGAGTAGAGCAGTACTTCGACCGCGGCGCCCTTCGCGGCCGTCCGTCCGGAGAGGCCACCACATTGCGCGACCTGTGTCTGGAAGGTGATCACGCCGTGCGCCGAAGCGGTACCGACCTTGACCCAGGGTACGGAGACGACTTCGTCGGGCACCCGGTAGCCGGATCGTTGCGCGATGCCGCAACCCGCCGGGACGTAGGAGATGGCGTCAGAGAAATTGGCGTCGCCCAGGACCGCGGCGGCCTCACCGTTCGTGCGGTACTTGCCGGCACCGCTCTTGGCACAGACGCCGGACGTGTTGCCATTGGCGAAGCCCACCCACGCGAGGACGTGGACCATCCGCTTCTGGCCTTGGGCGGTGCCGCGCACCGTGACGTAGCCCCAGCCGAGCGTCTGCTTGGCAAACCCCGAGAGTTGCTGAGTGGCCCAGACCTTGGCCGTCATGCCACCGATGCCTTGGAGGGTCTGCACGCTGGCGGGTGCCGGCGTCACCGTGATGATGCCACCGTCCATCACGATCGCCGTCGTGAACCTTCCCGAGGCGCCGACCTTGGCGAGTGCGGGGTTGGTGACCGAACTCGCCGATGAGGGCAACGCCTCAATGATCTGGACACCGAGCATCGCGACGAGAACTAATCCGATTCCTCCGAGTCGCAGATGGTTCCGAACTACATTCCCCAGGGCTTTTTTCACGTTCGCGCCTCCCTCGTCGAACTTATCGGGACGCTGACCAAGCGAATCACAACTTCCGCCAACAAACGTCGTGACGACGTAACACGGTTGAATTGCTACGAATCGACCTGCGGACCTACGACGCCTCGGCGAGGATTACCTCTACAGATAGTTCAGTTTCTTCGCGCGTCATCAACGTCGCCACGCCGCCGGCCGCTTTGATGTCCTCTTCACACAGCGCCACCGCCGCGAGGAACTCCGCCGGCGCGCGCACGGTGACCGATGCCACGTCGGCGCGTTGGGAGACCTTGGCCGAGCTCTTCGCGCGGCGAACCGCTTCGAGCACTTCGCACGCCGGTCCGTAGGTCGAGCCGGCGCCGATCACTTCGAGCGTCGGCAGCTCACTCAACGTCGGCCACGGTGAGGCGTGGACCGAGTGGTCGTGCCACCAGTTCCAGACCTCCTCGGTGACGAAGGGCATGATGGGCGCGAAGAGCCGCTGTAGGACCGACAGTGTGATGGCGAGCGTGGCGCGCGCGGACTTCGTCGCGGCGTCGTTCGCCTCGCCGTAGGCGCGAATCTTCACCAGTTCGACGTAGTCGTCGCAGAAGGACCAGAAGAAACTCTCGGAGCGTTCGAGGGCGCGCGCGTAGTCGTAGTTCTCGAAGTCGTCGGTCGTCGCGGTGATGAGCTTTGATAACAGCGCGAGGAGATCGAGGTCGATGGGTTCGGTGACCTCGGACGGTGCGGGGATCTCATCGTCGAGTTGTCCGAGCACGAACTTTGACGCGTTGAGGATCTTGATGCCGAGTCGGCGTCCGATCTTCAGTTGTCCCTCGTCGAAGGCGGTGTCTGAGCCCGGACGGCCGCCGGCGGCCCAGTAGCGCAGGGCGTCGGCGCCGTACTGCTCGACGAGCGGCATCGGTGTCACGGTGTTGCCGATCGACTTGCTCATCTTCTTGCGATCGGGGTCGAGGATGAAGCCTGAGATCAGCGCGTCGCTGAAGGGCAGTGTGTCGAACTGGAAGTGACTGCGCACGATCGTGGCGAAGAGCCAGGTGCGGATGATGTCGTGGGCCTGTGGTCGGAGGTCCATCGGGAAGACCCGCTTGAACAGGTCCGTGCCCCACCGCCCGGCGATCTGGGGCGTCAACGAACTGGTCGCCCAGGTGTCCATGACGTCGGGGTCACCGACGAAGCCGCCCGGCTGACCCCGCTGGTCCTCACGGTAGCCCGCCGGTGCGTCGCTCGAGGGATCGACCGGCAGTTGTTCGTCGCCCGGCGTGATCAGGTGGTCGAAGCTGACCTCGCCGTTGTCGTCGACCGGGTACCACGCGGGAAAGGGCACGCCGAAGAATCGCTGTCGCGAGATGTTCCAGTCGACGTTCAGTCCCTCGACCCAACTGCGGTAGCGATGGCGCATGTAGTCCGGGTGCCAGCGCAGTTCCTCGCCGCGGGCCAACAGTTCGTCGCGACGTTCGAGCGTGCGCACGAACCACTGCCGCGACGTCACGATCTCGAGTGGCCGTTCACCCTTCTCGTAGAACTTGACGGGATGCGTGATCTCACGAACGTCGCCGATCAGCGCGCCGGTGAGCGCAGTTCGTCGACGATCGCCGCGCGGGCCTGGTTGACCGTCTTGTCGAGCACCTCGCGGTCGTAGAACTCCTGGGCCAGTTCGGCGTCGCGTGCCGCCAACTCTCCTCGGCGAAGTCGGCCGGGAAGAACCGGCCGTCACGTCCGATCAAGGCGCGCGTCGGCAGGTTCAACTCGCGCCACCACACCACGTCGGTCGTGTCGCCGAACGTGCAGATCATCGCGATGCCGGTGCCCTTTTCGGGGTCGGCCAGTTCGTGGGCGAGGATCGGCACCTCGACGCCGAAGAGCGGCGTGACGACGAGCGACCCGAGGAGCGGACGGTAGCGTTCGTCATCCGGGTGCGCGACGAGCGCGACGCAGCTAGCGAGGAGCTCGGGACGCGTCGTGTCGACGTCCACCGTGCCGTGGTTGTCGGCGCGGTCGAAGGCGATGCGGTGATAGGCACCGGGGCGCTCGCGGTCTTCGAGCTCGGCCTGGGAGACGGCCGTTCGAAAGTCGATGTCCCAGAGCGTCGGCGCCTCGGCGGAGTAGACCTCTTCGCGCGTCAGCATCTGGAGGAACGCTCGCTGACTCACGGCCTGGGCCTCTTTGGAGATCGTCGAGTACTCGTAGCCCCAGTCGACACTGACGCCGATCGAGCGCCACAGGTCCTTGAAGGCCTGTTCGTCGGTGGCGGTCAGCTCGACGCAGAGCTCCACGAAGTTCTTTCGCGAGATCGAGACCTTGTCCTTGCCCGGCTTCTCCGGCGGTCGATACTTCGGGTCGTAGGGGAGCGAGGGATCACAGCGCACGCCGAAGAAGTTCTCGACGCGCCGCTCGGTCGGTAGTCCGTTGTCGTCCCAGCCCATCGGGTAGAAGACGTCCTTGCCGCGCATGCGCCAAAAGCGCGCGACGACGTCGGGGTGGGTGTAGCTGTAGACGTGACCGATGTGCAAGGTCCCCGAGACCGTCGGCGGCGGCGTGTCGATCGAGTAGACGGTCTCTCTCGTCGCGTCGGCGTTGAAGCGGTAGATGTGCTCCTTGTCCCAGCGCGTCATCCAGTGCTCTTCGAGCCCGTCGACGGTGGGCTTATCGGGGACGCGATGGTGCGTCGGGGTGAGAGCGTCTTCCATGGTTGGCGTAGTTTAGAACAGTGCTTCGGCTCTACGACTCAGTTGACGGCGAGGTCCGCGACCTCGACCTGCGTGATCCCGGTCGCCTCTCGATGTACGTCTGCGGTCCGACCGTCGACAACCTGCCCCACCTCGGCCACGGCCGTTTCACGCTCGTCTGGGACATAGCGCGCCGCTGGTTCACGTTCCGGGGACTGACGTCCACTACGTCTCGAACATCACCGACATCGAGGACAAGATCATCGCGCGTGCGCAACAAGAGGACCGCACGACCGACGAGGTCGTCGAGACCTACGAGGGACTGTGGTGGGAGGCGATGGACCATCTCGGCGTCGCGCGCCCCGACGACGCCCCGCACGCGACGCAGTACGTGCCACAGATGATCGAACTGATCAGCTCGTTCCTCGAAGACGACATCGCCTACGTCATCAGTGACGGTGTCTACCTCGACGTCTCGCGCGTGCCCGACTACGGACTCCTGGCCGGTCAGCCGCTCGACAGTCTGCGCGCCGGCGACCGCATCGACGCCGTCGAGGAGAAGCGCTCGCCGTTGGACTTCGCGCTGTGGAAGAACGCGAAGCCCGGCGAACCGAGTTGGCCCGCGCCCTTCGGTGAGGGACGGCCCGGCTGGCACACCGAGTGCGTCGTGATGTCGCTCGGTCTGTTGGGCGATGACTTCGACCTGCACTGCGGCGGACTCGACCTCAAGTTCCCGCACCACGAGAACGAACGGGCCCAAGCCGTCGCGGCGGGACGTCTCTTCTCGCGCCACTGGAGCCACAACGGGATGGTCATGGTGGGCGGCGAGAAGATGAGCAAGTCGCTCAACAACTTCACGTCGCTGACGAACCTCGCCGAGACCTCGGACCCGAGGGCCTACCGGCTGCTGGTACTTCGTTCGCACTACCGGTCGCCGGTCGAGGTGACGACGGCGACCATCGCCGACGCCGAGCGCGCCCTGGCGCGCCTCGATGCGTTCGCGCGACGATTCGAGCTGCCGGCTCTCGCCGGCGCGACGCTCGAAGTCGCGACCGATCACCGATTCGTCGGTGACGCCGAGGCGCTCTTCGACGAGGTCAGCGCCGTTCTCGACGACGACCTGAAGACGCCGCTCGCGGTCGCGCTGCTCTTTGACGCGCTGGCCGCCGCCAATACGTCGGCTGACGCGGGAGACGTCGAAGGCGCGCAAAATCGCGCTGAGGCGATAAACGCGCTCTTCGGCGCCCTGGGGCTCGCACTGCACTCCCGAGAGGATGCAGTCGATACTCACAGTGCTGACCTGGTGACACGGCGTGACGCCGCGCGTGACACGAAGGACTGGGCCGAGGCCGATCGTCTCCGTAACGAATTGGTCACATTGGGTTGGGTCGTCGAGGACGCGTCGACGGGCACGCAGATACGACGCCCCTAGAAATATTTGGTGGGCCTACGGTTCTCCGGTAGGCTTGTTAGTTGAGGTTGCCGTTGTGGTTCCCTCCGGAACCGGTGCAAATCGGTCCCAAAAAGAAACAAGGAGGCCCACAGTGGCTGTAGGAACCGTCAAGTGGTTCAACGACGAAAAGGGTTGGGGATTCATCGCTGTCGATGGCCAGCCCGACGTCTTTGTGCACTACTCGGAGATTCAAGGAGAAGGTCGTAAGACGCTCGTCGAAGGTCAGACCGTTGAGTTTGACATCGAGCCGGGCGATCGAGGACCACTCGCCAAGCGCGTCGTCTTGAACTAACCAAATCATCTAGTAGTGGACAACCGCCGCCTTCGGGCGGCGGTTGTTCTTTTGTGTCTGCGCTCACGTAAAGTTTGAGCGTTACTCGTGGGTACGAGGACGAACTCGAAGGACACTCATGGCTGAATTCTCGATGGAACTGAACGACGATCAAAAGACGATGCAGGAGTGGGTCCACGGATTTGCCGTGAACCAGATGCGTCCGATCGCGGCCGAGTGGGACGAGCGCGAAGAGACGCCGTGGGAGTTCATCCAAGAGGCCGCCAAGATCGGCATCTACTCGCTGGACTTCATGATGAACGCCTTCACCGACAAGACCGGACTCTCGTTGATGATCGCGACCGAGGAGCTGGCCTGGGGCGACGCCGGTCTCACGATGGCGCTCATGGCGACGTCGCTCGGCGTCGCGGCGATCGTCGCCAACGGGACGCCCGAACAGGTGATGGAGTGGGTGCCCCAGTGTTACGGGACGCCCGACGACATCAAACTGGCGGCCTTCGGCGTCTCAGAGCCCGACGCCGGCAGTGACGTGTCGTCGCTGCGCACCCGCGCCGTCTACGACGAGGCGAACGACGAGTGGGTCCTCAACGGCACCAAGACCTGGATCTCCAACGGGGGCATCGCGAACCTGCACGTCATCGTCGCCTCCGTCGAACCGGAACTCGGCAGTCGCGGCCAGGCGTCGTTCATCGTGCCCGACGGCACCAAGGGCATCCGCCTCGGCCAGAAGTTCAAGAAGATGGGCATCCGCGCCAGCCACACCGGCGAAGTGGTGTTGGAGGACTGCCGGATTCCGGGCACGTGCCTCCTCGGCGGCAAGGAGAAGCTCGACGAGAAGATCGCGCGGGCCCGTGAGGGCAAGCGCTCCCAGAGCCAGGCCGCGATGGCGACCTTCGAGGCCTCTCGACCGGCCGTCGGCGCCCAGGCGCTCGGCATCGCGCGCGCGGCGTACGAGTTCTCACTCGACTACGCCAAGGAGCGCAAGCAGTTCGGACGTGCGATCATCGACAACCAGGCGATCGCCTTCAAACTGGCCGACATGAAGATGCACATCGACGCGTCGCGCTTGCTCATTTGGCGCGCGTCGTGGATGGCAGCGACGCGAAAGCCATTCCTCAACGGCGAGGGTTCGATGTCCAAGCTCTACGCCGGCGAAACCGCGGTGAAGGTCACTGAAGAGGCGATCCAGATCCTGGGCGGCTACGGCTACATTCGCGACTACCCGGTCGAACGTTGGCACCGGGATTCGAAGATCTACACGATCTTCGAAGGGACTTCCGAGATCCAACGACTCATCATCGCTCGCGCGATCTCGGGCGTTCACATCAAATAGAAAAGTCAAAGGATAGTTGGTCTTTAGCTCTCTTGGTGGCTGTCTGGCGCGGTTCGAAAGAGTCTCGAACCTTCGCAGCGAGATCATCTTTGGACCCACTTATGTGTTTGTCGATCTCTCTTCGGACTCCGACATCAATGCGCTTTGTAACAGTTGTCGCGATACAATGCACTCATGTCAACTCCCGTCAGTCAAGCCCGAGTGTCGCAGCGTGGTCAAACCAATCTTCCGGCAGAACTCAGGCATCGCTGGGGCATCGAGGATGGTGGTGAGATCGCTTTCATCGACCTTGGCGACGCCGCCTTAGTCCTACCTGGAGGCATAGAACGAGCCAAGGCTGAACTGAAGAACGTGCTTACTGCGCGCTATGACGCCGGACTAGCAGCAATCGACGACCCCGATCTCGCCGATCAATAGTGAACGTCGTCCTCGACGACCGCCTTTTGGTGGAGGAGCTTCTCGTCGGCACTCGCAGACCGGATGTGATTCTGCACACCACCGCCTACTCGTACTATCGCGCGTGCCGAGCGGCCGTACTTGGCGCCGGCGGCCACCTCTCGGGACCGTTCCGCGAATTGCAGACTCTTGAACAGGAACGGGCAATCAGGTCGATGCTTCAGCTGCCAGAGGACATCGGTCTACCCGACACGCGACAACTGGTACCGATCATGGTTGAGGTTGCTGGGCGCCACCCTAAGTTAAATCTTCTCAACCTTGAGGCCGTGGCTGCGGTGCACGCGCTCGAGGCCACGCTTTGGCTCTCGCGGGAAGCGGCCGACGGCATATTGCCGGCTGTGCTGGACGCTGAACATCTCGCGTGGGAAGTCGTCGAAGTAAATTGAAATGAAATGAATGAACCAGCGTTCCCAACCTTGAAGAGATCAGCGCGGAGCGTCGAAGAGATCATCGAGCGCGAAGGCCTCAACTGCACTAAGGGTGGCAGGTGGTGGAGACCCGACGCACCGCGAACTGAAACCGCTCAAACGTGTCTAACGGAAGTTCGGATCCGACGGGAAATGACGAAGTGCCCTGATGCCCGTGAATTCGTTGCCCCATTACGGTCGTTATTGAGTCTAAAACTCACTGACTTGAATTTCCGCATCGGAAAGGCGCGATGATGGCAGTAATTGCTGACTCAACCATCGCACTTCGAATCCTTTGGTTTCATGTCACGTTGCTTCATGGGCAATCCACTCCAACTCTTCTCGCTCTAGCATTAATTGCGGTCGCTGTCATCATCCCCGCCTGGGCAATCGGCAACGCTGTAGGCACGCCGAGCGGAACATTCACTGCGAACGGACGGTCCAAAGGAAAGTGGATTGGGTGGATGGTTGCATTGTTCCTATTCGGTGACTTTTTAAGCCTGCTCGTGGCCGTTTACTATCTGATGCGAGTTCGCCCGCAGATTCACCGTGCACTCGTGACTAATTCAGCTTGACGCTGCTTAGCCGTAAGTTTCGGACTCACTTAGCTGAGATCCAGATTTGACTTGCCAGTCGGAGAATGTTGGCGTCGGCCCTCCGACACTTATGTGATACCGAAGTGGTATCATGAAACCATGGCATTTACGGTTCGAACCGACGCCGCGCTCGAGGAGGCACTTGATTCCCTTTCGCGAGTTGAAGGCATCTCGCGTCAAGAAATCATTCGACGTGCAGTTCTCGAACGATACGAGCGGTCGGGCCACGACGCTCGAGTCAGCGACGCGACGCGACGAATGGCAGTTCGGTGGGCCGATGTGCTGGAGCGTCTCGGCGCTGAATGATCGAATTCGAGTACCTAGAAATTGAGGACATCGTTGAGATTATTCGCACGCTAGGCGTTGGCCCCATCCGTGATATCGGTCTCTTGGATTCAGCTGTGAATAGACCCCGGTCGAGCGCGTTTGGTGAGGACGCGTACGAAACGTTAGGTCTCAAGGCGGCGGCGCTGCTCCATTCGATGACCAAGAACCACGCACTGGTCGATGGAAATAAAAGACTTGCGTGGCTCAGCACGGTCGTCTTCTGTGACCTGAATGGTTTTTCGCCCGATCTCAAGGATGATGATGCTTATCAGCTTGTTTGGGATATTGCCAGCTCAGCAGAAGTGGACATTACGGCGATTGCAGACCGGCTTCATCTGTCGCCAATCACCAACTGAGTATATTGCGGCGGAAGCTTCAAATCGCCCCGCGGTTGCGCGAGGTCTCGTCTCGGGCAAAGGCGCCAATGCGTGGTCGCAGATCTGTCGTGTCGGGCCTCTAAAGGTGAAGATCGGTGAGAACTCCAAATAAATTGAGAAATGATTGCGGCGCTATACGATTCCTGCGATTGGTTGCCGGTTGTGATCCAGTCTCATAAGTAGAACCGTCAATCGCGGACAAGGAGATCAGAGACTATGAACGTTGATCAATTCAGGGCAGAAGTGTCAAGGAGAATTGAAGCGCCGGCAGATCGCATCTTCGATATCCTCGCCAATCCGCAACGTCACACGGACCTCGACGGTTCCGGAATGCTTCGGGGCGCAGTCTCCAATGAGATGATCACAGGCGTCGGCGACGTCTTCTCCATGAAAATGTTCATGGATGAAGTCGGAGACTACGTCATGATGAACTATGTGGTCGAGTATGAAGTAAATCGTTGTATCGGATGGGAACCGGCTCCCGGTGACGCTGCCGCGTCTGAAGATGGCAAGTACCCCATCGGAGTTCCGGCGGGACACAAGTGGATTTTTCGACTTAATCCCGATGGGGCAGACGCCACGTTCGTTACTGAGATTTTTGACTGTTCATCGGCATCTGAAGAGTTGCGCGAAGCGATTGAAAATGGAGATTCTTGGATCGAGAGCATGACGACAACGCTCGCGCGACTTGACACACTCTGCACGTAGTAACCCGACTATTGGCGCCGCCCAATTTCATTGGCCCGCCAACCGCAAATTCGCACACCATTAGATTGTGTAGGTCGTCGGCACGCAGAGTAACTTAATCCAATCATGGGAAATCTCCCCCACGGATTGCTGAACATACTGCTTTCGGCATCGCTCATCGTGCTGATTCTCTTCACAATCTTGGGAATAAGGGAGGTACGTGCCAGCGAACAACTAACTGGAAACACCTCGTTCGATATCGAGCTCACAACAAAGAGCTCCAGTCGCTTGAATGCTTCCGTTGCCCTCGCGTTGGAACTGTTTTTTCTTTTCGAGTTAGTTGGAATCTTCCTTCCGCTCTACAGATCAGCGAATCTTGGCCCACTATTTCCGAAAGAGCAAAGTCATTCTTGGGGATGGGCGTTCTGGCAGGACTTCGCGAAGGCTCCTCAGATGATTGGCAACCAATCGGCTAAGTCGCCGGAGTTACTGTTTGTATTCTTTGCGCTAATAGCATTAGTTGCTTTCGCTTCAATGATGAAACTGAGCGCTGCGAATACGAAGCTTGCTCGTGTCGTTCAATGGGCAAGTTACGGATTGATCGCTTCGGTCCTCTGGGTCTATTTCTTATTTAACAATCTCTACTCCGACGCCGTCGCCCTCCAACCAGGCAGCCCTTCGCTCAGCATCACGTCAATTCTCGGGATCGGCTTCTACGTGGTGGCACTATCAAGCCTCGGCATTGCGGTCACGGCGTCCATGGTTTCCATCTCGTTAAGGCATCCCAAGATCCAATAAGCCGATAACGACGTCTGGATTACAAAATACAAAAATAGATTTTCAAGATTGCTGATGAAGGACCTACTGCACTTCGATTAGCTCCAGCAACAGATTCTCCCATTGAGAATTCTCCCAGCCGTCGTCCTCACCCGAGTAACGAATCACGTCTGTCGCGTTTTCAATCCATCCGGTCCTGATGTCGTCTCCGATGCTCGAATGGCGAGTTACAAGTCCCCACTCAGCGTCGAAGAACGTGTCCCTCCATATTTTGTGAACTTCCTTGATTTCCTTCCACTTGGGATCGGTGTCGGATTTATTGCTCGCCGACTTCATGGCCCAAATCGCGCATCGCAGTGCTCGAGATTCGTCGCCTTCAGAGTTCGTTGCAGCGATGGCCGATTCGTGCGTCAGCAGCTTGGCCTTCTCGTCTTCTGGAAGGAAGTCCTTGAACTTGCTGATGAATGTTTCAATAACTGGAGATGGAGAGGTTGGATTGCTCATTCGGCAATGCTACTTAGAGCACACTTTCCATCCACTCCAAGCGCGGATTCTCCGGTCCAGTAAGTCGGCCCGGCATCAAACACTGCATAATGAACTCGATGGACTCTCTCAGAGGTTTCGACGATGTCATTCGCGCTCAACTTTCCCTGACTGAGAGTCTCTTGTCAGTTACAGAGTTGAGAGTCCCCAAGAAGCGTACGGCGGCCACCTCGTTCTTCTCAGTTGTTGTATTCGTCAGTTTGTACGACGAAGTCCGGAATCACTTCCGATTGCGGGCAACCCGAGGTCGGTTCGCCGATGTTCCTTTCCCCATCTCACGTCACATGTCGGTTTGCATCACCGAAGAGCGACTTCTCGTTTGGAGATTTCGCGTTTGCCTACCGCGACGTTTCCTCGGCTCAATCGAACGTGAAAGAGTCCGAGCGATGCAGCTGGAACGAAGCACACATGTCAACTGGAGCGTGATCACCCTAGAGATTGATGAGGATCGACAGATCCGTCTTCTAATCGATCAGCCGACTGCCTGGAACTTTGCCAAGACTCTCAATGCTGGCAGAACTGATCCCGAAAGCGCGTGAACACGCCCGAACGCCGACTATCCACTCTTCGCAATCAGACAGAACGGGTGACCTACCGGGTCCAGGAAGACTCTGAAATGCTCGCCGGGTTGATAATCGAGCTTTTCGTGCACCGATGCTGAGGACATGGCGTTCTCCCTCATCAAGGTCGTCAACTTCAAAGTCGAGATGCATCTGTTTCGGGGTGTTCCCTTCGGGCCAGGTGCGTGCCACATAGTTCTCCACTCTCTGAAAACACAAAGTCGGAAAGAAGTCATGCATCAAGTCGAAGTCTGGCGCATCCGGGGCGTAACCGGGCCGAGTCTCTATCGCAATGCCAGTGAAGGCCGAGTAGAACGTCGCCAGTTCGAGCGGGTCGGGACAGTCAAGCAAGACAAAATTCAGTCGTGGATATTTCATATCGCCACGTTATGTCCGACATCGATTCGCCGAAGAACCTAGGAGATGGATCCTCGCTCGACAAACATCCAGCGATGCCCCTCCAAATCTTCGGCGCGGTACCGCTTCCCGTGTTCGGTCAATTCGACGCCGCTGAGAATGGTCGATCCATGCTCGGTCGCCATTTCGAAGTGCGCGTCAACGTCGTCGACGAGAACAAGCAAGCCGTCAACGAGAGAGGGAACCTCCTGCCAGCGAGCGGAGGACTCACAGTGGCTGCGATGTAGCGCCGGTCCCTCATAGTCAGGACTGGGCGTGGCGAGCATGATGGTCCCTGATCCCGCTCCGAGTTCGGCGTGTTCGAGTCTTCCTTCGTCGGTGACCATCCGGACGTGCTCGGTGAACCCAAACGCTGTAACGAGCCAGTCGAGTGCCTCCACGCCATTGCGGTACGACATCATCGGTACGACATCACTGTTCATGGGGGAATAGTACTGATGCAGACCTTTCGTTTCAACAGGGAGAAGGGCATCCGCTACGCGCCCGAATGATTCAACCATATGCAGCGTTCGACCTTGACCGGCGGAGATTATCAATCAATAATGGGCGCATGTCTCGCGACGAGATCACTGCGTACATTGACCAGAATGACGACCCGAAGCGCGCGACGCTTCGGAAGCTTCGCGAAACGATCCTCGAGATAATTCCCGACGCCGAGCAAGGTCTCTCTTATACGGTTCCGTCCTTCAGCCAGGACGGGAAAGTGGTCGCCGGATTCGCCGCGTTCAAGAATCATCTCAGCTACCTGCCGCACAGCGGCTCGGTCTTCCCGGAATTAGAAGCCGAGTTGGCCGCCTACACCAAGACGAAGGGCGCGCTTCACTTTCCAATCGATGAACCACTGCCGAAAGAGTTGGTCAGAAAGCTCATCGAAGTGCGAATGTCGCAGGCATTCCCGAAGTAGAACGAATCTTGAGGGACGACGTCGAGACGGCCGGGCCGCCTTTGGTTTACTGCGGTAGGCTGGCGGTGGTCGTAAGCACCGGCACCTCGGTTGATCCCCACTTACTGAAGTAGCACAGGCCACTCGAGCCGGGTGGACCGGACATGGCGAACGGCAGTGGATGAGCGTTGTCCGTGACGTACAGGACCAATTTGCCAAAACCTTTTTCTACCCAGAAATTCGAGGCCGCGCTCATCTTGTTGACGCGCACGCCTTTGAGCGTCGTGGTGCCGTCGTACGTCGTCGCACGGCTCCATCCGACGGCGCTGTACGAGAACGTCTGGGCGATGGTGGTGGCGCCGCCCGGCTCATCGATGTAGTCGAAGCGGGGATCTGCTTTCGTCACTTTGTACCAAACGCCGATCTCGGCGGACGTCGGTGACTTCACTTCGAAGACCTTGTTCAAGATGATGAGCGATGAACCTTTGACATCGACGTAACTCCCACTGTTAGGAGCCTCAATATCCGCGGTTCCGGCGCCACCGACCGTTATGGAGCCGCCTACAGCGACCGAGTCGTATTGCGCATCGAAGCCCTCCGATTGTCCCGACTCCTTGAATAAACCGGACACGGTCATGCTCGACTCGTGCGCCGCATCGCTCAGAGCTTTCGTGAGCATCGACTTCGCATTCGGTGTCGAGGCGAGGGCGCCGCTTGCGAGCGCCGGTGCCACGAGGGCGGACACGGCAAGGAGCGAAATAGCGAACTTACGCAACATTGGATTCCCTTTGGATGAGCCACACGAATCTGTTGAACGAACCGTACTCCTCGCGCTGATCAATGCCGTTGTCGTTTGATTAGCACCGATCTGGAGCGATCCGCTCTTTAGCGATCCGTTACGAGCTCAGACTCCGGTGCGTGAGGAACAGACCGCCGTAGAGCCAGCGTTGAGAAAGTAGACAGCGTCCCCATCACTGTTGGCCTGGTTGTCCCAAATGTTGAGCGCCGCGGCGTGACCATCCAAGTGATACGTGAAATTGTCGAGTTCGTTGTCCGTAAGATTGCGGGTTGGACGGCGTTGTCTTGCTGTACTTCGACGACGACCGCCGCGTGGTCGGCGGGATTGCCCTTCGCATTACCCGTCGCGACCATGCTCAGAGTCAGCGAACGGCACGTGGTTGAGCGCGGGAACGTTACATAGTCCGACTGAGATTGCGGCCCAGCGTTCAGCGAACAGAAATAGGCATAGGACTGCGCGCCGGTGGAGACCGTGCCGCTGCCTTGACAGCCAAATTCGGTAACGAAAAATGACGCCGCCGAGATGGTACCGAACGTTCGCTCGAGAGTCGCAGAACTCACTTTCAAGATCGAGTGTCCCGGCGGACTTCCGCTCGATACGGGTAGTTTCCAATCGCTCCCGACGTTCGTGCCCAAACCGTGCAGCCTTTGGCGGTCCCAATCGTCTTGTGACTCACGTCTCTCCACAACAGAGTTGAAGACGACTGTTCGTCGAGCTCAATCGCATCGCCGTGCTGGGCGTTCGCCCAACACGCGGTGATGTGGATCGTCGTCGAGGTCGAAGGATCAATGCTCGACAGTCTCTCCGTTACCTTCAGTGCTCCGGAGACGGCGGACTGTGCGGGCACTGCAAACACGAGTGACGATGTCAGGATTGCCAACGCCAGAAGAGGAGCGACTCGCTTCAGTTCATGCTTCGACCACATCAACGTCCCCCTTGTACTTCAACAGCGGACATAACTCCAACGACGATTGTCGCCATCAATATTGTTTCGGTTGATGACCGTCGAGGTTGTGTCTCGTGATCGGACTATTACGACGCTCCGAAGGTCCGTGACGTACTCGAACTCGACTTGGATGTCTCAATAGGATTGTGCGGTGGCAACAAAAACAACTGTGGTCCTGTACGTGCTCGCGATAGTCGTTGTCGTGGTCGGTGTTGATGTCCTGTTCTTTCGGCACCACACGCTGGAAAGGTTGATCGCCAACATCGGTATCGTCCTGGTGTTCGTGGCGTTCTATCTGGCGTTCCTTAAGCATCGATGAGTGGTGCGTGCGCGGTCGTCAACGTTTGCGTCAGAGCGGCCATTCGAACGTTCACGCGTCCTTGTCAACAGCGATCTCCGCATTAAACGATGACGACGCCTCTCAACATCGTCACACTCTGCACGGGGAACGTCGCTCGCTCCGTAATGCTCGGGTACATGCTTACGACGCTTGACGAATCAACGGACGTCGAATGGAGTATCCGAACGGCCGGAACGCACGTGACCGAGGGTTCCGCGATGAGTGGTCGAACGCGCGACGCGCTGATGAAAATCGATGAACTCGGTGACCATCGCTACGGTGCGCACCGCAGCCACCAGCTCAGCTGCGCCGACTGTGAGTGGGCGGACGTGATTCTGGCGGCCGAGGCGGACAACGTGAAGTTCGTGCGAACGCACTTCTCGATAAACGCGGACAAGGCGGTGCAGCTCGCGCAGTTTATTCGGTTCGCACCGTCAGGCGCCGATTTTGCGATGAAGTTGCGTGTCGCAGGGCCACACGAACCATCGATCGAATTTGACGTAGCCGATCCGGCCGGTGGCGATCAGGCCATCTATGACGCACTGCGCGCAACAGTTGTGGGAACTCGCTCAGGCCTTCTCTTCAGTCGTGGACGACGACAGCATCGCGAGTCCTGATGGACGGTGCGCAGTCCACCCCAGGCCAGGGTGGCACTTCGCTCCGCCAGTCGTTCGGCAGCACCGGTGGCCGGTGGCGGCCAACCCTTCGACTCTTGTTGCTCTAGCCAGATGATGGCGGCGCCCTCGGCGATGCCGACGACTCCGCCCGCCAGTTGGCGACGGTGGTCTTCGCTCATCGAGGGTCGAAGAACGGAAACATGAACGAGATCAGTCCGAGCTCCAACGCGCGCAGTTCTTTCGCGGTGTCGCCTTCGTGCGAATGGATGAAGAGGATGCGGAATGCGTCGGTCTCACTCACGACCATCTCGAAGTAGACACGAAAGGCCACTTCGATCTTCGCGCGCGGCGTCTCGGCGGCGTTGACCGCGACCTTGAGCGAGGCCAGCAGCGTCTCAGCGAGTTGGGCGACGATCTCGCGGTAGAGATCGGTCTTCGAATCGAAGTACTGGTACAGGATCGGCTTGGTGAATCCGGCCTCGCGCGCGATGTCGTCCATCGTCGTCGACTGGAATCCCCGTTCCGCGAAGAGCGTCTTGGCGACGCTCAACTAGCTGTTCTCTGCGCTCGGCGTGTCGCGGTCGGTCGTCTTGGATCACCATACGTCTAGAGGCTAGTTGGCCCTATTGGACGCCCATTGAATGCAAGAGGTCGCTCAGTCGCGCTGGCAAATTCGCGATGTTGAAGTGTTCCAACGCGATCGAGAGATTGTGCGCGTAGAGCTCGTAGTCAGGATTTTTGAGGAACGACTTGAGCGCTACGACTCCCCGAGGTCGAAGAACCGAAATCCGTAGTCGCTGATCTCGCACGCCACGGGATAGGGGTAGAGCGCGCGAGCGGTCGTCGGTGCGTCACCGATTCGATCACCGGATTGCCGAAGCCTTCCCAGGTCGAGGGCATGACGACGAGGTCGCGACGCGGCGTACGCGTCGTGCGACGTCGGCGCCGTCGGGTAGCCCGCGCCGCACGTCGACCTGCGCGGAGTGGAGCAACTGCTCCAGCGTCGCTCCGTAACCGTCCTCGGCCGGTCCGAGGAGCCAGAAGACCGCGTCCAGCGCTTCGCACAGCGCGAGCGCACCCTCGACGTTCTTGCGCGGAAGTGCCCGCGACGGCATCAGGACCAGCCGGCGCGTCGACGTCGAGGGCTGAGTCGCGTCGCGTCACGTCGTCCCCGGGCGGATCGCAGTCGAAGCGAGTTCATCATGGTCACGGCCGTCGATGCCGCGTTCGAGGAGTTCGAGTCGCGAGAGTTCGTTGATCGTGACGTGGCGCCACAGCGGGCCGGTGCGAGGTCCTTCGAGGTGGGCGAGGTGCGGGCGTTGCCACGGCGAGGTCGTGGTGATGAAAGAGCGCCGGGCGTCCCTCAACACGTCGTAAAGGACGTCGCGCGCGTCGAGGTTGAGCGGCAACGACGCGAGGTTCTCGACGATCGACGAGGTCGGCGCCGGCGAGCGCCTTTTCCAACTCCTGGAGCCGAAGTCGGTCGCGTGCGCGTCGATCGCGAGACTCGGCATCAATGTCGTCGGCGTCGCCCTCGCCGGCGACCGTGTGAACGCGGTGACCGAGTGTGTCGAGGGCCTCGATCCACTTGGCCGATTCGATCGCCACGCCGTCGGTCACCACCGAGACGAAAGCTGACGACGGCGATGCGGGCCACGCTCAAGGCTAGGCACGGCTCCGTGAGCGAATTTATCACCAGTACTAGAATGTCGATCTCGGTGCGGACCGCTGGTCGGTGCCATTTCTGGAGGACTGTCGGTGGCCAAACGAGCGCTAATTACAGGTATCACCGGTCAGGACGGCTCGTATCTGGCCGAACTCCTGCTCGCCAAGGGCTACGAGGTCATCGGCCTCGTCCGACGTAGTTCCACCGCTCACCATCGAGCGAATCAGCCACATCCAAGACCAGCTCACGCTCGTCTCGGGCGACCTCGTCGACGAGGTCTCGCTGATCAACGTCTTGCGCGACTACCGCCCGACCGAGGTCTACAACCTGGCCGCCCAGAGCTTCGTGCAGACCTCGTGGACCCAGCCGGTACTGACCGGCGAGATCACCGCGCTGGGCGTCACGCGCATGCTCGACGCCATCCGCATCGTCGACCCGGAGATCCGCTTCTACCAAGCGAGCTCCTCCGAGATGTTCGGCCGGGTGCGCACGGTGCCCCAGAACGAGGACGACGGCGTTCTACCCTCGCAGTCCCTACGGCGTCGCCAAGGTCTACGGCCACTGGATCACCGTCAACTACCGCGAGAGTTACGGGCTGCACGCCTCGTCGGGCATCCTGTTCAATCACGAGTCGCCGCGGCGCGGGCTCGAGTTCGTGACGCGCAAGGTCACGCACGGCGTCGCGCGCATCAAGGCCGGACTCGACAGTTCACTGCGCCTCGGCAATCTCGACGCCCATCGCGACTGGGGCTACGCCGCCGACTACGTGCGCGCGATGTGGGCGATGCTCCAGCGCGACGACGCCCGACGACTTCGTGGTGGCGACCGGCCAGACCCATTCGGTGCGCGAACTGTGCGAGGTGGCCTTCGACGCCGCGGGACTGAACTACGAGGATTACGTCGTCGTCGATCCGGCGCTTCATCCGACCGGCCGAGGTGGACCTGTTGGTCGGCGACGCCACCAAGGCGCACGAGCAGTTGGGCTGGAAGTGCGAAGTCGACTTCTTCGGCCTGATCGAGATGATGGTGGCCGCGGACATCGACGCCCTGGCGCGCTAGCCCGGTGATCACGATCGACGCGTCGTCGGTCACGACTTGCGCGACGCCGTCTCGATGGCCAGCGGCTTTCCCCTGCTTGAGTGGCGTCGACCTCGAACTGCACCCGTCATCGTTGACCGTCTCGGTCGGCGCGAACGGCGCCGGCAAGACCAGTCTCTTGCGACTCCTCGGCCGGTCTGGTCGGACTCAGCGCGGGGGAGGGCGTCGGTCCTGGGACTCGATCTCGCGACGGTCGATCGGCGCCAGCTTCGTCGTCGCGTCGGTTGGCTCGGCCACGAGGGCTCGTTCTACGACGATCTCACCGTGAAGGAGAACCTCACCTTCGCGCGCGAAGGCGCTCGGGCGACCGCTCGATGAGACTCGCGACCGTCCTGGAGCGCGTGGACTCGTCGGCGCGTCGCGACACGGTCGCGAAGCGGCTCTCGGCGCGGGTCAACGCCGACGCCTGGGCCTGGCCTGGCTGCTCCTTCGTCGCCCCGAACTGTGGCTCCTCGACGAGCCCTACGCCTCGCTCGATGACGAGGGCCGCTCGTTCTTCGACGCCCTGCTCGGCGACGTCGTCGAGCGCGGCGCGACGGTCGTGGTCAGCGCGCACGACCCGCTGCGCAGCGCGCACTGCACCCGCGCACCCTCGTCGATGGCCGGCGGTCGGATCGTGGGCGAATCGTGATCCGCGTGGCGCTGCTCGTGGCGGGCAAGGACCTGCGCGTCGAGCGCCGCAGTCGCGTGCTGCTCTGGCAGGTCGTCCCCTTCGGCGTCATGGCGCTGCTCTTGTGTGGCCTGGCGCTCGGTCCGAGCCAGGCCGGACACTCGCTCGGCCGCCCCGGGACTGTTCTATCTGGTGATCGTCCTGGTAGCGCTCTTGATGATCAATCGCAGCCACGCGATCGAGGCGCACGAGCGGTACGCGCGCCTCGGTCGCGACCCTCGGACTCGACCCCGCGGGCGTCTTCTTGGGCAAGGCCGCGGCCCTCGCGGTCGAGCTCTGGCTGAGCGCGATTGTCCTGCTCGCGGGGCAGTGTCGTGGTCCTGCACACGGCCCTTCACGGCACCCTGGAGGCGGTTCCGAGCATCGTGGTCACCCTGGGCGCCATCGCGGGCGCCGGGAACGCTCTACGGGGCACTCACGAGCGGCGGAAACGCCGCCGGCGACGCTGTTGCCCGTCCTCAGCCTCCCGGCCTTCGCGCCGCTGCTGATCGCCGGTGAGCGCTCCTTCAACTCGGCGCTGCACGGCGGTGCGCTGTTGCAGTGGTGGGTCATCTCGGTCGTCGCGCTGGCCGTATACCTGGCACTCGGGATTCTCCTTTACGGTGTTCTCGAGGAATCGTGATGAAACAGCTCAGCCAACGACTACTAGGACCGGCCACGATCGTCACAATGGCCCTCACCATTTGGTTGGGAATCTGGGTCACCCCGCCGGACAAGGTCCAGGGCAATCTCGCGCGACTGCTCTACGTGCACCCGGCGATCGCCACGGTCGCGCTCTACCTGTCCTTCGGCACGGCGACGATCGCCAGCGCGCTGTACCTGTGGCGACGAACGCGCTCGGTCGTCATGGACCGCGTGGCGCACTGCGCCATGGAGGTGAGCCTCGTCTTCATCGTCCTCACGCTCATCACCGGCTCGATCTGGGGACGGCCGGCCTGGGGCGTCTGGTGGGCCTGGGACGCGCGCCTCACCTCGACGGCGATCCTCGGCGTGCTCGCGCTCGGCTACCTCGCGCTTCGTCGCGCCAACGACGATTTCGAACTGCGCGCGCGTCGCAGTGCGGTCTTCGCGATCATCGCGGCGATCAACGTGCCGATCGACCACTTCTCGGTCCAGTGGTGGCACACGCTGCACCAGGGTGCGACACTGCTCGGTCCGAACCGCCAGTTCAAGGTCCACGGCAGCATGCTCTGGACACTGCTACTCAGCTTCGTCGCCTTCTCGCTCGCCTACGTGTGGCTGCTGCGCGCGCGCTACCGTCTCGAAGTGCGGCGCGAACTCTCGAGCACCGAGACGCTCGAGGTCGCTCTCGATCGACGTCGCGCCGAGGGAGTCCACTAGTGGACTACGTCACCGCCGGTTATTCCTTTGCCTTTGGGGGGCTGGCGCTCTACGCGCTGTCGATCTGGTGGCGAGGGCGACACCTTGACTGAGACCGAACTCGACCTCACGCCCGTGGCCCCGCCCAAGGCGAAGAGCTCGAGCCGCCGTCGCGTCGATCGGCGTGCTGGTCGTGCTCGTCGTCGCGATCCTGGCGCTGCTCAGCCAAGGACTCCTGCACTCGCTCAACTACTTCGACACCGTCGACCAGGTCATCGCGAGCCGCGCCAAGATCGGTACGACGACGATCCGGCTCGAGGGCGTCGTGAAGCCCCACACCATCACGCGCACGGCCATGCGGCGCCTCGTTCTGGATAACCGGCAGCGGCACGCACGAGGTCTACGTCAAGAGTCGCGGAACGCCGCCGCAGCTCTTCCAGGCCGACATCCCCGTGGTGGTCGTCGGACACTTCACGACGCGCTCACTCGACGACGTTCGACGGCACGCAGATCCTGGTGAAGCACACCTCGACGTACATCGCCCAACACCCGAATCGGGTGAAGGCGCCTAACGGCAGCGTGCGATGACGCTGACCTGGCTCGGGCGCTGCCGCGCTCTACGTCGCCTTCCTCGCCACCCTCGGTGGTCTCATCCACCAGCTGTTCGCGCTCCGCTCGAGCCGCCCGTCGCGGTCGATTCGCTGGGCGCTCGTGTCGCTCACCGGGATCGTGGGCGCCGTCGCGGTGATGCAGTTCGCGCTCATCACGCACAACTTCTCGTTGGCCTACGTGTCGGAGAACAATGCGACGTTCACGCCGCTGCTCTATTCGATCACCGGCATGTGGTCGGCCCTCGAAGGATCGTTACTGCTCTGGTCGCTGTTGCTCTGCGCCATCATCGTGCTCGTCCTGTACTACTACCGGCGTCGCAGCGATGACCAGGTTGTCTCGTGGGCGGCCGTCGTGCTCTTCGGCGTGAGCGCCTTCTTCCTGGGACTGATGTGTGGTCCGGCCGATCCGTTCATCCACAACGCGGCCAAGGTGTTGCAGGGTGCCGGTCCGAACGCGTTGTTGCAGGACAACCCACTCGTCGCCATCCACCCGCCGCTGCTCTACATGGGATTCGTCGGGTTCACGGTGCCCTTTGCCTTCGCGATCGCGATGCTCATCACCGGTCGGGTGCACGACCGCTGGCCGCTCGAACAGCGTCGCTGGACGGTACTCGCGTGGGGTGTCCTCTCGGTCGGCATCGTGCTCGGGGCGTGGTGGAGCTATCAGGTGCTCGGCTGGGGCGGCTTCTGGGGGTGGGACCCGGTCGAGAACGCCGCGCTCTTGCCGTGGCTGACGGCAACGGCCTACATCCACTCGGTCATCGTGCAGGACCGTCGCGGTCTCTTTCGTGTGTGGAACCTGTCGCTTGGCGATCGCCACGTTTTCCTTGACGGTGCTCGGCACGTTCTTCACCCGTTCGGGCGTCTTGCAGAGCGTGCACGCTTTCTCCTCCAGCACGCTCGGACCGCTCCTGATCGGGTTCTTCTTCGTGACGGTCGCGCTCGGCGTGGGACTGCTCGCGTGGCGAGGTGATCGCCTGCGCTCGCCCGTCGGCGTCGACCATCCACTCTCCAAAGAGGGCCTGTTCATCGCCAACAACGTGCTCTTCGTCGGCTTCGCCGTGGTCGTCCTGCTCGGGACGGTCTTTCCGCTCCTCTACGAAGCGGTCAACGGTGGTCAGGTGACGGTCGGCACGCCGTACTTCGCCTCGGTCGCGGTACCGATGAGCATCGTGCTGCTCGTACTGATGTCGCTCGCGCCACTGGTCGGTTGGCGCACCGCTCGACGCGAGCGTGCTGTGGTCGCGGATTCGTTTCAGTGCGTGGACGTCGCTCGTCGTCGTCGTCGCGCTGATCATCGCCGGCGTGCGACGACCGACGGTGTTGTTGGCGTACTTTCTCGCGACCGCCGCGGCGGGCGCGGCACTGCGCACGTTGCGGGGCGCGTTCGTCGCGTCGAAGCGACGTCACCAACGCTGGTACGACGCGCTGCGCGGACCGAGCGCCGGGGGGATGGTGGTGCACCTGGGCGTCGTCGTGATGGCGCTCGCGATCGTGACCTCGACGTCGTACACGACGCGCAATGAAGTGACGTTGGCAACCGGACAGAGCACCGTGGTCTCCGGTCAGTTCGTCACGTTCCACGGATTTCGCACGGTGAAGGACTCGCTGGAGACGGCGACGGAACTACGCGTCGACGTCAACCACCACGCGCTGTTGCCGGCCATCACGACCTATCACGGGCGAAGCGCCCAACCGGTCGGCACGCCGGCGATCGATTCGAGCCTGGCGCGCGACGTCTACGTCACCTTCGATGCCGTCGGTGGCGACGGAGCCGCGTCGGGTGCCCAGGTCGAGGGCGACCTGCCGGCCGGTTCGGTCGTGCTCGGCGTCACCGTCGAGCCGCTGCTCGCGTGGCTCTGGATCGGCGGACTGTTGCTCGGGGTCGGTTCGGCGTTGTCGTTCGTTCGACGACGTCACGGCGACGAGGTGGACGCGTGAGACGAACGGTCATGGTCATCTCGCTCGGGATCCTCGCGATCCTGATCGCCTTCTCGGCCTTCCTGGCGACGCGTCATCCGATCAGCGCGGCCACCGAGGCGCCGAGTCCACTCCTGGGCAAGATCGCGCCGACGCTGAAGGGAAACGAACTCGGCGGCGGCACGTTCTCGTTGAAGAGCGAACGCGGCAAGGTCGTCGTCGTCAACTTCTGGGCGTCATGGTGCGCTCCGTGCATCCAAGAGGCCCCGGAGCTCTCGACGTACTCGTGGAGCGTGCGCAACGACGGCATCGTCGTCGTCGGCGTCGTCTTCAACGATCCCGTGAATCAAGCGACGAACTTCGCCGCGCACTACGGCTCGCTCTATCCCTCGATCATCGACCCGGGCGGCGTCATCGCCAACAGCTACGGCGTCACGTCACCACCGACGACGTACGTGATCAACCGTCAAGGTCGCGTCGCGGTGCAGTTGCTCGGCCCGACGAACGCCAAACAGCTGGCCGCCGTCGTGGCGAAGGTCGCGTCGTGAGCGTCGTGCGATCCTTCTGGCTGTGGTGCGTCGCGTTCCTCTGCGTCCTCGCCGTGGCGCTGCTCGAGGCGCCGAGTACGGCCTCGGCCCAGGGCCGTATCGCCCATTTGGAGACGCTCGTGAAGTGCCCGGCGTGCGACGACCTCTCGGTCGCCCAGAGCAACGCGACGTCGTCGATCGCCGTGCGCCACGACATCGCGCGTCGCGTCAAAGAGGGCCAGTCCGACAACAAGATCCTGACCTCATTGGAGGCGACCTACGGCACGTCGATCCTGCTCAGTCCGTCGACGTCCGGCCTCGGCCTGTTGTTGTGGCTCGTACCCCTAGGGGCCGTCGTGGCGTTGGCGATCGCCGGCGTGCGACTGGCGAGACGACGATGAACCGCGACGCAGCGCAACTACGCGACGAGATCCGGCTACGTGAGGCCTCGTTGCACGACGCATCACGCGAACGCAACGCCGGCGAACTCAGCACGGAGCAGTACGACGACATCGAGCGCCGCGAGGGCGTAGCGCTCGAACGCGCTCGCGTGGCACTCGGGGAACTGATGGTGAGTGTCGATACGACGCGCGCACGACATCGCACGCGTCACGCGCGGTGGCTGGTCGTGGCCGCGGTCTGCTTCGCGGTGGTGTTGCTCTACGCGCTCTTCTCCTCGACGTCGCCACGACAGGCCGGCAACTCCGGTGACGGCGGCATCAAGCTCACGCAGACGCAGTTGATCGACCGACTGTTGACCCAGGCCGAAGTCGACGTCGCGAACAGCCAAGACACCACGGCCCTGAGTGCCTACGCCAAGGTCCTCGTCCTGGATCCAACGAACGTCACGGCCCTCACCCAGAGCGGATGGCTCGACTTCACGGCCGGGAGCGCGGCGAAGAAGATCTCGGTCATCAAGGTCGGCATAAAAGAGATCGAAAAGGCGATCGCCGTCGCTCCGAAACAGTCAGCGCCCCGCCTCTATTTCGCCATCGTCGCCGACGCAACGCCCGGCAATCAGCGCGTGGCGAAAGCCGAATTCGAGGAGTTCTTGAAGCTGAAACCGTCGAATGGGCAGTTGGCGATCGCGCGGCCGTTCTTGAAGAAGTTGGGTATCAGGGTCCCCGCGTAGAGTCCGAATCCCAGCCCCGACTCTTTCGAAGCCTCAGTAGCGCTCGGCGTGTACGCGAAAACCCCGCGCGCCGTGTTCGACGCGAAAACGCGATCGTTCACAATTGACTCGCTCTGTTCGATGTGCGAACATGCTCTGCTTGCATCCAAGAGCGTCGGAGGTGGATCGAAATGGAAGAAAGCAATCGCATGTTCGTGCAGTCGCTCGAACGCGGGCTCGACGTGATTCGGTCCTTCAACGAGGAGTGCCCGCGCCAATCACTCAGCGAGGTCGCGCGTCGCACCGGTTACAGCCGGGCCTCGTGTCGTCGTCTGCTCTTCACGCTCGAGACCCTCGGTTACGTCGGCGTCGACGGCCGCGAGTTCTTCCTGCAGCCGCGGATCCTCGACATCGGCTACTCGTTCCTCACGTCGCTGCCATTTCGCGACATCGTCGAGCCGTTCATCCAGGACCTTAGTGACAAGGTCCGCGAGTCGGTCTCGGTCTCGGTGCTCGACGGATCGGACATCGTGTTCGTCAGTCGCGTCGCGGCGTCGCGCATCATGACGCTCTCTCTTTCGGTCGGGAGCCGACTGCCGGCGTACTGCACGTCGACGGGGCGCGTGCTGCTGGCGGCGATGCCGGTCGCCGAGCAGCGACGCCACCTCGGGAGCCGGCCACTCGTCGCACTCACGAAGTTCACGCTGCACCGCGAGAGCGACATCCTGACCGAACTGGAGAAGGTCGTCAAGCGCGGTTGGGCGCTCAACGATCAAGAACTCGAGATAGGTCTGCGCGCGGTCGCGGCGCCAATCCGCGATTCCACGGGCCGAACGGTCGCCGCGATCAATATCTCGACGCCCGTCGGCCGAACGAACCTGAAGGAACTCCGAGAAGAACTGGTCCCGCAGCTCCTCGCGACGACCCAGCGCGTCAACTCCATCCTCGCCAAGCGCTAGGTCGAAAGTCACCCGCGGCCAATCATCGCTACGATTCTCAGAACACATTCGGGCGGAGGGCCGTGGACGAACACTCGATGGATCACCCCTTCGTGCAGAACGACGATTGGAAGCGCGACGAACCCGAGGAGTTACCCAAGCGTCGTCGCTGGATCATCGTGTTGGTCTCGCTCGTGGTGGTCGTGGTCGCTGTCGGCGCCGCGCTGTACGTCGCGGCGAGTCACTATCAGCCGATCTCCCAGTCGCTCAACGGCGAGTATGGCTCACAGATCTTGTCGTCGAACGGATCGCTCGCGACCAATCACCCCCACGGCACGAGCGGCATCATCTGGACCGAGCCGAGTGGGTCGTTCCGCGTCGAGGTGATCGTCTCGATCAACAATGACCAGCGCTTCGGCGTCACGATCGACAAGGTATCGGCGCCGCCGAATCCATCGGGTACCTCGGACGTCCACGTCTACTTCGACACGAAACCAGGTTCCACCAGCTCGCTCGGATTCAAGGGCGGTTCGGTGTTCCAGCCCACGTCGCTCGCGAGTGAGGGCCAACTCCAACTGGTCGTCCACTGGGACCAAGAGTGCGTGCCGACCTCAGCGGCGAGCGGTGCGACGACCTACACGTCGCTGCCCGTCGAATACTCCTTCAAGGGCTTTCACCATACGGTGAACGTGCCGATTGACTCGCTCACCATCACGCCGCGCTCGACCTGTTAGCTCTCGCGATGAAGCGGTCGCGTTAGGCCGTCACGCGACAGGCGTCGTCGCCGCGCGCGCGTGACGTCAACGTCACGTTGCGACGTTCGGCACCGAGTCCGTCGAGCATGCCCGAGATGAGTCCGCGGTCGACCGCGCACAGCACCGGGTGGTGTTGGGCGGCGGTACCGAAGGGACAGTTGTCCGAGACGACGGACTGTTCGAGGTCGTGTTCTTCGGCCCGCGCGGCGAAGCCGTGGGCCGTCAAGATCCCGGCGATCGACTCCATCGCGGCCTTGAGGCTCGGACTCGAGTCACCCGCACCGACGGCACCGGCCAGGGTTCGACCGTATTCAACCCCGACGTCGTGGGACATCGATTCGGCCGCTTCCGGACCGAGTCGCTCCAGGGCCATCTCGAGTAGTGCCACCAGCAACGCGTCGCGGCGCATGGATCCGTCCATGACGAGCCCGGCGTCGACGACGCGATAGCCCTTGGCCGGACGACCGACCGTGGTCTTGTGAACGTTGTCGAAGGTGACGTAGCCCGACTCGGTGAGTCGCTCGAGGTGGTGGCGCACGACGTTGGCGTGCACCTGGCAGTGTCGCGAGAGCTCGGTCGCCGTGGCCCCCGGGTTTTCGCGGAGGTAGAGGTAGATCTTCCGGCGCGTGTTATCGCCAAAGGAGTGCGCCAAACTCGTGACGTTGGCCGTGAAGAGCGCCGGATCGAGGTCGTTCTCGTTGATCGAAGTTGACACGTAGAAAGTCTAGGACCGCCTTGGTCTTTCGCGCCGGTACGCTCTATGAGCCCTCCTAAAGGAAATCAGTGACCTCGAACAGCTCCCACGACCCTGCACTCCGCGACATCGTTGAGCCGCAACTCGTTCGCACGTTGGGCGAACTCGGTTTTCTCGGTGACGTGACGCAGAGCGGCGATTCGACCCGGGTCGAACTGGTGCTGCCGGTGTCCTCGTGGCCGAATCTGACCCTGCTCGAGGCGTCGGTCAAGGCGATCGTTCCCGACGCCACGGTGGTCGTTCGTCCCATGAACGAAGAAGAACTTCTGGGACTGCGCAACTTCTTGCGTGGCGCGATGGCCGGCGACCCCGGACCGGGCGAACACGCTCACGGCGACGCGCCACCCAAGTTCCTCGACAAGCTCTCGAAGACCAGGATCCTCGGGATCTCTTCGGGCAAGGGCGGCGTGGGGAAGTCCTCGGTGACGGTCAACCTGGCGATCGCCCTCGCCCAGAGCGGACACGACGTTGGCGTACTGGATGCCGACGTCTACGGATTCTCCCTGCCCAAGATGCTCGGCGCCGTGAACGACCCGATCGTGCTCGGCGACACGGTCATCCCGACGCTGGCGCACGGCGTTCGCTGCGTGTCGATGGGCTATTTCGTGCCAGACGAGCAGCCGGTCATCTGGCGCGGACCGATGCTGCACAAGGCCATCCAACAGCTCGTCTCGGAAGCGTGGTGGGACGAACCGGACTTCTTGTTGATCGACATGCCGCCCGGCACCGGTGACGTGGCGTTGACGCTCTCTGAAGTACTTCCGCGAATCGAGATGTACGTGGTGACGACGCCGCAGGCCGCCGCGCAACGCGTCGCGCAACGTTCGGCCTACGCGGCGCGCAAGTTGAAGCTCAGTGTGCGCGGCGTCATCGAGAACATGAGTTGGTTCACCGGCGACGACGCGAAGCGCTACGAGATCTTCGGCGCCGGCGGTGGGGCGCGTCTCGCTCAGGAACTCGGCATCGCGTTGTTGGGGCAGATTCCGCTCGACACCAAACTTCGCGAGGGCGGTGACGTGGGCGAACCGATCGTCGTGCACGATCCGCAGAGCGAAGTGGCGCTCGCTTTCAAAGCGCTCGCGGCGACGATCGTCAGCCAGGGACCGGCGCGTGTCTATCGACAAGAGCTCAAGCTCTCGTAGTTCCTGTCATGACACCGGTCCGTGACGGCACGCGCTGGCGGTACTTACTTTGGGGGTAGTTCGAAGGACCACACCAACATGCGGCTGCGATCCGCGCGCAAAATATCGCACGCGCTCTCGACCGGCACGCCATTCACGTCGAACGCTTCGCGTTCGACGCGTAGCAGGGGTGTTCCTCGCGTGACGTCGAGCAGTCGCGCGGTGCGAGCGTTGGCGGCAACCGGTGAGATTCGTTCGACGGCCCGAACCGGTCGCGCGTCGTAGCGTCGCTCGAGGAGTTCGTGGATCGAACCGTGAAGCGGCTCGCTTAGCAATCCGGGAAGGCGTTCGGCTGGGAAGCTCGAGTGTTCGAGCAACACGGGAAGGTCGTCCGCGAAACGCAGGCGGTCGATCTCAAAGACTTCGTCGCCTTCGGAGAGCTGCAGTGCCTCTGCCGTCGCGGCGTCTGCGGCGACACGCTCGGTGCGCAGCACCCGTGCGCTGGCGACGTGGCCGAGTCGGCGGGCCTGCTCTGAGAATCCGGCGAAGGTCGTGAGGTCATACTCGATGACCGGTTCGGCGATGAAGGTACCGCCGTTTCGACCGGTGCGTCGCAGTATGAGCTTACGAATTTGGAGTTCGGCGAGTGCCTGGCGTACGGTGAGTCGATTCACCCCGAACTTCTTCGCGAGTTCTCGTTCCGGGGGAAGTCGATCTCCGGACCGAAAGTGCCCGAGCGTGATCGAAGAGGCCACCGCGTTGGCGATCTGCGTGTGCAGCATCCCTTTGGAACGCGAAATCTTCGGGGGCCATTTGGAGTTTGGTGTCACGGTTACTCCTCTCCAAGCACAGTAACGGGCGCGATTCGCCTGCCTCGCCAACTGTTTTTGGTATAGACAGTTTAGCCGACAACGTGTGCGAGGAGACATCGCCTTCACTCGACGACAACGTCATGCGGTGAGTGCATTGATGGCCCGCCGCTGCGTTCAACGGACTTCTAGGATTGCGAAAAAAGAGGGGGACTATGGAGATACTTCGAGGGACGCATCGCCGTCGTCACGGGCGGCGGCACGGGAATGGGGCGCGAGCTGGTGCGACAACTGGCCAAGAGGGCTGCCACGTGGCGACGTGTGACGTCTCGGCCGAGCGCTTGGCGGAGACGAAGTCACTCGCCCTCGAGACGGCGCCGGCCGGCACCCGGGTGACGACGTTCGTGGCCGACGTCGCCGACGAGGCGCAGTTGATGGCCTTTCGCGACGCGGTCATCGAAAGAGCACTCGACGTCGACGATCAACCTGTTGTTCAACAACGCGGGCGTCGCGGCGGCGGCAGTTTCGTCGATGATGACCGCGCGGCGTGGGAGCGGACGTTCGCCATCGACTGGGGCGGCGTCTATCTCGGGACGGGACTTCCTGCCATGCTGATGGCGGCCGACGAAGGTCACATCGTCAACACGAGCAGCATCAACGGCATCTTCGCCTCCGTTGGTCCCAATCGCCCGCACACCTCGTACAGCGCGGCGAAGTTCGCCGTGCGCGGCTTCAGCGAGGCCCTCATCGCCGACTTGCGGATGCACGCGTCACACGTGCGTGTCTCGGTGGTCATGCCAGGACACGTCGGCACGTCCATCGTGATCAACTCGGGAATCGTGCACGGCAAGGAGCCCGAGACGCTCGAGGCCGAGGACCTCGTGCGCGTACGACGTCAACTCGCGGCCGACGGCACACCGGTCGACGAAGTGTCCGATGAGGATCTGCGCAAGGGCGTCGCGATGTTCGGCGAGGCCTTTCGCGACCTCGCGCCGCTCACCGCCGCTTCGGCGGCGCAGATAATCCTCGAGGGCGTACGTCAGAACAAGTGGCGGATCCTCGTCGGTGAAGACGCGGTCATCGTCGATCAGTTGGTGCGCGACGATCCCGAAAGCGTTTACGAACCGGAGTTTTGGGCTGCCCTCCAGGCCCGAGGTCTTTTCGGAGGATTCGGGTAGCGCCTGGATGGGCCTGCACTGATTCACTTCGGCCAGTAGTACGACATTCAAGCCCGGAGGAAATCAAAGGTCTATCGTCGTTCCGATACGACGACGATAAGGACGAATCATGGAGTTGAAGGGCAAGACAGCCGTAATCACCGGAGGTGCCAGTGGCATAGGTCTCGCCACCGCCATCCAGTTCTCGAAGGCTGGCGCGAACCTCGTACTCGGCGACATCGAAGACGGCCCCGCTCGAGACCCAGGTCAATGAGTTGCGATCGCATGGCGCTACGGTTATCGGTGTGCACTGTGACGTCGCAAAGGAGTCCGACGTCGAAGCGCTACGCGACGCCGCCCTGAAGGAGTTCGGTGCCGTCCACGTCATCTTCAATAATGCCGGCGTCGCTGGTGGCTCGACCATTGGCACGCCAAAGAAGATCTGGGACTGGGTGATGAGCGTCAACCTCGACGGCGTCGTGAACGGCATGAACGCCTTCATCCCGCTCTTCCTCGAGCAGAACGAGGGCCACGTCGTCAACACCGCCTCGGAAGCCGGGCTCGTCGGCGTCGCGGGCATGGGACCGTACAACGCGAGCAAGTTCGCCGTCGTCGGCATCTCAGAGTCGCTCTTTCACGAACTGGCCAATACCGGAAAGAACGTCCACGTCTCGGTGCTCTGTCCCAACTTCGTGCGCACGCGAATCTTCGAGTCCGAACGCAACATGCCCAAGGAACTCGCGAGCTACGCCGAGAACCCCGAGGCGCCAGGAGATCAAGAAGATCGCGGCGGCGTTGGTGAACGCGGGCATCGACGCGGCCGACGTCGCCAAGGCGGTCGAGGATGCGGTCGTGAACGAGAAGTTCTGGATCCTCACGCACGAACACTCCGCGCTTCGCATCACCGAACTGCGACTGGAGTGGATGCGCGGCGGACCGTCGCCGATGGCCGGTCTCGTCAACGTCAATCCATTAGCGGTCGATACCGCTCGGCAGTTGGTCGATCGGCCAGTCGAGCAGCGTGATCGCGCACCGGCACGCGATACCGGTCCGTCATGCCCGCGACGTAGGCGACGCTCAATCGCATCGCGAGGGCGGGACTGTCGAGCGCTTCATCGCCGTCGGCGACGTCGGGGATGAGCGTGGGATGGAGCGCGAAGTACTCGACGAGTGCACGCAGCATCGCGACGACCGACGACGCCTGCTGGCGGGAGGCGCTGCGCAGGTAGATCGACTCGTAGTTGAACGTCCGAAAGGCGGCGAGCGCTTCGGAGTGACGCGCGTCCATGCCGATAACCCCGGTCGCGCGCGTCGTGCGGATCATCGCGTTGATGAAGGTCCCCAGTTGCTGGCTTCGGCGCACGCCGCACCGCTCGCGCACGATCGCCGGCAACTCATCGGCCGAGACGATGCCGGCCGAGACCGCGTCTTCGAAGTCGTGACAGCTGTAGGCGATGCGGTCGGCCCAACTCACCACTTCACCTTCGGGAGTCGACGGAGCCGGTCGCGACCACGAGTGGTTGCGTATGCCGTCGAGCGTCTCGAGACAGAGGTTCAAACTCACGAGCGAGACGTCGGCGCCCCAGACCGCGTGATCGAAGCCTCCGTCGACGAAGGGATCGAGTGCCTCTTCGCTGGCGTGACCGCCCGGTCCGTGACCGCAGTCGTGTCCCAGCGCGATGGCCTCGGTGAGGGCCACGTTGAGCCCGAGGGCGCGCGCGACGCCGGTGGCGACCTGAGCGACCTCGAGGGCGTGGGTGAGGCGCGTGCGCATGTGGTCGTCGGGAAACACGAAGACCTGGGTCTTGCCGGCCAGTCGGCGAAAGGCACTCGAGTGAAGGACGCGGTCGCGGTCGCGCTCGAAACAGGTCCGGAACTCGTCGGGCTCTTCTTCGCGCGCCCGGTTGCCCGCCCCGTAGCCGCGGGTCGCACCTACGGCGAGCAGGGAATCGATCTGCTCTTCTCGTTCGGCGAGAGTGCCCGGAACGCGTGACGCGCCGTCCGTGACGTCGATCGCGGCCGAGGAGTCGCGGTGCGCGACGGTGACGTCGTCGGCCGAGCCTTCGTAGCCCTCCATCGTGGCGGCCCAGCGTCGACTGCGCTCAGAGATTGGTGGGTCGCTCAGGTTTTCCATTGTGCCTCTTCCTTCTAGCATGTGATGAGTCGCAATGTGGCAGAGGAGCAGTGATGGAAGTTCGTATCGGCATCGTGCAGTCCATGAAGGAGATCGAGGTCGTTCTCCCCGAGGACGCCAAGCGCGAGAAGGTGATGAAGGAGATCGAGACTTCGCTCAGCGAAGACACGGTGCTCTGGCTCACCGATCGCAAAGGTCGCCGAGTCGGCATCCCGGCCGCGCGAATCGCCTACGTCGAGTTGGGTTCTCCGTCGAGCGAGCGCATCGTCGGTTTCGGCTCGGCTTGAGATTGACGGGCGTCGTGCGGTGATCGACTACCACCTGCACCTCTGGCCCCACTCGGAGTCCTCCGTCTGGTTCAAGCTCGACCAGATCGCCGACTACTGCGACGAGGCCGCTCGAAATGGCGTCACCGAGCTGGCCCTCACCGAGCACACGAGCCGATTTCGCGACGTGCTGTCAGCCGTCGGTCCCTTCTGGCTGCGCTACGGCCACGAACCGACTAGTCCGGTGCTGGCCGAGTATCTGGACTTCCACGCACGCAACTCGCTCGAGGAGTACGTGACGCTCGCGCAACGCGCGAAGGACGAGGGACTGCCGGTCAAGATCGGACTCGAAGTCGACTACTACGCCGACCAGATGGACGTCATCGCACCGCTCCTCGCGCAGTACCCCTTCGACGTTCTGATCGGTTCGGTCCACTGGCTCGGGACGTGGCAGTTCGACGACTACGACGTCCCCACGCATGCCCACGAGTGGACCGTGCGCGACGTCGATCAATGCTGGGCCGACTACGCGCGCGCCATCGAAGAGCTCGCGGCGTCCAATGCCGTCGACGTGCTCGCACATCCTGACCTCATCAAAGTCGCGGGCTATCTCGCGTCGGACCCCGGCGACTACTGGGACCTCATGGCCGAGTCGGCGGCGAAGTCCGATCTCTCGATGGAGTGTTCGTCGGCCGGCTGGACCAAGCCGATCGCCGAACAGTATCCGGCCGAGGGATTCCTCGACCGGCTGGTCGCGCGCGGACTCACCTTCACGACGGCCAGTGACGCGCACTCACTCGAGCGCGTCGGCTCGCGCGCCGCAGAGTTGGCCGATCTCCTCGAGGCGCGCGGTGTCCACGAGGTCGCGTCCTACACCAACCGCCAGCGTCAGATGATTCCGCTGCGAGCCAGTTAGTGGCGACGCTCGCCGAACTGGCCGCCCTTCGCACGGCGCTCAACGAACCGGTCATCGACCACCTCTTGCGACTGACCGCGTCGTGGTCGCTCCTGGCGGACCTGTCGTTCTCCGACATGTTGCTCATGGCGCGGGTAGAAGGAACGGTCAACAACGACTCGGGATTCGTCGTAATGGGTCAGATGCGGCCCAACAACCGCTCGACGATGATCAACGACGACCTCGTCGGCACGACGCACGACGCCACCTCGTGGCCCCTCGTGCACCTCGCTTTCGAGAGCGGCACCCGGATCATCGGCGAGGTCAACGTCGAGGCCATCGACGAGGTCGTCCCGGTGTGGTGCGTGCCCGTGCGCTTCGACGGACGCGTCGTCGCGGTGATGGTGCGCCTCCAGGGGCCGCTCCGCGGACCGGCCTCGCTGTACGAGCAGGCCTATCTGTCGATATTCGAGCGGCTCTGCGTCATGGTCGTCGGACGCGACGTTCCCGTTTCGTGAAGAGGGTGTTGCCGGCCCGGGCCTGCCGCGTGTGGGCGACGGCATCATCCTCATCGATGGTGACGGCCGTGTCGAGTTCGCGACGCCGAACGCCGCCAACGCGCTGCACCGCATGGGCATCTACGCACCGGCCGAAGGTCAGACGCTCCCGGAATTGGGCCTCCGCGTGCGCAGCGTCGAACGGGCGTTGGAGTACGCCATCCCGGCGATGGAAGAGATCGACCGCGGTCACGACGTCGCGATCCTCTTCCACTGCGTGCCACTCCTCGAACACAACCTCGTCACCGGCGTCGTGACACTGCTGCGCGACGTCTCGGACCTTCGTCAACTGAATCGATTGGTCTTGAACAAAGAGGCGGCCGTGCGTGAGGTCCACCACCGCGTTAAGAACAATCTGCAGACCATCTCGTCACTCCTGCGACTGCAGGCGCGCCGCAGTGACGAACCCGAGACGCGCATTGCCCTCGGTGAAGCCGAGCGCCGCGTGCGCTCGATCGCCGTCGTGCACGAGGTGTTGAGTCGTGAACCCGGAGAAGAGGTCGTCTTCGACGAGATCGTGCGTTCACTGGTCCTGCTCGTGGAAGACACCGTCTTGGCATTGCACCCGGTCGAGATCGTCGTGAACGGCAGCCTGGGCGTGCTGTCGACTGATCTCGCGACGCCCTTGGCCGTGGCGCTCGCCGAACTGCTCACCAACGCTGTCGAACACGCCTTCATCGGCTTCGGCGGGGTCGACAACGATCAGGTCGGCGTGGTGACGCTCAATCTCTCGATCGAAGACGGCGACGCCGTGGCCGAGATACGCGACAACGGCCGCGGGCTCGCAGAGGACTTCTCGTTGGAAGTGCCGAAGAGTCTCGGACTGTCGATCGTGCGCGACATCATCCGCGCGCAACTTCTCGGCACGATTGAGATGAAGAGTGTGAACTACGCCGAGGGCGGTGGGACCTACGTGCGCGTAGCGGTCCCGCTGAGCGCTCGGCCCTAGAGCGACTGCGCGCGACGACGCGCGGCCAACCACTGCTTACGAAGCTTGCGTCGCTCGTCCTCGGTCGTGCCGCCCCACACGCCCGACTCCTGGTTCGTCGCGAGTGCGAACTCGAGACATGCTTTTTGAGCGTCACAGTTGTGGCAGACGCGCTTGGCCGACTCGATCTGATCGGTCGCCATTCCGGTCGTGCCAATAGGGAAGAACAGTTCCGGTTCGGTGTCTCGGCATGCGGCGTTCGAACGCCAGTCAGCGTCATCCCAGGCGTGCGTACGGTTCCAAATCAACGACATTTCAAATCCTTAAGGTGGGGGGTAATTCCACTGCAATTTCGCGAGAAATGGGCGGTGGTGGGGATGCCAATTTTAACGAATTTGTAACCGAAAAACAAGGGCAGATTTGTCAATAAACGAGATGACGTCGATGTAATTCGGTTCGCACCTGCCAAACTCATCGCGTGACTGACGTCTTTGCGCATCGGGGACTGCACGTTGACGAGCGCGAAAACACACTCGCGTCATTTCGAGCAGCGGTCGCGCTCGGCATTGAAGGCGTTGAACTCGACGTCCGGCGCACCCGAGACGGCGTTCTCGTCGTGCATCACGACCCGGGGATCGAATCGGTAGCGATCGCTCGAAGCGACCGTTCGGCCCTGCCGGACTACGTCCCGACGCTCGCCGAGGCATTGGAAGTGCTGGAGGGCGTCGTGGTGAACGTGGAGATCAAGAATGGCCGTGGGGCCCTCGAGGATTACGACGAGGCAGGCGACCTTGCTCGCCAGGTCCTTTCGGTAATCGATGACGTCGGCTGGTCCGAGAAAGTCATCATCTCGTCGTTCGACCTCGCGACCTGTGCCTACGTGCGCTCGGCGAATCGCGAGATACCCGTGGCGTGGCTCCTGTGGGACGTGGCGCTCGGCGACGCCCTGGTCCAGGCACACCTGCTCGGTTTCAACGCGGTGAATCCATATTTCTCGTTGGTCGATGCAGAGGTGGTCGAGCGCGCGAGAGATCTCCGACTCGACGTCAATGTCTGGACGGTCAACGCGGCCGCCGACATCGAACGGATGGCTGCCATAGGTGTAGCGAGCATCATCACTGACGATCCCGCGCTCGCGCGAGCGGTCGTGGCGCGTACGTCGCCGACGGGCGTCGATCGATAATGGCCTAGTCTGAAGGCCATGAATATCGTCGTTTGCGTAAAACAGATTCCCGACCCGGCCGCGCCGCAGTCGCTGGAACCCTCACACAATCTCAATCGTTCGGGCAAGCTGATCCTCGATGAGGCCGACACCTACGGCGTCGAGATGGCGCTGCAACTGGTCGACAAGGCCGGCAGCGGGGAGGTCACGGTCGTCTCGATGGGATCGGCCGCGGACGTCGCCGGACTGCGCAACGCCCTCGCCATGGGCGCCGCCAAGGCCGTCATCGTGAGCGATGACGCGCTGCGCGGCACCGACGCACTGGGCACGGCCAAAGTGCTCGCCGCGGTCATCAAGCGCGAGAGCCCGGACCTCGTGCTCGCCGCGACCGAGTCCTCCGACGGCTACACCGGCACGACGCCCGTGCAGATCGCCGAACTGCTCGGCCTGCCGTCAATTACCTTCGCCAAGTCGGTCGCCATCGACGGCACGACCGTCAAGGTCGAACGACAGACCGAGTCGGGCTATGACGAAGTGACCGCGCCGTTGCCGGCACTGGTCACCGTCACCGCTGGCGTCGTCGAACCGCGCTACGCGTCCTTCAAGGGCATCATGGCCGCCAAGTCCAAGCCGCTCGAGGTCCTCTCGGTCGCGGACCTCGACCTCGGTGGCCAGACCGGTCCCGCCGGCGCGCGCCAAGAGATCATCGACGTCGTGGCCGCCGAGTCACGCGCCGCGGGTGAGAAGTACGTGGACGAGGGCGACGGTGCTGAGCGCATCGTCGGTTTCCTCGAATCGATCAAGGTTCTGTAGGAGAGAGATGGCACTGTCAAACGTCTGGGTCGTCGCGGAACCGTCGAACGGCTCTTTCACCACGACCTCATTGGAACTGCTCACGCAGGCGCGTACGTTCGGCGCGACGCTCTCGGCGATCACGTGGGGCGGCGACGCGGTGCTCGCCGCGGTCGCGGGCGACTACGGCGCGACCACGCTCTATGACGTCGGCGACCTCGGTGGCGCCCTACCGGGTGTCCCCGTCGCGTCGGCGATCGCTGCTCTCATCGCGTCCGCGGGAGCACCCGACGCGATTCTGATCCCCACGAGCTACGACGGGCGCGACGTCGCCGGTCGGCTGTCGGCTCGACTCGATCGTCCGGTTCTGACGAACGTGACCGGGCTCTCTGATGACGGCGGACTCGTGACCGAGCACCCGATCTTCGGTGGCTCACAGACCGTCAAAGCGCACTTCACCGGCGAGGGACCGGGCATCTTCGTCATCCGCGCCAAGTCATTCGTCGCCGAGGCGAGCGGCGGAGCGGCGGCCTCGGTCGTCGCGGCGCCCCCGGGCGACGTCGGTGCGACGGGCACCTCGAATATCACCGCGACCCACGTCGAAGAGCGCGTCGGGCCGAAACTCGAAGAGGCGGCGGTCGTGGTCTCGGGTGGTCGTGGACTCGGCGAGGCCGAGAAGTACGCGCTGATCGAAGAGACCGCGAAGCTGTTGAACGGCGCGGCTGGCGCGTCGCGCGCGATCGTCGACGCCGGGTGGGTGCCCTATTCGCATCAGGTCGGTCAGACCGGCAAGACCGTCAAGCCAACCGTCTACATCGCGTGCGGCATCTCGGGGGCGACCCAACACATGGTCGGCATGAAGGGCTCGAAGAACATCGTGGCCATCAATAAAGACCCCGACGCGCCAATCTTTCAGATCGCGGACTTCGGGATCGTCGGCGACGTGAACAAGGTGTTGCCCGCTCTGATCGCCGCCCTCAAGGCGCGAGCCTAGGAAATCATTGACGACTCGAGTCCCACTGCGGGCCTCGATATCGTGCCCCACTTCGCGGGCCTCAGAATTTAGGCTTGGGGCAACATGAGCAGCCCCACGACCTCGTCGGAACGCCGGTGGTGGGCTCTCGGAGTACTAAGCATCACGCAGTTGATGGTGGCGCTCGACGCGACGGTCATCAACATCGCGTTGCCCCACGCACAGCGCGATCTCCACTTCTCGGTCGCCAACCGCCAGTGGCTCATCACGGCCTACGCCTTGTCGTTCGGATCGCTGTTGTTGATCGGCGGTCGACTCTCGGACATGTGGGGTCGGAGAACGTCGCTCTACGTCGGGCTCGCCGGGTTCGCCATCGCTTCGGCCGCGGGCGGCTGGGCGCACAACTTCGCGACGCTGGTGACGGCGCGAGCCGTCCAGGGCGTGTTCGGCGCGGTGCTTGCGCCCGCGGCATTGGCGGCGCTCTCGTCAACGTTTAGCGAACCCAACGAGCGCGCGAAGGCCTTTTCGATCTACGGCGCTATCGGCGCCTCGGGCGCCGCCATCGGTCTGCTCTTGGGCGGCGCGCTGACCCAGTGGGCGACGTGGCGCTGGTGTCTCTTCATCAACCTGCTCTTCGCCGCGGTCGCCGTCATCGGCGTCGCACTCTTCGTCGACGGAGGCAAACGCGAGCAGGCCGCAGGCCTCGACGTCTTCGGGACGTTGCTGGGGAGCGCGGGACTGTTCTTCGTCGTCTACGGCTTTGCCCACGCCGTCAACACCGGCTGGGGCAACTACATCACCTGGGGCAGCCTCGTCATCGGCGTCGCCTTGCTCGTGGCCTTCGTGCGCTGGCAGCAGCGATCGAAGAACCCACTGTTGCCGTTACGCGTGCTCATCAACCGCGTTCGCGGTGGTTCCCTCGTCGCGCTGTTTTTGACCAGCATCGGGATCTTCGGGATCTCGCTCTTCCTCGCGTACTACTTGCAAGGGACACTGGGCTACTCGCCGCTGCACACCGGTGTCGCCTTCTTACCCCTCGTCGGGGCGATCGCGCTGTCGGCCTTCATCGCGAGCGCCCGTCTCCTCGCGGTGAGCGGACCGCGTCCACTTATCCCGACCGGCATGTTGCTCTCGATGATGGGTATGGTCCTCTTCACGCGGTTGACACCAAGCGCGGACTACTTCTCGAACGTCTTGCCGGGCCTGGTGGTGACCGGCCTCGGACTCGGTCTGATCTTCGCTCCGGCGATCGCGAGCGCGACGGCGGGTGTTCGCCCCAGTGACGTCGGTGCGGCCTCAGCACTCGTCAACACCACACAACAGATCGGTGGCTCGATGGGACTGGCGTTGCTCAACACCATCGCCGTCTCGGTTACGGCGCGTTCGAACGGCGTGGACAAGTTCTACACCTCTTCAACGGCTGCACATAAAGCGGCGGTACTGGCGACGCTGCACGGCTACGCCGTGGCGTTCTGGTGGGCGGCGGTGTTCTTCGGAGCCGGGGCGATTCTCACCTTCGGGCTACTCGAGTCGGGTGTGCCCGAACACGACGACGACCTCGCGACGACCTAGATGAGCGGCCAGGGATAGGGCGGCCAGTCCGAGTCCTCATCGGGGACCGGGTACGTCGCGTTCTCCACCAAACCGTGCGCGCGGTTCTGCGCGAGTGCCAACTCGATGGGATTGAGCCACTCGCCGACGCGACCGGTGTCACCGCTGGCGAAGCGGTCGATGCGCTCCAGTAGGTGCGCGTTGACGTCGAGACCGGCGTACTCCCAGATGACGGTGCGCAGTTTGTCCTGTTCGTGGAAGCACAGTCCGTTGTCGATCGCCCAGCAGCGGGTCCCGTCGTAGATCACGTGACCGGCTTTGCGGTCGGCGTTGTTGGCGACGACGTCGAAGGCCGCGAGCTCACCGAACCACTCGTGGAACTGGGGATGTTCTCGCAGGGTGAAGTAGTGGTCCTCTTCGTTGTCGTCCACCCACCACTGGAGCGAGCCGACGCCGAAGGGTCCGTCTTCGCGCCCGACCGTCGTGGGCACGAGATCGGTGCCGAGCGCGACGTCGAGTTCGTAGGCGGCGACCTCACGGCGCCAGAGTCCGTCGGGGAAGTCCCACAGCGGTCGCTCGCCGGCCTCGGCCTTGTAACAGGCCTGTCCGGTCAGTCCATCGAGTGAGACGGTGACCAACAGCGCCTGATTCGAGGAGGCGACGACGCGACCTTCGACCTCGATCGAACCCTTCAAGAGCAGCGTCTGTTGTTCGTCGCGGTTCATCGATCTACCGGATCGGGGGAGCGTGGCCGTTCGTGCGCGGACAGTCGTGACCCTTGGGATCGAGTGGCCCGCCACAGAGCGGACAGGTCGGTCGACCGGCCTCGACGAGTCGTGCGATGGCGATGGCGAGTCCGCCGGCCCACTCGCGCGTCAGGGTCAAGACGAGTTCATCGTCACCTTCGAGCGACTCGAAGGTGACCTCGACCGTCTGGTTCTCTTCATCGAGGGCGACCGCGATGTCTCCGGCGACGAAGTCGGACTCGTACTCGGGTTCCAGAGCGAGGTCATCGGGCAGATGGGCCGGTCGTCCCATGTCGCTGATCACTTGGGCGAGCCACTCGGCCAGCGCGGCCAGCTGTTGCTTCTCGCACTTCACGATGACGAGTCGCCGGCCCTCGCGCACCTGCAGCAAGAAGAGCCGGTTGCCGACCTCGCCGCGAACGCCGACCATGACCTTGTCGGGATTGGCGAAGACGTAGTTCACGAGGGCGCGAGGTCCTTCAACGAATCGGTGTTGTTGACGCTCAACACGACAGGCGTGCCATTCGTGAAGCCGATCGCGCTTATCGAGCAGGTTGAGATCACCGTTCGCTGGAAGAGGTCGAGCGGCACACCCTGTGCGTAGGTGACGGCGGCCTTGATCGGATCGGCGTGGCTCACGACGACGATCGTGCGGTTGCGGTGCTTGGCCGCGATCCTCTCCAACGTCGTCCACATCCGCAGTTGCATCTCGGTGAACGACTCACCCTCCGGGAATCGAAACGTACTCGGGGCGTGCTGGACGGCGCGCCACTCGGGCTTCTTCGCGAGGAGATTCAGTTTCTTGCCGGTCCAGAGACCGAAGTCGCACTCCAGGAGTCCGCGCTCGGCGTGGGGACGAAGTCGAAGGGCGCGCGCGATGGGCGCGGCGGTTTCGCGGGTTCGCTCGAGCGGCGAGACGTAGAGCGCGACCGGCTTCTTGGGCAACTCACTCAACCGTTCGGCGACTCGTTGGGCCTGGGCGACGCCGCGTTCGGACAGGTGCAGTCCCGGCGCGCGTCCCGGCAAGATGATGCCCGTCGACGCGGTGACGCCGTGACGCACCAGCAGCACCGTCGTGAATGAGGGACGTGGAGGCACGCAAATAACCTAACGGTCGACTAGTTGATGGCGACTGGGATGCGACGCGGTCCGGGCACCGCGTCCTCGGGCCAGCGCTTTCGCGAAATGACCGCCAAGCGGTGTAACAGCGCCACGGCGCCGGGATCGTCGTCGCCGGGTCGTGTTTCGATGAGACCTTTTTCCTTCATGGCGCCCATCAACTCGCGGCCTTGGTCGGTGCGCACGATGACCAGCGTCCAATCACCGAAGGCACCGATGCCGCCGGTCGAGATATCGGCGTGTTCGGCCGCGAAGTCCGGGCACTGCTTGCAGCCCTCGCGGGTGAAGGCGTGCGCTTCTTTCAGTGGCACTTCGTGGAAGGCCCCATCGGTCGTCCAGATCTGGAAGACGCCCTTGATGTTCATCTTCAAGATGTCGGCGCGCTTGATCGCGTACTTCGCCTCGAAGAGCTCTTCGAAGATCGAGTCGTCGAAGGTCTTGGAGCACATGAGTCCGATCGTGAGACAGAGGCGACGCGCGAGCTTGCCGGCTTTGCGCGACTGCATCGCGCCGGGCGCCGACGCCATGCAGCCCATCCCGACGAGCGCGATGCGTTCGGCGCCGCCCTCGGCCGCCTCCGGGTAGGCCAGCAGATTGGCGCTGTAGGTGTAACGCGACTTGGCGGTCTCGATCACCTCGTCGCGCGTTCGTGCGACCTGGGGCACCGCGCGCCACGTCGAACCGTCGCCTTCGAGGCCACTCACGAGCGCGGCGTCGATGACGTCGTTCTCGAGCGCGTAGATCAACAGCGCCGAGACGAACCCGCCGTCCTGGCCGTTCTCGACGAGCGACTCGTCGGTCGCGCGCGCCAACACGACGTCGCCGATGCCCCAGACCTCGTCGTCGGTGCGTTCACGCGCGAACTTGTGCGTGTCGATCTCGGACTCCCAGTTGCGAAAGCGCGGACAGGCCCTGGTGCACATCGTGCAGCCCTTTTGTCCGTGGGTGCAGTCGTCCGGTCCGCCGTCGATGTCGAGGTGGAAGGGCCGGTAGACCCCGTTGTCGGTTTCGTAGTCGAGGACGGGATGGGGACAGGCGACGACACAGGCCGCGCACCCGGTGCAGAGTCCCGACGTCACGACCTCACTGAAGAGTTCTTTCCACTGCGGCTTTTCGAGTGCCATTGCACAACCTTAACGAAGCGGACTCGATTTCGATTTACCGATACGCTCGCCGGATGCCCGAGATTCTCGAAGTCGAGTCCTATCGCCAACTCGCCGATCGGGTGGTGGGCGCGACGATCACGCGCGGGTGGGCCGACGCCTATACCGCGAAGAAACTGACCAGTGTCAGCGCGTGGGGACGAGCGGTGAAGGGTCTGACGGTGACCGGGACTGATCGCCGCGGGAAGTTGATGCTCCTCGATACCGACGGCGTTCGACTCGGCGTTCGTTTCGGTATGACCGGCGTGCTGCTCATCGACGGCGACGCCGGCATCGACGGTCTCTTCTATGGTCCGCACGACTTTCGCGCCGATTGGGTACGCGGGGGACTGGAGTTCAACGACGGGCGCAAGTTGCTCCTGCACGATCCGCGGCGACTGGGTCGCTTCGAGATCGCCCCGGACCTCAGCGAACTCGGTCCCGACGCACTGACGCTGACGCGAAAACAGTTCGACGGCGGTGGTGAAGACCCGCGGCGACGGACCGGCGATCAAGGCGAGGCTGATGGACCAGTCGTCGGTCGCCGGCGTCGGGAACCTCCTCGCCGACGAGATGCTGTTTCGTGCCGGAATCGATCCGCGAACGCCGACGGGACTGCTGAGCCTCGAACAGCGCGCCGCGCTCTACAAGGCGTTCACCCAGACGATGCGAACGCTGCAACGCCGCGGGGGTTCGCATATGGGCGATCACATGGAGGGTCGCTACCCCGGTGCGTTCTGTCCGCGCGACGGCGCGCCGATGCTCTCAGCGACGATCGGCGGGCGTACGACGTACTGGTGCTCGAAGCACCAGAACTAGGCGCCGTCGAGTAGTCCGCGCAGCCCGGTCGGTTCGTACGGGCCGATGATGAGTTGTTCCAACACACCGAGTCCGACCTCGTCGCCGCACGTCGCGCGCACGACGTGCTGCACGTGGATGTTGGCGTACTCGAGGGGGTCGAGCGTGTCGAGGTTCAGTTGTTCGTCATTGACGGTCGGCCCGCCGTGCCATCGACCGTGGGCGAACTGGGGATGGCTGTAGCCGGCGCCGCGCATCTGGAAGCGCAGTAGCGGCGTGAGCGTTATCTCGCGTTCGCCCATCGTGAGGGCCGCACGCTGCATCCAGCGCGTGCCGTGATGCATCTCGACCGTCAACGCGCCGTGGGTCATCAGGGCCGCGTCGTCCTCGAACGACACGGCCGATCGGCTGAGCGGATGTCCGTGGGCGTCGTCGAACGTCATGAAGTGCACGCCGCCGTCGCCCAGGTGAATCGGCGCCCAGAAGAAGGCGAGTTGTGGCGCGCGGTGGCTCTCGACGCCGGGGAGTTCTTCACCGATCGGACGCACGCCCCATGATCGGTCCTTCGTGCCTAGGAGATTGGCCGGCAGTTGGTGTCGTCCGTTGGGCGTCTCGATCCATCCGCTCCAGGTACCCAGCTGCGTCGCTCGCGTCACGTCCATGAACAGTCGCGCGCCGTCGTGCATCGTCTGTCGGGGCTCTTCGCTGATGGCGGTCGTTCGCGTATAGGTGAGGTCACAGCGAAGTCCATGGTCGGGCGCGTCGACGACGACGCGGTTCACTCGCATCGGTTCGGTGATCTCAAGGCGCAGCGGTCCGACGGCGGTCGGGCGTCCGACGAGCGCGTCACTCGCGAAGACGGAGTATTGACGCTCGCCCTGCACGACCGAGAAGGCGGCGTCGATCACGCCGCGATTGGGATAGAGGCCCAAGGCGAAGGCGAAGTAGAACTCCTCGTCGTATCCGTTGAACCAGAAGCGGTCGTAGGCGTTCGGGTGTCCGTCCATGACGTGGGCGAGTGGCAGCGCCGTCTGGTGCAGTGGGTAGTCGTCCTCAGCTAACAGCATCGCGCCCCAGTTCATTGATCGCGTCCCAGCGCGTGGCAGCCACGACCGCGCGTTCGATCATCGCGAGGAACATGTCATCGCCCCGTTTCGTCTGTTGGACGATGACCGACGCCGCCACCAGCATGACGATCGGTTGCAGCGTGTAGCGCGAGAACTCGCGTCGAGCGATCTCGGCCGGGATGTCGACGCCGTAGCCGAACAGTTTCGCGAGGTAGTAGTCCAGGAGTTCGAACTCCTCGCGCGCGCAGTCCTCGGTCGTGAGGCTCGTCGTGAGGAAGTAGGCGACGTCGAGCAGTGGACTCCCGACGCCCACGGTCTGCCAGTCGACGACGGCCAGGGCGACGGCGCCGTCGCGGGCGTCGATCAAGAGGTTGTCGGTGCGAAAGTCACCATGCGTGACGCAGGGAAACGGCGACGCGTAGTCACTGAAGAGCCCCAGGCGATCTTTGAGCGCGAGCACCATGGACCGAAGGTCGTCATCGATGCGAGCGTCGTAACGCTCGATGAACTGGTCGAAGAGCACCGGCAAGACGGCCGAGTAGAGCGGGCGGAGCTCTTCGCTCACGCCTCGCAGCCAACTGGCGTCGTGCAGTTCGGTGCGCGCGTGCGTGGGGCCGTGGAGTCCGGCGAGTGAGGCGAGGCCCGCGCGCGCCGTGCCGAGAGAGATGCCGACGAACTGGTCGATGACCGCCGAAGGACTCAGGTCCTCCAGGAGCAACAGGAAGTTGTCGTTATCGTCGCGCTCAGCGAAGTAGCAGCGCGGTGTTCGCGTCGCGATCGACGGCGCGAGGAGTTGGTAGAACGAGACCTCGCGCTGATAGAGGTGTTGCAGTGCCGCCGTCGAGCGGCTCACCTCGTCGTTCGAGGGCACCTTCGCGATCACGCTGGTGGTTCCCGCGTCGTGGTGGATCGTGATCGAAGCAGTTGGCGACCTGACCTTGGCCGACCGACGTGACGGCGACGTTCAGCCGCGCCGCTGCAGCTCCGAGGTGACGCGACAACCAGGTGCGTCCAGTTCGTCGATCGATGGCACCAACGTCATTGCACCCCTTGATCAGTCTGCCCCATCGACCGTGACGTTCTCGCGGGTGCCTAAAGGTAAGAATGGCGACGTGCAGTCCTTCATCACCCACTACAGCTACTTCGCGCTCTTCGTCCTGTCGGCACTCTCCTCGGCGTGCATCCCGATCCCGTCGGAGGTCGCCTACGGATTCGCCGGGGCGCTGTGCACCGCGGCTGTCACCGGTCACGTGCGCTTCTCGCTCTGGGCGGTCATCGTCGTCGGCACGCTGGGATCGCTCGTCGGCGCGGTCATCGCCTACGAGGTCGGTCGCAGCGCCGGGCGGACGATCGTCGAACGTTGGGGCAAGTGGCTGTTGCTGTCGACGAAGGACCTCGACCGCGCCGAGAGCTGGTTCGAGCGTTACGGCTCGGCGTCGGTGTTGATCGGTCGCGTCATTCCCGTTGTGCGTAGTTTCATCTCGGTCCCGGCCGGGATGGCCGAGATGAACCGCGCGCGCTTCGCGATCCTCACGACGATCGGCTCGGCCGCGTGGGTGGCGCTGCTCGCCGGACTCGGTTACGCGGCCGGATCGAACTGGAAGCACGTGAGCGGCGACTTCCACGCTTCGGAGTACCCGATCATCGCGGTCGTCGTGCTTGGACTCGCCTACGCGATCTGGCACCGCTGGCGCACGGTGAAGCGAGAGGCGGCCTAGCTCGTCAGGGTCGCGAGGACTTTATCGGCGTGGCCGTCGGCGCGAACCCCGTACCAGACGTGTTCGACCTTGCCGGTCGGTCCGATCACGAACGTCGAGCGGATGACGCCGATGACCTTCTTGCCGTACATCATCTTCTCGCCGAAGGCGCCGTACTTCTCCATGACCTTCTTCTCGGGGTCGCTCAAGAGGTCGAAGGAGAGGCCGTATTTCTGGCGAAAGGCGACGTGCTTCTCGGCACCGTCGGGCGAGACGCCGACGACCTTGACGCCGAGCTTGCGAAAGGCCGACAGTCCGTCGTTGAACTGGCAGGCCTCTTTGGTGCAACCGGGGGTGTCGTCGGCGGGGTAGAAGTAGATGACGAATCGCTCACCTGCGAAATCATTCAGTGAGATGGTCTTTCCGGACTTGGTTGGGAAGCGAGAAAGCCGGTGCTTTTGCACCAATTTCCAGTCGGGACATGATTCTCCTTCTGTTTGCGCGCCAGAAATCTAACATTTTGTCGTAGACTTGTTGCGAAGCTCTAAGAATCGAGCTTGGGCCCACACTTTCTTACGCCGGTTCCGGGTCCAACCGAGAAACGTCGTCCGCCGTGAGTAGTGAAATCAAGGAGTCTGTGCCGTCGGCACAGGACTCATACGCCACCAATAAAACCTTCGCCGAATTGGGCGTGCTGCCGGAGTTGGTCAAGGTCCTCTCCGACCAGGGGATCACCACCGCCTTCCCGATCCAGGCCCTCACGATCAGCGACGCGCTCGCCGGTCGCGACGTCTGCGGCAAGGCCAAGACCGGATCGGGCAAGACGCTCGGCTTCGGTCTGCCCATGCTCCAGCGGATCTCCGCGGGCGAGACCTTCAAGGCCAAAGCGGCGCCGCGCCGCTGGTGCTCTTGCCGACCCGTGAGCTCTCTGTGCAGGTCCACGAGGTCCTCAAGCCCCTCGGCGGGCACTCGGTCTGCACGTCAACGCCGTCTACGGCGGCGCCGACATCGAACGCCAGGTGAAGTCGCTTCGCCGGGGCTGTGACGTGATCATCGCCACCCCGGGTCGACTGATCGACCTCGGGGACCGCGGCGAGTCAACGTGAAGACCTCGACGTCCTGGTCCTGGACGAGGCCGACCGCATGGCCGACATGGGCTTCATGCCCCAGGTCGAGTGGGTCCTTCGCCATCGCTAATCGACCGCACCAAGACGCTGCTGTTCTCAGCCACACTGGACGGCGCCATCGACCGCCTCGTCAAGCGCTACCTGACCGACCCGGTCTTCCACGAGGTCGCGAGCGACTCCCAGACGGTCTCGTGATGGTGCACCACTTCTTGAACGTCCACCAGATGGACCGGATCAAGGTCACCGCGACGATCTGCTCCTCCTTCGGCAAGACCCTGATCTTCTGTCGCACCAAGCGCGGGGCCGACCGGCTGGTCGAGCACTCCAGAAGAGGGCGTCGACGCGGCCGCCATCCATGGGGACCTGCGCCAGAGCCAGCGCGAAAAGGCGCTGGCGGACTTCTCCGGCGACCGTCTGGCCGTCCTGGTGGCGACCGACGTCGCCGCCCGGGGACTGCATATTGACGCAGTCGACTGCGTAATCCACTTCGACCCCCCGGAACCAAAGGCCTACCTCCACCGCTCCGGACGGACGGCCCGCGCCGGCTCGACGGGCGTTGTGGTCTCTTTGTTACTGTGGAATCAAATTATTGAGGCTGAAGTGATCATGCGCCGTCTTGGACTCAAGCGGCCGATCGTGGAGGTCTTTTCAAACGACCCACACTTGAAGGACCTGGCCAGCTGGGATCCGACCAGGGAGGACTCAGTACTGTGAGCAAGAAGAAGGCGTTGCCCGTCTTCAAGTACAACAAGTCCATAAAACGCGCCCTCGTTGTTGTTGCTCACCCCGATGATGTCGATTTTGGCTCCGCCGGAACGATTGCAACTTTGACCGGTAAGGGCGTAGATGTTGCGTACTGCCTCGTCACCTCGGGTGACGCCGGCGGCGACGGCTCGACGCTCACTCGTGAGGAAAGATCAGAGATTCGAGAGACCGAACAGCGCGCTGCCGGTCGCGAGGTCGGAGTGACGAATATCACATTCCTTGCGCTGGCCCGACGGCCAGGTTGAGCCCACGTTGTTACTCCGTCGTGAAATCGCGCGAGTAATTCGTACGCACCGCCCGGACCTCGTTATCACGCAGAGCCCCGAGCGTAACTGGGAGCGCATGCGCGCGAGCCACCCCGACCACATGGCCTCGGGCGAGGCGACGATGCGCGCCGTCTATCCCGACGCGCGAAACCCCCACGCCTTCCCGGAACTGCTGCGCGAGGGTCTTACCCCGCACACCGTGCCGATCGTGTGGCTGAGCGGGAGCAACGCCACCATGGTGGTCGACATCACCAAGCGCTTCAAGTACAAGCACGCCGCCCTGAAGCGTCACGTCTCGCAGGTCGGTGACAACAAGGGTCTGAAGAAGATGTTGAATCAGTGGGGCCGAGGGGTCGCGAAGAACGCCGGCATGAAAAAGGGCCGTCTCGCCGAAGGTTTCAAGGTCGTCATCACCTGTAGTCGAAGTTCCGCGGTCCTAGTGTGTCGTCAATGGAATCCGCACCCGTCACCGAACGAACACCGATTGCTCAACGAACGGTCGCCAGTGGTCTCAACCAGATCTTCCATCGGGCTCACGCGCGCGAAACTTCTCGAGCCAGTTCCTCGCGGGCATCACGCTCTTCGCGATCGCGATCCCTGAGCAACTCGCGACGTCACAGCTCGCCGGTGTACCGGCCTTCACGGCGATGATCGCCTTCATCACCGCGACGTTGGTGTTCTTCTTCATCGGATCCAATCCCATCGTCTCGGTCGGCGCGGACTCGACGATCGCGCCACCTCTTCGCCGTCGCCCTCTTCGCCTCGCGCCGGCGTCCTCGACGAGTACATGGAACTGGTCGCCGCGACGGCCGTCGTCGCTGGGATTATCGTCATGGCCATCGGATTCTTGAAGCTCGGCTGGCTCGCCGACTTCCTGTCGCTGCCGATCGTCGCCGGGTTTCATGGCCGGCATCGGGGTCGATCATCATCACCCACCAACTCCCGCGCGTCCTCGGCGTCCCCTCGGGCGGCGAGTCCTTCATCTCGCGGCTCCAGTGGATCAGTCACCAGTTCGGCCACGTCAGCACGCTGGTCGATCGTCATCGCCCTGGGCACGCTCGTCGTCGATGGTGGTCGGCGAGCAGCTCAACGCGAAGCTGCCGTGGGCTCTCGCCGGGGTCTTGGCCGCGACGATACTCACGGCCACGGTTCACTCGCCACTCACGGCGTGCAGACGCTCGGGAGCGTCAGCGCCGGACTCCCGACCTGGCGACTGCACTGGCTGAGCGGGCCCCAGTGGGGGTCGTCTGCACGACGGCCCTCACCCTGGTCGTCGTGATCCTCAGTCAGAGCGCCGCCACGTGTCGCACGACCGCCGACGACCTGGCGATCGCGGACAACATCAGTCGCGACTTCGTGGGCATCGGTCTGGCGAACGTCGCGTGCGGACTGGTCGGCGCCTTCCCGGTCAACGCCAGCCCGGCGCGAACGACGGTCACGAAGATGGCGGGCGGCCGCACCAAGCTGGTCCTGCTGGTGGCCGGAATCGGTGCCTGGTGCTCTCGCCCTTCGCCAAGTTCGCCCACATGATCCCCCTGGCCGCGCTGGCCGGCGTGCTTGCTCTTCGTCGGTGGGTCGACTCGTCAAGGTCGCCCAGTTCCGCAAGATCCTGGCGGCCAGTCGCTGGGAGTTCGCCCTCGCCTTGATCTCGGCGCTCGGCGTGATCTTCATCGGGGTCGAGCAGGGTCTCGGGATCGCGGTCGGACTGCGCGATCCTCGACCAGACCTGGCGCTCGGCACGTCCGAGGATGGTCGAACTGGGCCGGCGCACGGGGACGACGAGCTGGGAGCCGGAAGAAGAGGAAGGGTGTCGAGCGCGTCGACCACATCCTGGCGGTGCTCTTCGGCGAGGAGCTGCTTCTTCGCGAACGCCGGCATCTTCCGCCGCGAGATGCACGATCATCTGGCCAAGCTCCCCGAGACCCAACACGTCATCGTGGACGCCGTCGCGATCGCCGACATCGACTACACGGGCATGACCGCGCTGAGCCAGGTCGTCGCCGACCTCGACAAGGACAAGATCTCGATCGCCTTCTCGCGCGCCAACGACACGGTGAAGGACCGCCTCAAGAAGTCGACGAGCGGCGCGATCAAGACGATCGCCCTTCTGACAGCACCGACGCCGCGGCGGTCGCGGCCGAGGCGGCGACGAAGAGTTTTCGCCGCTGTCGGCATCGACCGCCGGGATGAGTAGCCGGTGCTGCGGCCAGTCCGGGTTCCCCAGCCGAGCGGCGGTGACGGCGCGCCACCTCGTCTGCGCGGCACCGTGCGCTTCCGGTTCCGCTTCGAGCGCCGCCGCGCCCATACGGCGACGCATGTCGGAGGCGTCCGTAGCGGCATCGATGACGGCGTTCGTGATCGCCATGTGATCGGAGGCAGGTCCCATGGGTTCGGGCCCACGGTCCAACCCGACGGGACCGGGGTGAGGTCGACTTGCTGGGGTGAGGATGTTGGCGAGCAGTTCGGTCGGTGAGGTTCCACTCGTGATCTGGGCCGCCGCAGTCGATCCGGCCGACGTCCCGATGGTCACGTCGGCTCGGGTGAGGTCTACCCCGACTTCGAAGAGACCGGCGACGACGCCGATCTCCCAGGCGTTGCCGACGGCGCCGGCACCGCCGAGGACCAATGCTCGCTCAGCGCTCACGCGCTAACTCTGGGCGAGGTTGCGCAGCACGTAGTTCAGGACGCCGCCGTGGCGGAAGTACTCCGCCTCGGTCGGCGTGTCGATGCGCAGTCGCACGTCGAAGGTGACACCTCGCCGTTCGTGCGCGTCGCACTCAACGTGACCGTCGGCACGGTCTCGCCGCGGTTCAACGCGTCGAGACCCTTGATCGAGAAGGTCTCGGTTCCGTCGAGGTCGTAGGTCGCGGCGCTGTCGCCGGCCTGGAACTGCAGCGGCAGCACTCCCATGCCCACGAGGTTGGAGCGGTGGATGCGTTCGTAGCTCTCGACGAGGACGGCCTTCACGCCGAGCAGCTTGGTGCCCTTGGCGGCCCAGTCGCGGCTCGATCCGGTGCCGTACTCCTTGCCGGCGACGATCATGAGCGGCGTGCCCTCGGCCTGGTAGGCCATCGCGGCGTCGAAGATCGACATCTCGGTCGCCCTCGGGCAACTTCACGCGTCACGCCGCCTTCGGTGCCGGGCGCCATCTGGTTGCGGATGCGGATGTTGGCGAACGTGCCGCGCACCATGATCTCGTGGTTCCCGCGACGCGTGCCGTAGCTGTTGAAGTCGGCCGGCTTGACGCCGCCGTCGATGAGGTACTTCCCGGCCGGCGAGGTAGGCGCGGATGTTGCCGGCCGGCGAGATGTGGTCCGTCGTCACCGAGTCGCCCAGTTTGGCCAGCACGCGCGCCCCGGAGAAGTCCGATGACGACGCCCGGCTCCATCGTCAGTCCGTCGAAGTACGGCGGGAGCTTCACGTAGGTCGACTTGTCGGGTCCCAGGCGTAGGTGACGGCGTTCGTGGTCGGCACCTCCTGCCAACGCTGGTCGCCGCTGAAGGCGCTCGCGTAGCGCTCTTCGAACATCGCCGGCGTGATCGAGGCGCGCACGGCTTCGGCGACCGCGGCGTCACTCGGCCACAGGTCGGCGAGATAGACCGGCTTCTCGTCGACGCCGATGCCGAGCGGCTCGTTCGCGAGGTCGATCTCCATCGTGCCGGCGAGGGCGTAGGCCACGACGAGTGGAGGACTCGCGAGGAAGTTCTGCTTGACGTCGGGGTGGATGCGACCTTCGAAGTTCCGGTTGCCCGACAGCACCGACACGACCGAGAGGTCGTGTTCGTTGACGGCCTCGGAGACCCCGGCGAGCAGTGGCCCGGTGTTGCCGATACACGTCGTACAGCCGTAGCCCGCGAGGTAGAAGCCCAGTGCGTCGAGGGGCTTGACAGGTCGGCGCGCTCCGAGGTAGTCCATGACGACGCGGCTCCCGGGGGCGAGCGACGTCTTCACCCACGGCTTCGCGCTCAGTCCGAGTTCGACCGCGCGCTTGGCGACGAGTCCGGCCGCGACCAGCACCGACGGGTTCGAGGTGTTGGTGCACGACGTGATCGCCGCGACGACCACCGCGCCCTCGCGCAGCGTCTCGGCCATCTCTTCGCCGTGGACCTCGAGGGGCTCGCGACCGAGCGCGTCGCAGGAAGCGCCGCGCGCGCCCGAGACGAACGCGGTCTTGCGGACGCTTCGGACCGGCGAGGCTCGGCTCGACCGTCGATGAGGTCGAGTTCGACGTTCTCGGAGTACATCGGCTCGACGCCGCGTGGTCGTGCCACAGTCCCTGCACCTTGGCGTACGCCTCGACCAGAGCGAGCTGCTCCTTCGTTCGGCCGGTGAAGGCCAGGTAGTCGACCGTCAACTGGTCGATGGGGAAGATCGCGCACGTCGCGCCGTACTCCGGTGACATGTTGCCGATCGTCGCGCGGTCTCGAGCGAGAGCGACGCGCACGCCGGTCCGTAGGCCTCGACGAACTTTCCGACGACGCCGTGCTTGCGCAGTAGTTCGGTGATCGTGAGGACACACGTCGGTCGGCGTCACGCCCTCGCGCGGGGCGCCCGGAGACGAAGCCCGACGACCGGGGGTATCAGCATCGACGTCGGTTGGCCGAGCATGCCGGCCTCGGCCTCGATGCCACCGACGCCCCACGCCGAGGACGCCGAGGCCGTTCACCATGGTCGTGTGTGAGTCGGTGCCCACGAGCGTGTCCAGGTAGGCGACGCCGTCTTGTTCGAAGACGACGCGCGCGAGGTGCTCGAGGTTCACCTGGTGACAGATGCCCATGCCCGGAGGCACGACGCGGAACTTCTCGAAGGAACTCTGGGCCCACTTCAAGAACGTGTAGCGCTCGATGTTGCGTTCGTACTCGATCGCGACGTTCTGCGTCGAAGCTCTCGGAGGTCCCCGATCGCTCGAGTATCACCGAGTGGTCGATGACCAGCTCCACCGGCACGAGAGGATTGATCTTGTTCGGGTCGCCGCCGAGCGCGATGATCGCGTCGCGCATCGAGGCGAGGTCGACGACGGCCGGCACGCCCGTCAGGTCTTGCATCAGGACGCGCTCCGGCGTGAAAGCGATCTCCTTGGCGTCGTCCCCGGCGGCCTCGCCGTGGCGCGACGGGTTCTCGCCCCATCGCGCGAGCGCCTCGATGTCGGCGGCGTTCACCTTCACGCCGTCCTCGTGTCGCAGGAGGTTCTCCAAGAGCACCTTGATCGAGTACGGCAGTCGATCGACGCCGAGCGCGGAGAGCGCGTCGGCGTCGCAGCGAGTAGTACGTGAGTTCGCGGTCCCTGCACGTTGAGCGTCATCCGGGAGTCGAATGAGTTGAGAGAGGTCATGGCTCCATTCTGCCGTGTTCGTCGCGTCTGCGTTCCGCCTCGTGGAACGATGGTGAGTGGGCTCGAAGTGCGAGACTTGTCTGCATGACGTCGACCTACGACACGCTTTCGTCACGACTGCAAAGCGCCTTCGACACGCTCGAAACCGGGTGCCGACCCGGTCCTACGAACCTCGGATCGAAGCGACTACCAGGCCAACGGCGTCATGGCGCTCGCCAAGCGACTCGGGCCGTACGCCGCGCGACGTCGCCGAGGAGATCGTCGGCGCGGCCGACCTGGCTGACGTCGCCGACGTGGAGATCGCCGGACCGGGATTCTTGAACCTGACGTTGCGCCCGGAGTTCCTCGCCGGACAGTTGACGACGCTTCGCGGCGACGAGCGACTGGGAATCGAGTTCGTGACGGGGCCAAAGACCGTCGTCATCGACTACTCCGCTCCCAACGTCGCCAAGGAGATGCACGTCGGGAACCTCCGATCGACGGTCATCGGCGACGCGCTCGCGCGAATGAACCGCTTCGCTGGACATCGTGTCATCGCACGTAACCACGTCGGTGATTGGGGTACGCCATTCGCGATGCTGATCGAACATCTGTTGGACCGCGAAGAGGTCGACGACGCGTCGTTCTCCATCGGCGATCTCGACGGTTTCTACAAAGAGGCCCGCACCAAGTTCGACGCCGACGAATCGTTCAAGGAACGCTCCCGGGCGCGCGTCGTCGCGTTGCAGTCGGGCGACCCCGAGACGCTGCGGCTCTGGCGCGTCATCGTCGACCAGTCGATTGCCTACCTCGACCTCGTCTACCAGGACCTCGGCATCACGCTCACGATCGACGATGTGGTGGGTGAGTCGTTTCTACGACGACATGCTGAGTGACGTCGTCGCCGACCTCACCGCCGCCGGACTGATCGTCGAGAGCGGCGGCGCGCTGTGCGTCTTTCCTCCCCGGCTTCACCAACCGCGAGCGGCGAAGCGTTGCCGCTGATCGTTCGAAAGAGCGATGAGGGCTTCGGCTACGCGGCCAGCGACCTCGCCGCCGTGCGCGACCGCGTCGCCAACCTTCACGCCGATGAGATGCTCTACGTCGTGGGCGTGCCCCAGGCCCAGCACTTCGAGATGGTCTTCGCCGTCGCGCGCATGGCCGGGTGGCTGCCCGAGCGCGTGCGCTGCGAACACGTGACCTTCGGCAACGTGCTCGGCCCCGATCGCAAGATGTTCAAGTCGCGAAGCGGCGACACCGTCAAGCTCGCCTCACTCCTCGACGAAGCGATCGAAGCGCGCCGACGCGGCGCTGAAGGACGCAATACCGATCTCGACGAGATGGCCCGCACCGAATTGGCCGTCGAGATCGCGCGCGCGGCGATCAAGTACGCCGACCTCTCGACCGACCGTCATCACGACTACATCTTCGACCTCGATCGAATGATCGCCTTCGAGGGCGACACCGGTCCGTACCTCCAGTACGCGCACGCGCGACTGAAGTCGATCTTTCGGCGACTCGGCGCGCCGTGGGATGCTCCGTCAGTCTCGTTCTCTCTCGACACGCCCCAGGAGCGTCATCTTGGCGCTCGGGCTGCTCGCGTTTCCCGAGGCGTTCCAATCGTCGCTGGCGTCGCTGCAGCCGCACCGCCTCTGTGTCTACCTCTTCGACCTCGCCCAACGTCTCACCGCCTTCTACGACGCCTGTCCGGTGTTGACCTCGGAGGGTGCTTTGCGCGACCAGCGATTGGCGCTGTGCGACCTCGCCGCGCGAACGCTGACGATCGGACTCTCGGTACTGGGAATCGACGCACCGGAGAAGATGTAGCCCGCGCAATGCCTGGCGGATTAGATAACGGACTGGTCCGACAACCAGTGATCGTTCTGAACGCCTTGGCCGTACATCCTTGATGACCCTGAAGGCCGACCCCGCGAGGTGATGAGCTCGACGCACGAGAAGCCCGAGCTCGCCGACGGCTGGTCGTATCCGATCACGTCAACTGAAGTCGAGCACTACTTTCCCGCGGTCGGTCACGTCTCGTGGCGAACGGCGCCCAATCAAGACGCGGTCTTCGGCGCAAACGACGAAGTCCTCATCATCCTCAGTTGGCATCCCCGGATCTCGAGGCCTCAACCGATCCTGACGGTGCGCGCCGTTCGGACGTGTCGTCGAGTCGAGGTCCGTTCCTGGATCGACGAGGTCGTCGCACCGGAAGCACGAGAGTGGTTGGAGTCCCTGCCGCGCCGAAGCGACTCATGGCGTCAACTGGCGCACACGGTGCGATGGAAGTGGCGCCACGCGACGGACGGACCCCAATAGTCGGCGGCTCGCCACATCGGCTCGGACGTCAGTAAAGTGACAATCGCGGGTCGAAGGACCCATTGAACGGGGGAAGTCATGGACGTCAGAGCCTCAATCCTTAGTGAAGTACACGGTCCGTGGCACACCGAGACAATCGAGAATCGACGATCCACATCCCTATGAAGTACGCGTCAAGATGGCGTACTCCGGGATGTGCCATTCGGACCTGCACCTACAGACCGGCGCCCTCGCGCAGTCACCGGTCGCACTGGAGATGATCTCGGGTCGTCCCACGATGTTCCCGATCATCGGTGGCCACGAAGGTTCGGGCGTCGTTGACGCGGTCGGCGAAGGTGTGACGTCCGTAAAGGTCGGCGACCACGTGGCGACGTCGTTCATTCCGTCGTGCGGCAAGTGTGAGTACTGCGTCTCCGGACGACCGTATATCTGTGACATGGCTGCCGGCACGCTCGCCGGACCAATGATCTCTGACGGCACGTGGCGCCACCACCTCGGCGACACGAACGTCAATCGGATGTGCAATCTGGGCACCTTCGCCGAGTACATCGTCGCCCACGAGGCGTCGGTGATTCGCGTCGAGCCGTGGTACGACCTGCGGGCCGCGGCGCTCCTCTCGTGCGGTATTTCGACCGGCTTCGGCGCTGCGGTGAATCGTGGGGGCGTAAAACCCGGTGACGTCGTCGCGGTGATCGGCTGCGGAGGACTGGGATCGGCGGCCATCCAGGGCGCGTTGCACGCGGGTGCGCGTGCCGTCGTCGCGATCGACACCAATCAGTCCAAGATCGACCGCGCCATGAAGATCGGCGCCACGCACGGCTCCACCACGACACTCGAGGCAGCCTTTACGATCTTGCCGGACCTGACGTGGGGCAAGAACTGCGACGTCGTGGTCATCACGGTCGGCGAGGCTACGAGCGAGATCATCGAACAAGCCCGTTCCATCACCGCCAAGGGCGGCGTCGTCGTAGCCGCGGGACTGGCAGCGTGGGACCAGACGTCGGTCGAACTGAACCTCTTCATGTTCTCGATGATGAATCAGGAACTGCGCGGCACCGTCTTCGGCTCCGAGGCGCCGCGCATCCAGATCCCGAAGCTCCTTCGACTCCACAATGAAGGCAAGTTCATGATCGACGAACTGGTCACGCAGGAGTATCTCGCTCGACGAGGTCCAAAAGGGCTACGACGACCTGGAGTCCGGCGAGAACATTCGCGGCGTCATTCGCTTCTGAGTCGTCACCACTAGTTCAAGCGCGGTAGGGGAAAACCCCGAAGCGAGGACGTGCCTAGTGGATGTTCCCGATTGTCCAACGCCGGCGCGCTGCGTACGGTGAATCCATGGAACAACTTCTTTGATCGGCGCTGTCCGCGACGAACACCCCGGATTCGACCGCCTGAACGCGAGGAATGTCACTTTGCGAGGTCAGGGTTATTGACCAATCGAGGACTTGACCAGTTGAACTAGGTGTGTATAGTGAGTAGCATACTCAGTATGTCCAACCCAGTGAGGTCCCAATGAGCATCCGCCATTCGCTACTCGCTCTCTTGAGCGAGGGCCCGAAATATGGCTTTCAACTGCGTCAAGAGTTCGAATCGAGCACCGGAGAAGTGTGGCCGCTCAACGTCGGGCAGGTCTACACAACCTTGCAGCGTCTGGAGCGCGACGGCTTGGCCCAGACCGACGATGTGGAAGATGACGAGCGCCAGAAGAACTACCGAATCACCGAGAAGGGTGGCGAGGAGCTGACGCGATGGCTCCGCACGCCGCCGGACCTCTCGGAGCCGCCGAGAGACGAGCTGGTGATCAAGGTCCTCGTCGCGTCTCGTCTTCCGGGTGTCGACGTCTATGACGTCATCCAGGTCCACCGCCGCTACATCGTGCAGTTGATGCAACAGTGGACGCACCTGAAAGAGGACGAGTCGCGCTTCGACCTCGCCTTCGCGCTCGCCGTCGACGCCGAACTGTTCCGCCTCGACGCGGTCGTGCGTTGGCTGGACTCGGCCGACGGTCGACTGCGTCGCGCCGAGTCCGAACCGGCCCCTGAGAACCCCGTTGCCCTGCCGAGTATTCGCCGAAGGATTGGAGCCCACCGATGAGCATGTCGGAACTACGTCAGGTATCAAAGAGCTACGGAGAGGGCGCCAACGAAGTCGACGCCATCTCGGACATCGACCTCGTCGTCGAGCGGGGGTCGCTCGTTGCGATCATGGGACCGAGTGGTTCGGGCAAGTCGACGCTGTTGACAATCGCGGGAAGCCTCGAAGAGCCGACCACCGGCGAGGTCTCGATCGACGGCACGCGACTCTCGGGGATGTCGCGCAACGACAAGGCCCGTCTGCGACGACGCTCCGTTGGGTACGTCTTCCAAGACTTCAATCTCCTCGCCGGGCTTACCGCCGTCGAGAACGTCTCGCTCCCACTCGAGCTCGACGGACTGTCGATGAAGAAGGCGAGGGTCAAGGGGATGGACGCGCTCGAGCGCCTCGGTCTGGCTGAGCGCGCGAACAGTTACCCCGATCAACTGTCGGGTGGGGAGCGCCAGCGCGTCGCCATCGCGCGCGCGGTGGTCGGCGAACGCAGCCTCCTGCTCGCCGACGAGCCCTCCGGGGCCCTGGACTCGGTCAACGGCGAATCGGTCATGCGAATGATCCTGTCGGCCTGCCACGGCGGCGTCGCCGCGGTGGTGGTGACCCACGACGCGAAGCTCGCTTCGTGGGCCGACCGCGTGGTGTTCCTGCGTGACGGTAAGGCCGTTGACGAGACCTTGCCACCGCCCACGCCCGAAGAGTTGCTCAACCCCGAAGTCCCGAACCCGACACAGTGATGGACGACTTCCGAGTCCAATCAGAGCGGCGGCCCTCTGACGGTGGCCTTCCCGCGCGACGCGCCGTGACCCGTTGGGCGTGGCGACTTTTTCGACGCGAATGGCGTCAGCAGTTCCTGATCCTCGCGCTCATCACGGTGGCGGTCGCGGCGACGATCCTGGGTTCTTCGGTCGCGGTTAACAACCCGCCACCAAAGGACGCCGGGTTCGGGACCGCGCCGTACGCGGCGACCTTCACGAACTTCGGCGCGAAGACCCACGCGTTCGTCGCCAAGGCCGAGCACGACGGTACCGTCCAGGTCATCGAGAACCAGACGTTCTCCATCCCCGGGTCGATCAATACCTACGAACTCCGTTCCCAGGCCGTGCACGGTCCCTTCGGCGCCCCGATGCTCGCGCTCGTCAGCGGTCACTACCCGTCGAGCGCCGCCCAAGTCGCCGTGACGAGTGGCGTGGCGTCAGCCTTCCATCTCTCGGTCGGCAAGTCCTGGCAGGTCGGCGGCGTCAGACGCGACGTCGTCGGCATCGTGCAGAACCCGCAGAGTCTCCTGGACGCTTTCGCGCTCGTCGTGCCGGGGCAGGTCTCGGATCCGTCGCAGGTCACGGTCCTCATGCAGGTACCCGGCTTCGACGTGCAAGCGCTCGGCAAGGGCGGCGTGCAGATAAACACGCCGGCGTCGGTCGCGGCGTCCAATCCGCTCAACCCGGAGACCATCTCGCTCACCGCCCTAGTGCTCGGGATGCTGCTGATCGCTCTCGTGTCGATCGGCGGCTTTACGGTGCTGGCCCAGCGTCGGATGCGTTCGATCGGGATGCTCGAGTCGATCGGCGCGACGGACCGTCACGTGCGCCTCGTCGTCAGCGCGAACGGCACCGTCGTCGGTGTCGTCGGAGCGATTCTCGGTTTCATCCTGGGCTTCGCCGGTTGGTTGGCCTATCGTCCGAGCTTCGAACAGAGCGCCCATCACGTCGTCGGCGTCTTCGCACTCCCGTGGATCGTGGTCTTCGTCGCGATGGTCCTCGCGGTCCTTGCGGCCTACTTCGCGTCGTCGCGACCGGCACGCGCGATCACGAAGATCCCGATCGTTCATGCGCTGTCCGGTCGCCCAGCACCGCCGCGCCAGATCCACCGCTCTGTCGTCCCCGGCATCGTCTTCTTAGTCGCGGCGTTCTTACTGCTCGGCTACTCCGGCAGCACGGGCGGGGGAAACGGCAACGGCGGCGCCCCGGAGTTACTGCTTGGACTCGTCTTACTCATGCCGGGACTGATTCTGCTCGCGCCATTCTTCTTGTCGCTGACCGAGCGGGTCAGCCGTCATTCGCCCATCTCGATTCGACTCGCGCTGCGCGACCTGGCACGGTACCGGGCACGCTCGGGCTCCGCACTCTCAGCCATCAGTATCGGCGTACTCATCTCGGTCATCGTGGTACTCGCCGCGGCGTCGCGCTTCAGCAACGTCCTCGACTACGCGGGACCGAACCTCGCCTCGAATCAGATCGCACTACACGAGGGTTTCCCGCCGCAAGGCGCGAACCTCGTGCAGCGCAACGCCAAAGGTCAACTCGTCCCGGTGCATCATGTGAAGAGGGAGACCGCGACCCCAGCCGAACTCGCCGCCGGCGCCAAGCAGATCGCCCGTGGTCTCAGCGCGAGACTCGTTGCGCTCGAGTCACCCAACGCCGGTCTGAACGGCTCGCAGAGTGGACGACAATGGGACGGCCAGATCTACGTCGCCACGCCACAACTGTTGCGGGCCTTTGGCATCACGGCATCCCAGATCGATCCGAATGCGGACGTCTTGACGTCGCGTCCTGGTCTCTCAGGGGTCTCGAATCTCGTCATGAACTACGCGACGAACTCGAAGCAAGCAGGGAGCCCGAACGGACCCGGTGGCAGCACCGGTCCGAACTGTTCCCCGCCAACGGATGTCTGGCGCATCCCGTGATCCAAGAGATCAGCGCGTTGCCCGCGGGCACGTCGGCACCGAACACGATCATCACCGAACACGCGATGAAGGAGTTCCACATCACGGCGAGCACTTCGGACTGGTTGGTGGTGGGTAACCAGAGCTTCACTGCGGCCCAGATCAGCAGCGCCCAACTCACCGCGTCGACCGCCCAGCTCCAAGTCGAGTCGAGGAACGACATTCCCTCGGGCTCGACGATCATCAACTACGCGACGCTCTTCGGTATCCTCATCGCCCTCGGCGTCCTCGCGATGTCGGTGGGACTTGTACGTAGTGAGACGTCGAGTGACCTGCGAACGTTGACGGCGACGGGCGCGTCGAGTTACACGAGGCGCACGTTGACCGCGGTGACCGCGGGGGCGCTCGGATTGCTGGGCGCACTCCTCGGTGTGGTCGGCGGCTACGTGGCGATGATCGGTTGGTTGCGGAGTAATTCGCTGAACGGTGGGATCTCCTCGCTCACCAAAGGAGTACCGATTGGCGACCTCTCGCTCATACTCTTCGGGATGCCGGCGATCGCGTTGGTAATCGGTTGGGTATTCGCCAGCCGTGAGCCGGCGATGCTGGGGCGCCGGCCGATCGAGTGATCAGAGGCTGCCCGCACCGGGCTTGAGACCGAGGACGTTGCGCAGCCCGAGCGTCGACTTCGTGATGTGGGGCTTCAACGCGCCGAGAGAACGCGAGCGAATCGCCCCGCTGATGACGCCGGTGCCGTAGGCGACGTCGTCGGCGACGCCCAGGGGGACATCGGCGAGTCGAACGCGGGTCGATCGCCAGCGATAGGCGGTCCCCACGACGAAAAGGGTCAGCGCGCGACGACGCAGTTTCGGGTGCACAGCGCTCAACAAGATGACGACGCCGAACGTTCGCACCGCAGCGCGCGCCATGAGCGGTCCGGCACGAACCATGCCGCGCCCGACCAGTTCCGTGGCGACCTTGTGGGCGTCGTCGGTCGTTTCGAGCATTCGCTCGCGCAACTGATCACGAGCCGCGTCGATGATGCGAAGTCCGATCATCGGTTTACCGACCAACGCCGTCACCCACGTGAGCAGCGTCCAGGTGTCCGCACGAAACGGCGCTAGTCGAGTGCCATGGCGTTTGGCGAGTTCGCTCGATGACTGTCCGTAGCGAAGTCGCTGTCCCCACCACTCGCGCCAGGAGTCGCGGGCGCGGTGTGTGACGGCGACCTCGGCGACGTAGCGAACGAGCCACCCCTGGTCGTGGAGTCGCCAGACGAGGTCCACGTCTTCGCCGTAGCGCAGCGTCTCGTCGAAGCCCTCGCCGAAACTGCTGCGACGAATCAACAGGCACGCACTCGGCACGAAGTGCACCGCGGAGTTGGGAATGACCAGTGCGCTGCGCTCACCCACGTCCAACGGACTGAACCGCGACTCGAAACGGTCGCGCAGCGACGGGCCGTGTGTTCCTCGGATCCGCGGGGCCACGGCCCCTTCGAGGGGATCGTCGAAGTTCGGCTGAAGTCGCGCGAGCACGTCGAGGGCGTTGTCGACGACGACGTCGACGTCGATGAACCACAGCAACGGCCGCGACGTGGCGTGTGCACCAGCGTTGCGCGCACTGCCCGGCCCGCCGTTCTCCTCCATTCGCACGACCTCGGCCCCGAAACGTCCGGCGCAGCGCGACACGGCGTCGGCGTCACTCGACGCGTCGTCGACGACCGTGACGTGCAGGCCCTGAAGCGACTCCAACAGTGTCGCCAGTGAGGCGATGTCGTCGCGTACCGGCACGATGACGTCGACGTCATCGACATTGGTCTCGCTGCGAAAGAGGGGATGGAGGAGGCCCTGCTGCACGAGGGTGCGCGCGAAGCGACCTTCGCCGACTTGGACCTCGCCACCGCCCACCCATCGTTCGGCGACGGCTCGTGAGCCACCGGGCAGGCGCAGGAGTCGCCACGGCGATCCGCCGGTCAACAGGTCACGGTCGAGGAACTTCGCGCCCTCGTCGAGGAACACCCTGGTGCCAATGGGGACCGGGACTTCGACCGGGAGCGGGGCCAGTGGGATGAGTTGGCTCACGGGTGGAGTCTGGCACGATTTGAACCGGCGGCGGTCGCGGCACCGGTCAGAATGGAGACATCCGAGGAGGAACGATGCCGACCGAAACACTGATCGAAGAAGACGTTGTCGAAACCGAAGAGAGCGAAGAGTTACTCGTCGAAGAGGTCTCCATCGACGGACTCTGCGGCGTCTACTAAACGTGTCGCCACCTACCGCGCTCGCCTTTGACACGTCGGCGCCCTGGCACCTGAACGATCAGGTCTCGCTGCGCGACGAGTCCTTCGGCGCGTTGGCGTACCACCACGGCACGCGCCGACTGGTCTTCCTGAAGTCTCGCGAACTCGTCGATGTCGTTCGCCGCGTCGGTGAGTTCGACAGTGCCGACGCGGCACTGGACGCGTTGGTGCCCGCGCAGCAGCGCGGACGCTACGTCACGGCGCTGACCTCGCTCGTTCGTTCGGAGATCCTCTGTGGCTGAGCTTTCGCTGCGCGATCGATTCGAACGCGGTCTCGAGGCGCCGATCTGTCTCACGTGGGAACTGACCTACGCCTGCAACCTCGCCTGCACGCACTGCCTCTCTTCGTCGGGACGACGCGACCCCAACGAGCTCAGGACGGACGAAGCGAAGGCGTTGATCGACGAGATCGCCGCGATGCAGATCTTTTACATCAATATCGGCGGCGGCGAACCGATGATCCGACGCGACTTCTTCGAACTGATCGAGCACGCGGTCGACCAGCACGTCGGTGTCAAGTTCTCGACGAACGGCACGCGTATCGACGAGGCCGCCGCGCGACGCCTGGCGGGTATCGACTACCTCGACATCCAGATCTCCATCGACGGCGTGGACGCCGCGACCAGTGACCGCATCCGCGGCGTCGGAAGTTACGATCAGGCGCGACGCGCGATGGACAACCTCAAGGCGGCCGACTTCGGACAGTTCAAGATCTCGGTCGTGATGACGAAGGACTCCATCGAACAACTCGACGAGTTCGAGAAGCTCGCCGCGCACTACGGCGCCGAACTGCGACTCACGCGACTTCGACCTTCGGGACGCGGCGTCGACACGTGGCAGTCGTTGCACCCCACGCTCGAACAGAACCGACGACTGTATAAATGGCTGCTCGAGCGCCCGAACGTCTTGACCGGCGATTCGTTCTTCCATCTCTCGGCGCTCGGTGCACCGCTCTCGGGACTGAACCTCTGTGGAGCGGGCCGCGTCGTGTGCCTCATCGACCCGGTCGGCGAGGTCTACGCCTGTCCGTTCGTCATCCACGACGAGTTCCGTGCCGGCAACGTGCGCACCGCGGGCTTTGAGGACGTCTGGCGCAACAGCGAGCTATTCCGCTCGCTGCGCGAACCGGGGAACGCCGGGGCGTGCACGTCGTGCGGATCGTACGACGCGTGTCGCGGCGGATGCATGGCGGCCAAGTTCTTCACCGGACTCGAGATGAGCGACCCCGACCCCGAGTGCGTCTTCGGTCACGGCGAGACCGCGTTGGCCGCCAAGAAGGTGTTGCTGCGACCGACGCCGTCCGCTGACCACTCGCGCAAGGTCGCGGTGTCGATCTCCGCGCACTGACTTAAGGCCGAATTCGGCCCTCGGGTAATGTCGCACTGAGTCGAACGGGGAAGCGATGGCGAGCAAGTGGTTTGAGTCGGTGGCCGTCGCCCAACGTCGGGCCGAGAAACGTCTCCCGAAATCCGTCTACGCGGCCCTCGTCGCCGGCTCCGAAAAAGGACTCTCCTCGAGGGACAACCTGGAGTCCTTCGATTTGTTGGGGTTCGCGCCGCACGTCGCCGGTAACAAGCGTGAACGCACGATGGCCACGACCGTCATGGGTCAGTCCGTCTCGATGCCGGTACTGATCTCGCCGACCGGCGTGCAGGCGGTCCACCCGGACGGCGAAGTGGCGGTCGCTCGCGCCGCGGCCAATCGCGGCGTCGCGATGGGGCTCAGTTCATTCGCCAGTCGCTCCCTCGAAGAGGTCTGCGCGGTGAGCGACCAGGTGCTCTTCCAGATGTACTGGTCGGGGGACCGCGACACGATGCTCGCGCGCCTGGCCCGGGCGCGCGACGCCGGCGCGAAGGGGATCATCCTCACGCTCGACTGGTCTTTCGCCAACGGGCGCGACTGGGGTAGCCCGTGGATCCCCGACAAGATCGGACTGAAGGCGGTCGTGAAGCTCGCACCGGAAGTCGCGGCGCGACCGCGCTGGCTCTGGTCCTACGCCAAGACCGGTCACGTGCCCGGACTGTTGACCCCGAACATGGCTAAGCCCGGCGAGAAACCGCCGACGTTCTTCGGCGCCTACTACGAATGGATGCAGAGCCCGTTGCCCGATTGGGACGACGTGGCGTGGCTGCGCTCGAACTGGGACGGACCGTTCATGGTCAAGGGCGTCAGTCGGGTCGACGACGCCAAACGGGTCGTCGACCTCGGGGCGAGCGCGCTGTCGGTCTCCAATCACGGGGGCAACAATCTCGACGGGACGCCGGCGCCGATTCGCGCGTTGCCGGCCGTGGTCGACGCCGTCGGTGACCAGATCGAAGTGCTGCTCGACGGCGGCGTGCGCCGCGGCAGCGACGTGGTGAAAGCGCTAGCGCTCGGGGCGCACGCCGTGATGATCGGCCGCGCCTACCTGTGGGGACTCGCGGCCGAGGGTCAAGCCGGCGTGGAGAACGTCCTCGACGTGTTGCGCGGCGGGATCGACTCGACGCTGCTGGCCCTCGGCAAATCTGACGTGAGCGAACTCGATCGCAGCGATGTCGTCGCGCCCGACGACTTCTTTCGCCGGTTGGGCTCGTGAGTCGCGTCGCCATCGTCACGGGTGCGGCGCGAGGCATTGGCGCGGCCACGGTGGACGCCTTGGTGAACGACGGCTATCGGGTGATCGCCGTCGACCGCTGTCGAGACATTCCCGAGGTCCCGTACGCGCTGGCGACGTCGGCCGACCTGGACGCCGTCGTCGCCCACCACGGAGACTCGGTGCTCGGACTCGTGGGTGACGTGCGCAGCGCCTCGGACATGCAGCTCGCGGTCGAGACCGCGACACGGCATTTCGGACGACTCGACGCCATCGTTGCGTGTGCTGGGGTCGTTGCAGGCGGCTCGGCGATATGGGAGTTGACCGACGCCGCGTGGGACGCGGTCTGGTCGGTGAACGTGCTCGGCACGCGGCGGCTCATCGAAGCGGCCGCGCCGACGTTGATCGCGAACGGCAAGGACGCGCAGGGTCGCGTCGTGGCCGTCGCCTCGGCCGCCGGCCGCACCGGCCTGTACCACCTCGCGGCCTATTCGGCGGCCAAGCACGCCGTGGTGGATTATCCGCGGCACCGCGATGGACCTGGCGCCCTACGGTGTCACCGCGAACGCGGTCAGTCCCGGCTCGACGCGCACCGCGTTGCTGGACGCCTCGGCCAAGGTCTACGAACTCTCGAGCGCCGAAGAGTTCGCCCATCAACAGCCCATTGGACGCCTCATCGAACCGGTCGAGGTCGCCGCAACGATCGCGTGGCTCTGCTCGCCGGCCGCCTCCGCGATCACGGGCGCCGACATCGCCGTCGACGGTGGCATGACCGTCGGCTGACGTCGGTCACGTTTACGACGGCGGGAGATGCCAAGAATCGTACGCAAGAGCACACCTTCATCCACCGCCGCCCCAAAACCGCGTTTCGGAAGAGTACACCGAAGACCGAACCTGATGGACCTTTCAGGATGAGATAGTCCTTCACGTTCTTGACACTGCGAAATCGATCCCACGCGAACCGTTCTTCCAGTGACGCTGAGCTGCGGATGACTTCCTTCGTCGCCGATCTCAACGCGCTTCGCCTCTTGCACGCCGATCGCCGAGTTCCAATATCGCCTCGGTGCGATCCAGAACCTCGACACGACCGAGATGACCGCGAGTGCGGCAATCACAACCGCCGCCGCCTCGTTGTGGTTGGCGAAGAGCAGCGTGGAGATTCCAAAGAAGAAGGCGAAAAAGAGAGCGAAGGCCGAAATGGTCTTCTTCATGGAAGCGCCCCAGTAAATCCTGCGCCACTCACCCCACGTCAACCGGTACTCGATGACGACCGTTCCCTGCTCCACGTGGCAAGTACAGCACCATCGCTGCGTGGCCATCGACCAGCGGTGCGGCCGTGGCGTTACGGCAGGTGATGCGCTTTGAAGAACACCCACATCAAGCCGTTTGCGCTGACAAGATTCGACTGCGGACCGAGCAGTCCCGTGAGCGACGATGGCAACGCCGGTCCACCGGGCCACTCGTGACCTTCACCCACGATTTCATAGAGCTCGACCTGGGCGCCGTTCGCGCATGAGGTGTACGCCGTCAGTTTGACGCCTCTCACCGGAGAAGAATGCGCGACCGACGCGCAGTGATCCTGGGTCGACCAGTCTTTGGCTGCGGCCGTCACGGAATAGGTCCAGTACTTCTGGCCGTGCCCGTTGAAGGGATCGACTGGATCGGCCGAACCGTGAAACGAGATCACCGGCACGGCGCGGGTCGTCGGACAAGGCGTGGCGCGGCGGAGTCCGCTGACCGGCGCGACCGCGGCGAAGAGACCGGAGTCGTCGCAGGCGAGTTGGCTGGCCATCCGGGCGCCGCCGGAAAAACCCGTGGCGTAGATCTGCTTGGGATTGACGCAGTACTTCGACTCCAGGATCGCGACGAGGGACGTGAGGAACTTCACGTCGTTCGCCGAACCCTTGGGAACCGCTCCACCGCCGATCAACGAGACGCCGGGGATGTTCCAGTCGAAGCCCGTGCCGTCGGGGATCAGGGCCTGCGGATAGGCGACGACGAAGTCGTCGTGATTGGCCGCGGTATTCATTTTGGTGAACCCCTCTTGTTCGAGCGCAGTGCTGCCACTGCCGTGCATGTTGAGGACCAACGCCAGGGGAGTGGTGCCGGTTGAACGCTTGGGCACGTGGACGATCACGGTGCGGTTGAATCCATTGACCTTCAGCGACAGCGTCGTCGAGCCAGGCGACGTCGTCGAACAGCCGCTCGACGTCGCCGCAGCCGCTGCTGGAACACTCGCGACGCTGAAAGTGACGGTGCCGAGGGTGACCAGCGTGATTGAGATGGCCGCCACGACGGCCCTTGCGAATCTGATCGGGTACGTCGTCGTTCGATGAATCGTCATGGTGCCTCCCCGGAGATCTCGACCCTGATTATATGCAACTAGGTTGCATAAATGCTAGAGTGATTGGATGAGTCCTGATCCGGAGCCAAAACTGCTCTTCGGTGATGTCCTGGCTATGGCGCGAGAACGCTGGATCCGCGCGATGGCCCAGCGCCTTGCCGCACTCGGATTCGCTGACTACCGCCGCAGCGATCCATTGGTGATGCGGTCCCTGCGCGCCGGGGAAGTACCACTCGGCAGTCTGGGCGTAACGCTCGGACTCACTCGTCAAGGTGCGAGGAAAGTGGTCAGCGGACTCGTCGAGCGCGACTACGCGCGCGTTGTCGCGTCCACGCAGGACTCACGGCGTCGCACCGTCCAATTGACGCCGAAGGGCCGCGCCTATCTGCGCGCCGTCGTGGAAACGTTGCGCGCCTTGAACGACGAGGTCGTGGCGAACGTCGACGCCGACCGATTGGCCGCGGCGTACGCCGTGCTCGAATTCGTGAAGGACACCATCGCAGTGTCGCCGACGCGAGAGGTCGAACTCGCGACGACGCGCGACGCTCGGTAGGTCGCCGGAAGTGACGACGAGTCGCCGGCGTTGTACGAGTCGACGTACTGGCGAACCAGGATGACCGCGCCGACGAGGATGGCGATGAGGATGGCGATCACGATGAGTTGACCGACCGATTCGCGGACCGATCGTTTCGGAGTGTCTGTCATCACCATCCACGTTAGGAGTAGCCCAGGAATCTTCGGGGCGCGCGGCGACGGATGCAGTAAGGTCGAAAGTGCCTCGCGGCAGCGAAGTTGGTGAGATTCCAACGCTGTCCCGCAACTGTAAGTGGTCGCGCTTCAAGACCATGTAGCCAGGTCGCCTTCCGCGAGGAGATGTGAAAGACAGCTCTCGAGGTAAGGAGCGGTCGTTCGGATATCCATCCGTCGCCCAACCCACTTCGACGGAAAGGAGATATCCATGTTCAAGTCCCTACGGTTGGTTCTCGCGCTCTTCTTGAGTGCCCTGGCCCTGCCCTTCATCGTTTCGAGCGGCGCAGGCGCTGCGTCGAAACCGAGTTGCATCGTGTCGCTCTCACCGACGGCCACCGAGACGCTCTACGCCATCGGCGCCGGACGCGAGGTGCAGGCGGTCGACACCGACTCCGATTACCCGACGACCGGACTGCCGAAGAAGCGCATCAACGGTCTCAACCCGAGCGTCGAAGCGATCCTCGGTATCTGCAAGAGCACGTCGGCTCATCCATCGACCAAGCCCGATTTGGTCGTTATCTCCTATGACGCCAACGACGTCAAGGAGAAGCTCACGGCCCTCGGCATCAAGGTCGTCGATCAAGAGCCGCCGTCGAACGTCGCTGGCGCGCTCGCGCAGATCGAACTGCTGGGCAAGCTCACCGGTCACGTGAAGAACGCCGACAAGCTGGCGACGTCGATCAAGACGACCATCAACGCGGACATCGCCTCGGTACCCAAGCACCCCGGCAAGACGCTCACGGCGTACTACGAACTCGAGAACGACTTCTACTCACTCACGAGTTCGACCTTCGTGGGTTCACTGCTGAAGCAACTCGGCGTCGTCAACATCGCCGACGCGAAGAACACGACCGCCGACGCCGGCTACCCACAGTTGAGTGCCGAGTACATCATCAGTGCGAATCCGAAGATGATCTTCCTCGCCGACACGATCTGCTGCAAGCAGTCGACCGCGACGGTCGCCAAGCGACCGGGATTCTCCAAGGTCGCCGCGGTTGAGCACGGCGAAGTGATCGGACTGAATGACGACGTCGCCTCTCGTTGGGGTCCGCGTCTGAGTCTGTTGATGAACGAACTCACCGCCTCGGTGAAGGGTGCGTTGAAGAACCCCAAGCTCTGGAAGTAGTCGATTGAACACCAATCCGCCCACGAAGCGCCGAGTGGCGTTGGTCGCGGCCGGTACGGTCGTCGCGTTCTTCGTCGCGATCGTGTGCGGATTGGTAATCGGGCCGACGTCGGTCCCCACGTGGCGGGTGGTCGGCGACATGTTGGCCCACGTGGGTATCGGCCACAACACGCTCACGCCGATCCAGTCGACCGTGGTCTGGACGCTGCGAGCACCGAGGATGGTGCTCGGCCTGCTGGCCGGGTCAATGTTGGCGGTCGCCGGCGGCACCTACCAGGGCGTCTTTCGCAATCCACTCGCCGATCCCTATCTGCTCGGCGTCGCGTCCGGGGCCGGTCTGGGCGCCACGTTCGCGATCATCGACATCGGCCACGGCATGGGGACGCCCGACGTGGACGCCGCTCTTGGCCTTCGTCGGGGCCATGGCGGCGGTGGTCGCGACCTGGTTGATCGGCGGTCGCTCGATTCGCTCGAATACCTCGACGTTGATCCTGGCCGGTGTCGCGGTGGCGTCGTTGCTCACGAGCGCGCAGACGTTCCTCCAGCAACAGTCCAGCGCCGGTTCGATCACGCGTGTCTACATCTGGCTCCTCGGTTCATTGGCAAGCGCGGGGTGGGGGACGGTCTGGCTTGTCTTTCCCTATGTCGTCGTCTGCATCGTCATCTGCGTCGGGGCCGGGCGAGCGCTGGACGTCATGAGCGTTGGTGAGGACGAGTCGCGTTCGCTCGGTGTGCCGGTGCGCCGTGTGCGCTTCATCGTTATCGCGGCCTCGTCGCTCGGCACGGCCGCGATCGTGTCGGCCGTCGGTCTGATCGGATTCGTCGGGATCATCGTGCCGCACATCGTGCGTCTCCTCGTCGGGACGTCGTATCGGCGGATACTGCCGATCTCGGTCGTCTTCGGCGCGGCGTTCCTGGTCTTCGCCGACACCATCGCGCGAACGGTCATTGCGCCGTCGGAGTTGCCGCTCGGGGTCGTGACGGCGTTGATCGGCGCGCCGGTCTTCGTCATCATCCTCAGCCTTCGTCGACCGGTCCCGGTATGAGTTCGGTCGAGGTCAAGGGCCTGAGCGTGCGCGCCGGCAACAAGGTCCTCATCTCTGACGTCACTCTCGCCTTCGAGCCGGGCACCTGGAGCACGATCATCGGACCGAACGGCGCCGGGAAGACGACGTTGGTCGAGACGATCGCGGGACTTCGACGCGCGTCGAGCGGATCGGTATCGATCCTCGGCGACGAACTCGCCGATATGAACGAGCGCGAGCGTGCCCTTCGTGTGGCGCTCGTACCCCAGCACCCCATCGTGCCGAGTGGGATGAGCGTCTATGACTACGTGGCGCTCGGTCGCGTGGCTCACCACGGACTGTTCCACGCCGCGCGCGACGCCGATCGCGCGATCGTCGAGTCGGTCCTCGAGCGGCTGTCGTTGGTCGAGTTTCGCGACCGCGACGTGGCCACGCTCTCGGGCGGCGAACGCCAACGCATGGTCCTCGCTCGGGCCCTCACGCAGTCCACCATGGTCGTCATCTTGGACGAGCCGATCACCGGACTGGACCTGCGTCACCAGATGGACATGCTCGAGCTGATGAAGAACGAAGTCCACGACTGCGGCCTCACGGTCATCGCAACGTTGCACGACCTCACCCTCGCCGGACAGTTCGCCGACCGTCTCGTGCTCCTCGACGTCGGGGAGGTCGTACTCGACGGTACGGCCGCGACGGTTATCCGAAGTGACGAGCTGGCGAAGCGCTACGGGATGAACCTTCGCGTCGTCGACGTCGACGGCTCCGACGTCGTCGTGCCCGTTCGTCACGCGACCACGTGAACGGCACGTGAACCCTTCCGAAGCCGTGAATCCCATCCTTTAGACTTGACAAAAGTAACGAAGGGAACCACGTGCGACGCACGCGAATCGTAGCCACCATTGGTCCGGCCTCGGACAGCGACGAGGTACTGAAGGCCCTGGCGGTCGCCGGCGTCGACGTCTTTCGACTCTCCTTCGCCCACGGCGACATTCGCTCCGGTATCGCACGACTGCGCCGTCTGCGTGCCTTGGTGCCCGACCGCGCGATCATGGTCGACATCCCCGGTCCCAAGATCCGCGCCGGCTCCTTCGGCACGACGCCCGTCACGCTCAACGTCGGCGACGAGATCGAGTTGAGCGAGGGGTTCAACGAGACCTCGACCGCCTCGCACATCGTGGTGGAGCGCCTGCACGTCTTGGCCCAACTCGCCGAGGGCGACAAGATCCATATCGGCGACGGCGGCGTGTCACTCCTGGTCGAACAGACTGGCTCGAAGGCCCGGGCGAGGGTCACTTCGGGTGGCAATGTCATGGGCAAGCCCGGACTGTCGCTGCCGTCATCGTTGCTGAACGACCGCCTCCCGACCGAGGACGACCGCGAACGCCTCGACGCGCTGCACGCCGAGTCCTTCGAGATCCTCGCGGTCTCGTTCGTGCGTTCGGCCTTCGACATGGTCTCGGTGCGCTCGGCCCTCGGGCGCGACGACGTCATGCTGATGGCCAAGATAGAGACCGGCGAGGGCGTGGAGAATCTCGATGAGATCATCACCGTGTCGGACGCGATCATGGTCGCGCGCGGCGACCTCGGCGTGCGCATGCCGATCGAAGAGGTCCCGCACCTCCAAAAGGAGATCGTCCGACACGGGGTGCGCTACGCGCGGCCGGTGGTCGTGGCCACGCAAATGCTCGAATCGATGACGCACTCCCAGGTGCCGACGCGAGCCGAAGTGACCGACGTGGCCAACGCGGTCCTCGACGGCGCCAGCGCGGTCATGTTGAGCGGTGAGACCGCCATCGGCGACGACCCCGTCGCGACGGTGACCACGATGGACCGCATCGTGCGCCGCGCCGAAGAGTACTTCGACTACCAGGGCTGGGGCGCGAGCCTCGGCGTTCAACAGATCGGCGCCGGCACGCGCTCGACGCGGGTCACGGCCGCCATCACCGGCGCCGCGTGGCGCGCCGCGATGGAAGAAGAGGCCGTCGCGATCGTGGCCTGTACCCGCTCCGGGATGACCGCTCGGGCGATCTCGCGCTTTCGCCCTCCGATGCCGATCGTCGCCATCACCCCAAGTGACGCCACCGCGCGACAGCTCCACTCCTCGTGGGGCGTCCAGGAGATCTACGTCTCACCGGCTCAGGACATCGACGAACTCTGCGAAGTCGCGGTGACGCGCCTAAAGCAATCCGGTATCGCCAAACCGGGCGATCCGGTCGTGATCATGGCCGGTTCGACGTCCGGTGGTGCACAGGTCACCGACACCGTGCGCATGCTCATCGTTCCGTAGGAAAGCTGACGCTTCGCTGGTCTCAGGGTTTCCATTGGGGATATCCCCAATGGCCACGCAACGCCGATGACACGAGAATCGGAATGTGCCGACTAAGCGAACCGCAACCCTTCGTTGGTGGGTACATCTGGCGCTCATGGCGTCGGTCGTGATCTCACTCTTTTTCGAATTCATCCTCACGGTGCACGTAGTCGTTGGTCTCCTCTTCATCGCACTCGTTGTCTGTCATCTCGCCCAGCGGCGCCGGGTGTCGGGGAGACTGTTGCGACGATTGACGCAGTTCTCGAGGGCACAAAGCCGCCTGGCTCGTATGGCGATCTCCGACGCGCTGCTGGCGGCACTCACACTCGGCATGCTCGCGTCGGGCATCGTTGACCTCGTGCTCGGTCACCCCACGCAGATTCGGTGGCACGCCATCTTGGGCGTCGTACTCACCGCGTACCTCGTGGTGCACTCACTTCGTCGACGCAAGCGACTGAAGTCCTCGGCAATCCGCTGACGTATCAGCTGGACCACGAGGTGCATTGATCGTGCGCCGACGGATCACTCCCGGTTCGTCTTCTCCCCACGTTTCCCAGACTTTCGACAAAGTTCCTCCGATTCGGACATCCGAGATCCCTCGCGGTGACGAATAGTCCTCAGTGCCGCAAGCACCGAGGCTGACGTTGGAACCAAAGAGACCAGCGGAGCCTCCGAACGGTTCGACCGATGTCGGCCGACGAAGAGGAGGAGCAAATGGAAGACATCTCTCGTAGGGGATTTTTGAAGGTCGCACGAAACGGCATCGCCGCCGCCGGACTCGTAGCCGTCGCCCCCACAGCGTTGATCGCCACGGCCGGTGCCGCGACGAAGCCCAAGGCGGCCAAAGCCACTCCCACGGTGCGTCCGGTCTCGTCGACGGAGAACCTCGTGATTCACATTCCCAACCCCAGCTCGGGCGAGATCCACTTCATGGTGGGCACCAGCGAAGTCGTGCGCCACGACCGCGCACTCGTCGCGCGACTACTGCGCGACGTCAGCTGAACTTCAACCGCGTTTCACACTCCACCCCCAACTCTTAGAAAGGCCTCACCATGTCGTCGCACTCCGAAGCACCCGAAATCTCCAAGGACCCCGTCGCCGACAGCACGGACCTCTACGCGTTCATCAGCCCCGACGCGCCCAACAAGGTCACGCTGATCGCGAACTACATCCCGCGCCAGCAGCCGGCCGGTGGCCCGAACTTCTTCGAGTTCGGCGATGACGTGCTCTACGAGATCCACGTGGACAACAACGGCGACGGCGACGCGGACGTCACGTTTCAGTTCCGCTTCGAGACGAAGCTCACCGACACCGGTGCGAACGACACGTTCCTCTACAACACGGGCCAAATCACGAAGTTGACCGACGCCACGTGGAACCGCAAGCAGTTCTACTCGGTGACCAGGAAGGAGCACGGCTCCTCGAAGGTCCTGGCTCGCGGACTCGCCTGCCCGCCGTGCAATGTCGGCAAGAACTCGATCCCGAACTACGCGACCCTGACGAACCAGGCCATCCACACGATCGGCTCGACGAAAGTCTTCGCCGGTCAGCGCGCCGACGGTTTCTACGTCGACCTCGGATCGATCTTCGACCTCGGCGACCTTCGCCCCTTCCAGCCTGACTTCCTCTTGAAGGGCGCGGCCGTCGCCGGGGTCAACTCCTTGGCCGCGACGAACGTGCACTCCATCGCCATCCAGGTGCCGATCTCGGAGTTGACCAAGGGCGGCGCCCGACCCACGACGTACACCGACGCGGACGCCACGATCGGCGTCTGGACGACGGCCAGTCGTCAGAAGACCAAGATCTACAGCACCACGCCCCAGACCAACACCGGACCGTGGGAGCAGGTCTCGCGTCTGGGCAACCCGTTGATCAACGAGGTCATCATCCCGATGGGTCACAAGGACCGCTGGAACTCACAGGCCCCGAAGAACGACGCGCAGTACTCGACGTACTACGACCACCCGGGCCTGGCCTCGTTGTTGAACGTGCTCTACCCGGGCGCCTTCCCCAACCTCGCGGCCTACGCGGCCGTGACCTCGAACCTGCGTCCCGACCTCGACGCGGTGTTGCTCACCGGTGTCCCACCGCTGTTCCCGGGATTCCAGAACTACACCGGCGCGACCAAGGCCGACATGCTGCGCCTCAACGTGGCGATCAAGCCCACCGCGACGTCCGCGGCGAGCATCCTCGGCGTGGTCGGCGGCGACAACGCCGGCTTCCCGAACGGACGGCGCGTCTTTGACGACGTCGTGAGCATCGAGCTCAAGGCCGTCGCCGGGGCACTGCTCGGCGACGTCGTGAAGAGCTTCACGCCCGACGCCGCAGCCGGCGCCCTCTTCGACGTCGGCTCGATCCGAGCCCAAGACGGTCGCGAGTCTCGGCGCCTTCGGTCTGCACTACCGTTCGGACTTCCCGTACCTGGCCGACCCGTGGGACGGCTACGACAACCCGGCCAAGCAGGTCCGGGCGATGGCCGGCTAAGTGCTCGACGCTTCATCCCAATTCTCCTCGAGGGACGCGACCAGCCCGGGCGTCCCTCGAGGTGTTTCACGTCACCGCGACGACCACGAACACGAGCACCACGCGGTCGGCGGCCGCACGCACGACCATGACGCGGACGTCCACCGGTACGTCGAGGCGGCGGCGCCTACGGTGCCCAGTCGCGCCGTCGTGATCAACGTGGGTGAGCACACCGGGGCACTGGTCCTCGAATCCGTCGAAGCGCGATCGGGCATCGAGGTCGAGATCCACCCGGTATCGCGCCCCGAGGGGCGCACGCACGTGTGGGTGCTCCCGCGCGAGGGCCGAGACGGCGTCATCTACGCGGCCGTCTTTCCGAGTCTGGAGAGCGGTGACTACGCGGTCTTGGACCTCGACGGCACCGTCTGCGAGGTCGTGTCCGTACCGCCGAATCAGGTGACGCACGCCACCTGGCGTTAGGTACGACGCTCTATGCAAGCGCCTTACTGTGCCGGACCCGATCCCAGTACCACACTGATTGTCTTCGCGGCACCACTGAGGTTGAGGTAGTTCACGTGGATCGTGTCGCCGGGCTTCTTAGTCAACAGGATCGTCTGGAGGTCGGTGCCCGTTGTCACGGACTGCCCGTCGATCGAGGTGACGATGTCACCGGCCACGAGTCCCGCCTTGTTGGCGGCCGATCCGGCCACGGTGCCGGCGATGGTCACGCCGCTCGCGCTATTCGGGCTGCCGCCGGCCGAGGTGGCCGAGTCGAACTCGACACCGAGGAACGCGGTGTCGCCGATGTGCACGCCGGAGACGGCGTCGTCATCGCGAATCGAGGTCACGATCGCTAGCGCAGTGTTGATCGGGATGGCGTAGCCGCGGTCACCCGAGGTGTTACCCGGGTTGAATCCGAAGCCCCCGTTGAGGTCCGAGCCCGCGGTGTCCATGCCGATGACCTTGCCCTTGTCGTTCACGAGCGGACCGCCGGAGTCGCCGGGTTCAATCGCGGCGCTGACTTCGATGAGCCCACTCAGACGCTCGGAACCGGCCGGATTCGTCTCGTCGCCCGCGGTGATCGCCTGGTTGAGGGCGACGACCGATCCGGGGACCGAACTGGGCGTGCCGCCCACGCCACCCGCGTTGCCGATGCCCACGATCTTCTCGCCCGAGGTGACTTTGTCGGAATCGGCGGTCTTGATCGTCGTGAGTCCACTGGCGTCCTTCAGTTGGATCAGCGCTACGTCTTGTGTGAGGTCGTAACCGATGACCTGGCCGACGTAGGTCGCGTTCGTCGCGATGTCACGCACCGAAAGCGTCGCGGCGTCTTCGACGACGTGATTGTTCGTCAGGACCAGACCGTTGGACGTCAGGATCATGCCCGTCCCCTCGGCGGTGCCCGTCGAGCTCGCGAAGGTCGTCGTGATGTCGACGAGACCGGGGTCGACCTTGGTGGCGATCTTGGCCGCGGCCTTGTCGGCCTTGGTGTTCGGAGGGGTCACCGAGGGAGTCTGGAAGCCGCCGCCGTTACCGAAGCCCCCCGAAGGGAAGGTCGGGTAGGTGTAGCTCGGCGCCGAGACGCGGATCGGCTTCGGGGTCACGATGTCGTGTCCGAGGATGAAGCCGGCGCCACCGATGACGAGCACTAGGACGAGAGCACTGAGTGCGCGAGCGACGCGCCACTGCGACTTCGTCACGGTGACGGTCTTTTCCGGGGTGGCCGGACTCGCGATCTGGTCGGGGACGATGTTCTCCGGGGCGGCCGGACTCGCGACCTCGTCGGTGGTGGGAATAGCGGGGTTTTCGTTGTCCCAATCCATCGGGACCTCCTTTAGTGCACGGTCGAATTGCACTTCAGTATCGGGGTTCAACGTGAACAGGTGCTAGTGGATACCTAAGAAGTGGCTAAATCGTCCTACCGAAGCGTATCGGCCCACCGAAACCGTCACGCCGAGTCCAACACCATAGAAGAATGGATCGACATGGCCAGGAAATCGACGTTCGAGTGACCGATGACTGAGCGCCTGTTCCTGGTCGGCATGATGGCGGTGGGCAAGACGACCGTCGGACAGCTCTGCGCCAAGAAACTGGGATGGACGTTCCTCGACTCCGACGCGCAACTCGTGGCCGACACCGGACGCACGGCGAAGGTGATCGTCGACACCGACGGCGACGAAGAACTCCGGATCTTGGAGAGCCGCGCGCTCGCCGAAGCGATCGCCCACCCGGTGCCGGTGGTGGTCGCGGTCGCTGGCGGGGTGGTGCTGTCGGAGCCGAATCGCGCGTCGCTCATGCGCTCGGGCGTGGTCGTGTGGCTGCGCGCGTCGATCGAGACGCTGAGTGAACGCGTCGCTCGCGGAGAACCAAGACCACGACTCGGCGTCGATCCGGTGCGGTCGCTGCGCGAACTCTACGTCGCACGCCATCCTCTCTACGCCGTGGTCGCCGACTTCGTCATCGACGTCGACGACCTGCCGCCGGAAGAGGTCGTCGAGCGCATCTTCGAGGACACCGGCCTCGGCGTCGTCGGACCGTAGCGAAGACACGTCAATGGCGCCACTCGCGTACACCGACGTCGGCGCCAGGTACGCCTTCTCCGTCGTCCTCGGGATGTTCGGCGCCTCGGAGTGGAGCATCCGATTCCGCAGCCGGATGAATCGTGGTGGCACGCACCAGGACCGAGGGAGCTTCTTCGTCGTCATCGTCACGTCCCTCGTGGGCGTCGGTGCGGCGTTTGTCCTCGCCCAACACGTGCAGTCGGACGGCGTCGGCGTGGCGCGTTGGCCGATCTTCATCGTGGGACTCGTGGTCGTCGGGCTCGGCATCGCCCTGCGGCAGTGGTCGGTCCTGACGCTCGGAAAGTTCTTCACCGTCCAGGTGCAGGTGCGCAGCGACCAGACGGTCGTGGACACCGGCCCCTATCGATGGGTCCGTCACCCGTCGTACACCGCGATCATCATGTCCTTCGTGGGCATCGGCGTCGCACTGGAGAACTGGCTGTCGCTTCTCGTCATCATCGTCGTGCCCAGCGTGGGACTCGTCGTCCGGATTCGCGTCGAGGAGAAGGCGTTATTGGACGCACTCGGCGAGGCCTACCGGGAGTTTTCAGCAACGCGCGCACGACTTCTTCCCAACGTGTGGTGACGCCCGAGAATCTTGGCGATGCAACATCGGGTCCCTGTTAGCGTTGAATCTCTACGAAATCCCACTCGACCCCCTCCTCAAAATCCCGACGCCTGTGGACGCGCTGCCTGGCGACGTCGTCACTGGCCGCGCTCGTACTTGCGGGCGGACAAATCGTTACGACGAACTCCGGTTCGGCGGCGACGAAGGTCCCGTTGGATATCCCCGTGGCGGACAAGGCATTCTTCCGCCAACCTCCGCGCGGCTGTGGGTTCACGCCGGCGTCGGCGCTCGCGCGAACGAAGACCTCGACATCGACGTTGCCCCGCGCGCCGTTCGCGCTGGGACACTGTCGCATCCTCGAGATCGGCGACTCACTCGGTGACGACCTCGAGTACGGCATTCGACATGAACTGCAGTTCACCCCGGGACTGAAACTGATCCAACGCAACAAAACGTCGACCGGCCTTTCGGCGTCGTGGTTCTACAACTGGCCCGCCCATCTGAAATCGGACTTGCACGAACACCGTCCGAATCTCGTCGTCATCTTGTTTGGCGCGAACGATGAACAGGCGCTAGACGTCGGTGGCGCGTCGCAACCGTTCGGATCACCGAAGTGGCGTAGCGCCTACATCGCGCGCGTACGTCGAATCGATCGAATGGTGACCAAGGCGGGCGCGTACGCGTTCTGGGTCGGTCTGCCGATCGCGGCGCCGAAGCAGTACAGCCAAGGTCTTCGGGCCCTGAACGCCATCTACCGTCAGGTGGCGCGTTCGACACCCGGGGTCACGTTCCAGCCAATGTGGCACCTCTTGGCGACGAAAGGCGGCGCGTACCGGGGTGGCGCCGTCGTCAACAACAGGCAAAGTGCCCTGCGAATATCCGACGGTATTCACTTCACCTCAACCGGGGAACTCGTCATCGGCACCTTCGTCGCTCGACAGCTTTCGACGGTCTACAACGTGAAACTCCGCCCTGAAGAGCCCGCGTACATCGATCGATAGGTCCCCTCGCCGCTACGTCGAACGCTGCGCAGCGTCGTTGGTCGGCCCCGCTCCGAATCAGAGAACCGATTCCAAGGCCACGTGCGTAAGCGCCATGTTCACTTAACCAACTCGAGAGGCAAGAGACGATGCCCAGGACTTGGAAGATACCGTGAAGTAGACATCAGCGAATTCGACGCCTGGACGAAAGCTGTTTACCAAGATGAACTCGATGGCCCTGGAACGTCGCTGGGACGCGATCCGCTGGACGACTGCCGACAACAACTACCGGGCCAGGGGCACGTACGACAAAGTCGCTCTACGCACTTCGTGGCAACGAATGTGTTCGCCACTTTGCCCAGATACGGGTTGTCGCTTCCTCAGAAACGAAGGCTCAGTGCTGACAACGATTGGGTTATATCATTCATCATATGTCTGATGTTATGTCCGAAGACTGGTTCGTCGAGGGCCCTTCTCGCGGGATTCAACTGGACAACGGATCGATGAATGACGCCGGGCGCGCGAGTCGCACGAGACTCTCGGGTCCTCGCCAGAAGTCGAGGGCCGGATACGTGTTCGTGGGTGGGTACGCGCTCTTGCTCCTACTGGTGGGGATCGCCCCGGCTGGGTACGCTCTCGACTTGGCTTTCACGTCGTTCTCGGGACATTTCAGCGGTTTTCGGAATTTCATCGATACCTACCGTGACTTTCGCTTCGTCCCGGCCTTCGAACACATCGGTGAATTCATGGCGATTTGGCTCACGGCGCTGATCGTGATCGTGATTGGTGTGTCGCTCGTGATCCACTCGCTCTCATCAAGGGTGAGCGCGACCTTTCGTTTCCTCTTCTATCTGCCCGCTGCGTTCGCCGGTTCGGCTGGCGTGCTCGTTTGGCTCTACATGTTGCAGCCTGGGCTCAGTCCGTGGGACGACGTGCTCAGTTTGCTCGGTCACAAAACGCTCGGCGACTCGCTCACGCCGGGCAGCCTTCCCTTCGTTTTCGCGCTAATCGCGTTCTGGACGGGCGCCGGTGCGTGGATCCTCGTCATTCACGGTGCACTCACCAACATCCCGGGAGACGTGCTTGAGGCCGCGGCGCTGGACGGCGCGGGGCCGGTACAGACGGCGCTGCGCGTCAAACTGCCGCTCATCAAGAAGTGGGTGGTGTACATGCTGATCGTCTCGTTTGCTGGCGGGACCCAGCTCTTCGCCGAGCCCGCGCTCTTCAGTCAGGCCACGAACGGCATCCTCGTGAGCAATGCCTGGTCTCCCAATCAGCTCGCGACGTGGATTGCCTTTTACAGCGACAACTTCAATTACGCCGCCGCGATCTCAATTGACCTCTTGGTCATCGCCCTTCTGTGTGCCGGTCTCCTTGTCTTTCGTACGCGGCTTTTCAAGGAGGATTGAATGGCCACGCTCATGAGCCTGTCGTATTGGAAGTCGTTTCGTCCGTCGCGAATCTTGGTGTGGGTGGTGCTGGCGTTATCAGCGATCTTCTTCCTCGTGCCGATCGTCTGGCTCTTGCTCAAACCATTCCCGCCGGGTCAAACTCTCTCGTGGCTCGAGAACTCGGTGTATTACTCCGGTGGTGGCGTACTGCTCGCCGTGACGCTCGGGATCCCGGCCGGTTACGGTCTGGCGACCACAGAGTTCATCGGTCGAAGGCCACTGCTGGTCGCGACCATGATCACGATGCTCATTCCGAGCAACGCGCTCGCCTTACCTCTCTTTCTCGGTGCCAATAAGTTGCACCTGCTCGGCAGCCCGCTCGCCGTGATCCTGCCGTACGGACTCTTCCCGTTCGGCGTGTACATCGCCTATCTGTCCTACAACACCCCTCGGGTCCACGGCATGCTGGCCGCGGCGAGGGTTGACGGCTGCACGGAGTGGCAGGCGTTTCGTCGCGTCATGTTGCCACTCTCGGCACCGATCGTCGGACTCATCGTGGCACTGAACTTCATCGCGACGTGGACGAACTACTTCCTCCCGTGGGTGATGTACGGAGAGTTCGATATCTCCGGTCGCTTTCCGCTGGCTCTGGGTATCGCGCAACAACTGATGCCCGGTTCGACGACCGGTGACTTCTCCCAAAACATCCAACTCCAACTGGCCCTGCCGCCATCGGCCGAAGCCACGCTGCTGCTACTGAGCGCCGCCCCGGTGATCCTCGTCCTGCTTATCGCACAGCGCGGCGTCGTTTCCGGACGTTTGCAAGGTGTGTTCGAGTGATCATCGCTAGTCTCTCCTCGCAGGTGAGTGTGAACTTCAACGCTCACGGCCGAAGGTGTCTTCAATGGGCCACTGGCAATCGGTCCGCGTATTCGAAATCGAGGTCTGAGCCATGTCGATGAATCCATCAGTCACAAATGACGCGCTCGCGGGCGCTCGTGAACTGTCCGCACTCGGAATTGCTCGTCAGACGCCACCGCCGACGTCGTCGGGACGATTCCCGGACGGCGGCGCGTGGCGCGTCGAGATCCCGTCCGTTGAAGGCCTTGCACCGATGCGCGCCGTGGTGGAAGAGGCCAGTGCGTTAGGCGTTCCGCTCCATCGGATCAGTCAGGGGAGTGGCGTCATGTTGCTGAGCGACGCCGAGATTTCTTCCATGGTGTCGCTCGGTAATGAGTCGCACGTCGAAGTGTGCCTCTTCCTTGGGCCGAGAGGTCATTGGGACATTGGCGCGGCGGCCGTCTCGTCGTCGCGCGGCGCGGGACCGCGCGCGAGAGGCGTCGATCAACTCGGCCAATGTCTCGAAGACATGCGCCGAGCGGCAGACCTCGGCGTTCGCAACGTCCTCGTCGCCGACGAAGGGGTCCTTTGGGCTGGCCATCGGCTCCGAGCCTCGGGAGGCCTTCCGGCGGACTTTCGCTTCAAGGTGAGCGTCCTCATCGGCCCCACGAATCCGATCGGTGTGCAAGTCATGGCGGGGCTCGGTGGAGACTCGATCAACGTGCCGAGCGATCTCTCCATCGGTCAGCTCTCCGAGATTCGTTCGGCGACGACCGCGACACTCGACATGTACGTCGAATCTCCGGACGACATGGGTGGATTCGTGCGTCACTACGACGTTCCGGAACTCATTCGGGTCGCTGCCCCCATCTATCTCAAGTTCGGTCTGCGAAATGCTCCGTCGATTTATCCCGTCGGCCAGCATCTGCTCGAGACGGCATTGGCGACTGGTCGCGAGCGAGTGCGACGGGCCAGGCTGGCGCTCGACATCGTGGAGCGATTGGGTGGCGCCCCTCTTCCCATGTCGGGATTCGATGACCATTCACTTCCGCAGCCGAAGCGTTTCGTACTCTCGTGACGATGGCCGTCGAACAGATCACACCCGCGTGCACCTTCCACGGCGAGAGTTTGATGTGGGATGACCGTTCGTCGTGTTTGCGTTGGGTCGACATGCTCGAAGGCGACGTGCTCTCGCTTTCCAACGACGGAGAGGTGTGCCGAACGCACATCGGGAACGTCGCCGCAGCGATTCGTCCGCGATCGGCCGGAGGACTGGTCGCGGCCGTCGATCGCGGATTCGCGATCGTAGAGGACGACGGCTCGGTTCATCAACTTTCGGAGCTGTGGACTGACAGCAGTATCCGGATGAATGACGGCGCGTGCGACCCGCAAGGGCGCTTTTACTGTGGATCGATGTCCTATGACGAAGCGCCCGGATTCGGCACCCTGTATCGACTCGACCTCGACGGCTCCGCGTCAGTCGTGTTGAGTGGACTCGGCATCTCGAACGGACTCTCGTGGCTCGATTCCGGGGACGACGCCATATTCGTCGACTCTCTGACGCAGTGCATCGACGTACTCGCGTTCGTCGGCGAGAGTGGAACGTTCTCCGCGCGACGCACGCTCGCCGTGGTGAGTGAGGACGACGGGATGCCTGACGGTATTGCCCTCGATGTCGAAGACGGTGTCTGGGTCGCGCTGTGGGGAGGCGGCGCGGTGCACCGATACAGCCGCGACGGGGACTTGGACACGGTGATCACCTTTCCGGTGCGAAACGTCACGTCGTGTGCTCTCGCGGACGGGTTCTTGTACGTCACGACGTCCGCGAAGGACGATCCCGACAGTCGCAGTGCCGGCGCCCTCTTCCGATCCGACGTGGGAATCTTGGGCCAAGACGTACGAGCATTTGCCGGATGAGTACGACGGAGATCGAGAGAGAGGCCACATGAAGATCAGTAAGGTGACGACCCACGTTGTGGGAACTCCTTGGCGCGACCTGACGTTCGTCCAGGTATTCACTGATGAAGGATTGGACGGCGTCGGAGAGACTCGAATGCTGAGTCACACCCAAGCCTTGATCGGTTACCTCGCCGAGGCCGAAGATAATCACATCCTGGGCAGTGACCCATTCGATATTGAGTCCCTTGTCCATCGCATGAAATACGGTGACTACGGCCGCTCCGGGGAGATCGTCATGAGCGGTATCGCCTGTGTCGAGATGGCGTGCTGGGACATCATCGGCAAGGCGCTCGGACAGCCAGTGTGGCGGCTGCTTGGCGGCAAGGTCCGAGAGAACGTCAAGGCCTACGCCAACGGCTGGTACACGGTGGAACGGACGCCCCAGGATTTCCACGACGCCGCTCGAGTGGTCGTCGAGCGTGGATACAGGGCCTTGAAGCTCGACCCGTTCGGGCCCGGCAAGTTCGAACTCGAGTACGAAGAGCGTTCTCGCTCGATCGCACTCGTGGAAGCGGTTCGCGACGCGATTGGACCGTCGAACGAACTGTTGATCGAGATGCACGGTCGATTCGCCCCTCACGAAGCGCTCCGGATCGCGAAGATGCTCGAGCCGTTCGCACCGTCGTGGATCGAAGAGCCGGTCCCGCCGGACAATCTCTCGTCGCTGGCGATCGTCGCGCGAGGGACGACCCTTCCCATCGCGACCGGCGAACGTATTCATGACCGCACGGAGTTTCGTGAACTCTTCGAACTCCAGGCGGCGTCGATCATCCAGCCGGATATCGGTCACATGGGAGGAATCCTCGAGACGCGCAAGCTGGCCGCGACGGCGGAGACACATCATGTCCTCGTCGCCCCTCACAACGTCGGCGGCCCGGTGCTCACCGCGGCGAATCTGCATCTGGCTGCGTGCACGACCAACTTCAAGATTCAGGAGTACTTCAACGACTTTGCCGACGCGGACATCGTGAAGTGCGCTCCGGGTCTGCCTGACGTCGTCGACGGTTACTTCTCGATACCGGAAGGACCTGGTTTGGGCATCTCACTGGACCTCGATTACGTTGCCGAGCACCCAACCAAAGGGGCGCACTTCGATCTCTTCGCGGAGGGTTGGCAGTATCGCGGTACGCGACCATAAACATGGACCGAGTCGTCACCGTCGAGCGTCCACAACACCTTCACGTGGGCACCCGAGCCGTTCCCGACGTGGGTCCGGGCGAAGCACTGATTGACGTCGCGTGGGTCGGGATTTGCGGTTCCGACGTCGACGTGTGGAAGGGGAGTCGGCCAGCGGATCGAGTTCGTTATCCGATCGTCCCAGGTCATGAGTGGTCTGGTGTCGTCGTGGCCGTTGGCGACGGCGTGGATCGCGCTTGGCTTCACCGATCAGTGGTCGGCGAGAACATCCGCTCGTGCGTGTGCGACGTCTGTCGCAACGCAACGGTCGCGACGTGTGAAAGTTCGTATGTGGAAGCCGGATTCACGATCGACGGTGCCTGGGCCGATCACATCCTCGTGCCCGTTCTACAGCTCTACGCACTGCCAGAGGACGCGGATCTTCGTTCGGCCGCCGGTATCGAACCGGCCGCGTGCGCCGCGACCGCAGTCGAAGAGGCCCGGATCGAGCCCCACCACAAGGTCGGCGTCGTCGGCGGAGGGGCTATCGGATTGCTCTGCACCCAACTCATCTCCTCGCGCGGGGCGGACGTCACCGTGGTCGATCCGCGAAGTTGGCGACGCCCGATCGCGATGCAGTGCGGGGCGTCCGGCTTCGTCGCTCCTAGCGCCGCGCTCTCGAGCTTGAGCGATCTCGACGTGGTCATCGAGGCCGCCGGAGTCCTCGGCAGTGTTCAGATGGGCGTCGATCTCGCGCGAGTAGGTGGACGAGTCGTCATCTGTGGCATCGCTCCGTCAAGTGACGTCGTGCGCTCGGTCGACATCGTGTCCAAGATCTTGAGCGTCGTCGGTGTCTTCGGTGCCACCAAAGCGGGGTGGGAGACCGCGGTGGCGGCGTTCGTGAGCGGGAACCTGGATCCGGGCGTGTTGGCGACGCACGAATTCACGTTGGACGAGGTTGAGAGCGCGTTGCACCTCGTGGAGGGGGCGCAACCATTGGTGGGGAAGGTACTCATTCGGCTGTGAACGTCCCCGGATTGTCGGCTCCAAAGAGTCGACGCGACGTCGCCTGACCCGAAAGACTGTCCAGGGGCGAGTCTGCTCGCAGGGACACGTAACTGGCAAACGGAATCGGAGAACGCGGTGACCAAGTCCACATCGGTCGGAGAGAATTCGGTCCGGGACGTACCGGTATCAGGCGCAAAGAATCGTTTCCGTTCGCACGAACGATGAGTTGGCCACACTCGTGCGGACGTCGCGTCGAGTCAGGGCACTCGGCACTCGGCACTCGTTCAATGACGTCGCCGACTCATCCGGTGTACTCGTGGACGTGAGCGCCCTTCGAAGCGAGCCAGTGATCGACGACGAAGGTCGTCGCGTCACCGTTCCTGCGGGGATGTCGTACGGAACGCTGGGGCGCTTGCTCCACGCGCGCGGCTGGGCGCTTCACAATCTCGGGTCGCTGCCCCACATCTCGGTCGCCGGCGCGTGCGCCACCGGAACTCACGGTTCGGGAGCGACGAATCAGTCGCTCGCCGCGTCGGTCTGTGACATCGAATTGATGACCGCAGACGGTGAGGTCGTCCATATCGACGAATCCGATCTGCGATTCCACGGTGCCGTCGTTGCGTTGGGTGCACTGGGTGTCGTGACCGCACTTACCTTGCGCATCGAGCCGACCTTCGACGTTCGTCAAGACGTCTTCGTCGACATGCCGTGGAGCGGTCTCGGACAGTTGGATGAGATCATGGGTAGCGCGTACAGCGTCAGCCTCTTCACGCGCTGGAAGGGAACGGTTGACCTGGTGTGGACCAAGTCTCGTTATGTCGAGGGAGCCGGCGCACCGTTCAGTCTCGGTGGCGCCGCGGCGGCGACGCGACCGATGTCGCCGACCGGCGACGATCCCGCAGATACGACGGACCAGTGCGGGGTCCGAGGGCCGTGGAACGACATGTTGCCCCACTTTCGATTCGACAAGATACCGAGTCACGGCGACGAGATCCAGAGCGAGTACTTCGTGCGGCGTGAACACGCCTTCGAAGCCCTCAACGCCATCGAACGGATCGGCGAGAGATTCTCACCCCATCTCATCGTCTCGGAACTTCGCTACGTCGCTGCCGATACGTTGTGGCTGAGCCCCGCGTACGAACGAGACTCTCTGGCGATCCATTTCACGTGGAAGAGACATCCCTTGGAAGTGCGAGCGCTGTTGGGACTGATCGAGGAGGCGTTGTCGCCCTATCAAGCGCGCCCGCACTGGGGAAAGTGGTTCACGATGGACGCGCCGCGCATCGCTGGTCTGTACCGACGACTGCCGGATTTCACAGATCTGGTCAATGAGTTCGATCCGGATGGAAAGTTCAACAACGAATTCCTCCGTCGCGTGTTGTCGATCAACTCGTCATGACGATGTTCGCGAAGTTGGTGACGGAGCGTCAGGTCGCAGGAATCCTCGATCCTTGAGCTCGGCCCACACCGAGTCCGGCACGGCGATTCGGTAGAGGTCGATATTCGCCTCGATTTGTTCGGGCGAACGCGCGCCGACACACACGCTGATGACCGCAGGGTGCGCCAACGGAAATGTCAGCGCCACCGCGGGGAGCGACGTTCCGTGGCGCTCACAGACCTGCGCGATGCTGAGCGCGCGCTGCACGAGTTCGTCGGGGGCGTCGGTGTAGTTGTACTTGGCGCCGTCGAGAGGAGTGGCGCGTGAGAGTAGTCCGCTGTTGAACACGCCGGCGGCCACGACACCGATGCCCCTCTCCTCACAGACTGGTAGCAGATCGTCCAGCGCCGACTGCTCTAAGAGGGTGTAACGACCGGCGAGCATGAAGACGTCCATGTCAGTGAGACGCGCGAAGTCAGCCAGCATCGCGCTCTGATTCATGCCCGCTCCGATTGCCGTGACCGTGCCCTCGCCGCGAAGTTCCTCAAGCGCCGGGTAGGCGCTCTCCAGTACGTCGCGCCGGTGGTCGTCGGGATCGTGGAGGTACACGATGTCGACCTTGTCCACCCCGAGTCGTCCGAGGCTCGCCTCGAGTGACCGGATAATGCCGTCACGGCTGAAATCCCACACGCGCGTATGGGTCGCGGGCACGTCGAATCCTCCGTCGTCGCGTTCTCCCGGGGGCGTTGATCGGCTCGAGCAGCCGACCCACCTTGGTCGATAACACGTACTCGTTCCGGGGCCTTCCGGCGAGTGCCGCACCGAGTCGACGTTCAGAGAGCCCGAGCCCGTAGTGAGGCGCCGTGTCAAAGTACGCACGCCCTGGTCCCACGCGGCGTCCACCGTGGCGCGCGCATCGTCGTCTGATATGGCCCTATAGAGTTCCCGAGTTGGCGCACCCCAGAAGAGCTCGGACAGTGAAATGTCACGCCTCGGAACAGTCGCGTTTTGCGAGCGCTTCGTGCGAGCTGCGAGACCCAAGAGGATCGGGCGTTCGGTTACTCATCGACGGTAGACAAGATGCATTCGGTCGACCGCTGCGCCCGTGGCGCGATCGTTGACCACGACGTACCGCGCCATCTCGGCCTGCCAACGTTGCTCGATCGGAAGTTCGGCGAGGGCGGCCGTCGCTCCATCGAAGTTTGTCGCATTCCACCACGTGGCTAACAGCTCGTCTCCATGACGAAAAATGAGCCAGTGATCGATCCCCAGTTCACGTTGTGCGGCCACGAGTTCGGGCCACACCTCAGCGTGCGCGACGTCGTAGGCCTCCTCCAGCCCCGGCTTCAGTCGAGTGCGAAATGCCGTGTACTTCGTCATCAGCTGTCCTCCTCGGGCTGGGCAGGCCACTTCTTGTTTCCGTCACGTCCACCGCGCTGGTGAAGGGATCACTGCGAATCCGTGCGTATCATCCAGTCCCGACCGACTGACTGACCATTCACGACGGCGTTTTTGACACTGGAGAGGTAGTCTTTGGTTGGGATTCGCCGGAATTGAAGTACTTGGTGGTCACCTCGCTACCGAGAGTGTTTAATCAGATTCGAGTGGAGGAAAACGTTGGTTGGGACCCACTATCCAACGCACGAACCTGACTAAACACTCTCGGATGGTCGTTGACCCTGCGTACGTCGTGGGCAGGGTCCCTAGCAAAGATGTTTGTTTCCTGGCGATTCGCGCTCCTAACTCTCATCTTGACTAGCGGTTGCCTTTGATTCGTGGAGCGACAGCTTGTAGGTCTCCCACGATCCCAAGATGTGATCTTCCACGGCACGCGCGGCCTCTTTCGGGTCGCAATTCACCAGCGCCTCATAGATCTTTACGTGCCCGTCGTGTGAGCGAAGATTGTCGTCCAGCGATCGGTGGGTTCGTCCGTAATACGCGTTCGCGAGCGCCACGGGTTGTACGGTCCTCAGTATCGAACGGGCAAGCAAGTGGCCCGAGAATCGAGCAATCAGGTCGTGATAGGCCACGTCGGCTAACGCGTAGTTCTCAGGGTCCTCGAGCAGCGACTCGAGTCCCAGCACGCGACCGTGCAACTCCTCGAGCTGTTCCTTGCTCAGACGGGTCGCGGCCCGGCTGACGATCTGACTCTCGAGGGCGGCCCTCACCTCCATAAGATCGTCGAAAATTGAAAGGCTTCGGTCGTTGCGGATGTAAGCGTCAAGGACCAGGGGGTCGAGAAGATTCCAATGGTCAACTGGCTGGACCCTTGTACCTTGACCCTGGCGAGCGACGATCAGGCCCTTTTCCTCAAGGAGTTTGACCGACTCCCGGATGACTGAACGGCTGACCTTATAGTCCTCACACAAAATCTGTTCTGGAGGTAGCGAGGAGCCAACCGCCAGGTTTCCCGACACCACCTCATTGATGAGCGATGAGACAACGATCTCGTTAAGGCGGGCAGGGCGTTCAGGTAGGGAGAGCGATGTACTCACGTCGTTGCGCCCTTCATCCGATATGGGTATCTCAACGGATTTCAGCATAATTCGCTTATCCACGTGAGTCGCGAACGATCTGATCGTCGTAGTCGTCGCCGGTCGACGGGTCGGATTGACGACGAATTTCGAAAGCGCATCGAAGAGTTCGTGTATTCCGCATCGATCGCGCTCCCTTCTTATTGCGTCGAGATGCCCGCACTTGCGCATCCTCCAAACTGATGTTATCATACGACAGTCGTCTTATGTTTAGGGGGAAACATCCTGATGATTGCTCCGGGACCTGGTGAACCGCGTTCCTCCTTCTCGACACCGTCTGATCAGGAAGTTTCGGCGTCTGAATTCTTCTGTGAAGGAATGACGTGCGGATAACGCAGGTTGAGACCTTCAGCGTATTTGTCCCCGGAGCCAAACCTCCGTTCATCTGGCGAGATGGACTTCGCGGAAGCCCTCCGGATCGCGAGGTGGGAGTAATTCGAATCAGAACTGACGAGGGCGTCGACGGCGTTGCGATCGCTCCGCGTCGAGGCAGTGCTCCGGTGGTCGCTGACATCGTTGAGCACGTCGTACGCAACGAATTGATAGGTGCGGACCCGCTGCAGCGAGAGTGGCTGTGGCACCGTATGTGGGAGTTGGACCGTACAGAGGAGTTCCCTCTCTGGTTTCTTGGTCTGATCGACACGGCGCTGTGGGACCTTGCGGGCCGATACTACGGCGCGCCCACGTGGGAGGTTCTTGGAGGTTTCCGACGTGAGATTCCGGCCTACGCGTCGACGACAACCTTTTCGAACATCGCCGAATTCCTGGACGTGACAACGCAGTGCATCGAACTGGGCTATCCGGCCCTCAAACTGCACGCTTGGGGAGATCCGCGGCGCGACGCGGAACTGTGCACGGCGGTCCGAGAACATGTCGGTGATGACTACCCACTCATGTATGACGGTTCGGCCGGATTCGATCTCGCCGACGCCGTCTACGTGGGCGATGCCCTCTCCGCGGCCGGCTACCTCTGGTACGAAGAGCCGATTCGCGAATTCAGCATCACGTCATATAAGTGGCTCGCCGAGCGAGTCCGTGTTCCGCTCAACATTGGCGAGACGTCAGACGGCGCCCACATGAATACCGCGGACTTCATCGCGAGTGGATGTGCCACCTACGTACGAACGAGCACGGAGCTTCGCGGCGGATTCACCGGCGCGATGCGTATCGCACACCTCGCCGACTCGTACCGCTTGCGCGCTGAACCGCACGGTCCAACGATGTACGCCCGTCATCTGTGCATGGCGATTTCGAACTGCACCTACTACGAATCATTGGTGACAACGAATCCGGTGAAGCGCGAAATAGGAGTGAGCGCGTCAGGGATGGTTGCCGCTCCCAAGGGACCAGGGGTCGGTTTAGAACCCGGGCCGCACTACCCGAAGGAATTGTTGCCCTACGTATTCGACATGACGGATGGATCCGTCGCGGCACCGAGTTCGAATAACGGCAAGTCACCCTCGAGAATTGTCGAATCAAGTGAGATCGCAAACAGCGAAAATAAACCTTAATCAGGGGGAGAAGGAAATGAATATTTATACATCATCCGCCGGGAGTGACCGGCGGGCTCGCTGGCATCGACGAACGCTCGCGGTAGCAGCGTGCGCCAGCCTGGTCAGCCTGTCGATCGTAAGCGCGGGCATCGGGTCAACGGCGGCCAGCGCCGCGAAGAAGCCAACGCTGACCATTTGGTACGACACAGCACGTAAGCCGATGGTTCAGGCGTACATCAAGTCGCACCCGAAGGTCCACGTCGTCGCGGTCCTCAAGGACGGAGACTCGAATGGAGACGGTACGTACCAGTCAGCCTTCGCTCTCTACAACCGCGTCGGTCACGGTTGGCCGGACATCTACTTCAGCGAACAGAACAATGATGCCGCATCGCTCGCACAGGCGCCGTTCAACGACGCAGCCGTTTTGAATAAGGGGCTCGTTTCGAAGAGTACTCTTGCGAAGTTCGCACACGGCTCGGCCGCACTGTGCACAATCGGCGGCAAGGTCTACTGTTTGCGTAACGACCTCGCGATGAACGTCCTGTGGTACAACCCGGCGCTGATGGCCCAAGACGGCATCACCTCGGTACCGACGACCTGGCAGCAGTGGGCGACTGATGGTGCCCTCGCGGCCGCAAAGGGTGACATCATCGGCACCCAGGGTGACTCGTGGGATGCAGACACGTACTACTGGGGAAATGAGTGTCCGCTGAGCAAGGAGACCAGTCCAGGAACGCTGCTGATCAACCCTGCCTCAACGAACTGCACCGAGATGGCGTCGCTCCTCGACGGCGTCTCGCGCACCGGTCTTCCGGTGGCGTATATGTTCAGTTCCACATTCGGTCAGCAGTACGGTGGGAAAATCGTGTTCTACCCTGGAGCCTCATGGATGGGCGGCGTCTTTCCCGGGCTTGGCTCATGCACGGTCGCGAACCCTGATTGCAAGATGGCTGCTGGGTATCCGTTGACCTTCGGTTCGAGTGGCCCAGGGGTGACTGGCGCGATTGGCGGCGGTCTCTGGTTCGTATCGTCACACAGCAAGAACTTGAAGCTCGCGTCTTCAGCGCTTGTGTGGCTTGACACGAGTCTCACGAGTCAGAAGCTCTCTCCTGGTTTCCCGGCGTACGGTCCCGATGACGCACCGTGGGTAGCGACGCAGAACGCTTCGGGCAGTTACGCCGCACCGCTTTCCGGTCAGCCGACGTTGTCGCAAGCTTTCGCCAAGGCGGCGAATGAAATCTGGTCTGGATGGTCGGCAGTGCCGTACGCCAACGACCAGATCTGGGCTTCGGACATTGTGCCGTCGCTGGCCACCGGAGGCACGCAGGCTGCTGCACTTGGAGTCTTTGCGACTGACGCATCGAACCTGGCACGTTCCGACGGTTTCCAAGTTCATTCATAGATGACGGTTCCCCCGGTTGCTTCGGCTTCCCCGGCGAGTGCTCGCGCGCCGTCGGGGTGGCCGTACCGAGGGGGAGCACCGATTGGGCAGTTCGCGTGTCACCGGCTACTTTTTCAGTCGGGCCTTTACAGTGGTTCTCTTAGGCTCTGTTTGGTGTCGGCTCCAACCGCGTACGCGATCTACCTTTACTCACCAAGGTGGGAGGCGATTTCGCGGGGATCGAACTTTATCCGAGCGTTACGAGGATTTTCGTTTTTGCCTGCCTTCGAACATGTCGGCGAGTACCTTGTGGTTTGGCTGATCAGCCGAGGCGACTCTCATCTTGCTACTGGCGTTGATGCTCCACTCGATGGCTCATCGAACGAGCGCCGCATTCAGTTTTCTTTTTTATATGCCCGGAGCACTGGCGGGCGCCGCCAGCGTGCTCGTTTGGCTTTTCATGTTGGACCCCACGTGAGTCCGTGGCACTTCGTGCTCTCGGTCCTCGGCTATTCGCAGATCGACCTCGTTCTCCAGCCCTCGCACTTGCCCATCATCTTCGCGATCATGGCGTTTTGGACGGGCGCCGGCGGGTGGATCGTCGTGATGTACGGCGCGCTGAACAACATTCCCGAGGAGTTACTCGAGGCGGCCAAACTCGACGGAGCGAACGCCTTTCAATCCGCGATAAAGATCAAATTGCCACTGATAAAAAAGTGGGTTGCCTACATGCTCATTTTGTCATTCGCGGGTGGCACGCAGCTGTTCGTAGAGCCACAACTCATTGGTCAGGCAACGGCGGGACTGGTCAGTAACACATGGTCGCCAAACCAACTCGCTTACTACATCGCGTTCATCAATGACAATTTCAACGAGGCCGCGGCGATATCGGTGACACTTCTCGTGCTCGGACTGATCGGCGCCACATTGCTCGTGTGGCGTACCAAACTCTTCGAGATCAACTGAGATGAAACTCTCTCATTTCACGTGGCGAATCATCGGGTTGATTGTGCTCTTGGCGTTCGCCGCCTTTTTCTTCGTACCGGTTATTTGGGTCTTACTGGCCACGACGAAGACCGACGTCCACCTCACCTCGGGCAGTCCGTTCTCATTCGGAAGCTTCGGCAATCTCGTCCATGCTTGGAAGGCATTGTTCGGATTCCAGAGCGACGCCATGGTCGGATGGTTGGAGAACTCTGCGATCTACTCCTTTGGCGGCGTGGCGATTGCGATCGTCGCGGCGATTCCGGCGGGCTACGGTCTGGCGCTCACCCAATTCATCGGCCGTCGAATGTTGTTGGGGATCACCTTGATCACGATGATCATGCCCGCCACGGCTCTCGTGCTGCCGCTGTTCCTCGAAGTGAACTCGGTGGGCCTCACCGACACCGCGTGGTCGGTCATCCTCCCCTTCTCGTTCTTCCCCTTCGGTGTCTACCTCTGCTACATCTTTTTCTCTTCGACGATTCCCAGAGACCTGCTTTCTGCAGCCAGGGTCGACGGATGCAATGAGTGGGGGGTCTTTCGTTACGTCGCGTTACCGCTCGCTCGCCCTGTCGTGGCCCTGGTGGCGTTCTTCGCATTTGTCGCTGACTGGAATAACTACTACCTGCCGTTCGTAATGATCGCGAGCAACAGCAAATTGCCGGTGCAAGTCGGCCTCGAATATTTGATCTCCTCGACTGAAGCATTCAATCCCGGTAATCCGGGGACCGGTGCGCAGTTGGTTCAGCGGCCCGAACTTGCGATGGCGATCCTCGTGGCGATCGCGCCCGTCGCGATCGTGTTCATATTCGCGCAACGCACTTTGGTGAAGGGAATGCTCGCAGGTGCCACCAAGGAATAAGAAATCGGACACGCAGAGAAAAGGATGGGTTCGGGTCATGGCCGAACTCTCCGACTCGATGCAATCGGTGCCTCGATCGTGCAGTCAAGATCGCGCGGTGGCTCGCAGTTCGCAGTTCGTCGTGCGAATTGACGGCCACGTTGTGAAATCAGAATCTCGAAATTTGAAAGGAAACTCATGGCCACAGTGACGTTCAAGGAGGCGTCTCGGATCTATCCGAAGACCGCCCGTAAGGCCGTCGATCGATTGGATCTGGAAATCGGTGACGGCGAGTTCGTCGTCCTCGTAGGTCCCTCGGGATGCGGGAAGACGACGAGTCTCCGGATGCTCGCTGGACTCGAACCTGTCGACGAAGGAGGCATTTTCATTGGTGAACAGAACGTGGTAGGTCTCCCGCCACGGAGCCGGGACATCGCCATGGTCTTCCAGAACTACGCCCTGTACCCGCACATGAACGTGGCCGACAACATGGGATTCGCGTTGAAGATGGCCAAACTCGAGAAGTCTGAGATCGCTGCGCGCGTTCGCGAAGCGGCCAAAATCCTCGATCTCGAGGAGTACCTCGAGCGCAAGCCCGGACAACTTTCTGGCGGTCAGCGCCAACGCGTTGCGATGGGAAGGGCAATCGTTCGAAAGCCGCAGGTCTTCTTGATGGACGAGCCACTCTCAAACCTCGACGCGAAGCTGCGCGTTTCCACTCGCACCCAGATCGCCGAGTTGCAGAGTCGACTGGGGTCACGACGCTGTACGTCACTCACGACCAGGTCGAGGCCATGACGATGGGCGACCGCGTCGCCGTCATCAAAGACGGCGTGCTCCAGCAGGTCGACGTGCCTCGTGCACTCTATGACTCACCGATTAACGCCTTCGTCGCCGGATTCATCGGATCGCCGGCGATGAATCTCCTGAACGCCACGATCGTTGAAAACGGCGTTCAAATCGGGCCCACCGTTGTTGCGCTGCCTCAGCGGTTCCAGCAGACGGTCGATAAGGGTCCGGTGACCATCGGACTTCGACCAGAATCGTTGGAACTCGCGACTGACGGAAGCGGGATATCGGCGGTCGTCAAGCTCGTCGAAGAACTTGGTTCCGAAGCGTACATCTACGCGCAGATGGCCAACGGAGGCGAAAGCACGGCGAGCACACCGGAGATAGTCGTGCGCGTCGCTCCGACCGTGGTGGTCAAGAGCGGTGACCGGATCACGTTGCGCGTGAAGGATGAATCGATGTTGCTGTTTGACGCCGAATCGGGTATACGGATCGCGAGACAGTGAGCCACGTTGCATCGTTCGGCCGGAATTCGGTGCAGTCGTCGATCGAAGGATTGACGCGGGGTATCCGCGATGGTTCGTCGTGCAGTTCGTACGACGATTCACTCACGAGCTCGCAGGATTCGTCCTCGCCGTTCTGCCAGAGTCGAGGGTAGCCGTGGCGGTGATCGACGCTCACCAGCACTTCTGGGACCCTGAACGCGTTTCGTACCCTTGGCTGGCGACCGCCTATCCCGAGCTGAACCGGCGCTACGGATTCGATGATTTGGCCCCATTCCTCAGCGCGAGCGGTGTCGCCGCCACCGTCCTCGTGCAATCAGAAGACGACGAAGCTGACAACGATCTGATGCTGGAGATCGCGTCGCGTCACCAGGAGATCGCTGGCATCGTCGCGTGGGCACCGCTGCAGGAGCCACTCGCGCTCGAAGAGACCATCGCGCGGCTGCGCACAACCGACAAGTTCGTCGGCGTTCGCGTCCTGATCCATAATCGACCCGATCCCGACTGGATCGTTCGTGAAGACGTGCTCGAGGGCCTGTCGGTACTCGAGCAACATGACCTCACGTTCGACGTTGTGGCCGTGCTCGAACGCCACCTAGAACTTGTACCGGTCATTGCGGAGCGATTCCCCAAACTGCGCCTGGTCATCGACCACCTCGCCAAACCGCCGTTAGGGCGCGACCTCGCACCATGGTCCGAGCGGCTCCGGCGTGCGGCGGCACACCCCAATGTCTTCGCCAAGGTTTCGGGCCTCTATCCGGCGCAAGGCGACCGACACCCGTGGACGGTCGATGACATTCGACCAGCCTTCGACACGGCACTCGATGCCTTCGGCGCCGAGCGATTGATGTTCGGAAGCGATTGGCCGATCTGTGAAGTGGCGGGAGGATACCTTCTGATTACGCGAGCCCTGCTCGAACTCGCGAGCGGTCTTAGTCACACGGAGCGCTCGGCGCTGCGAGGGGACACCGCCGTTCGTTGTTACGGGTTGCGACTGCAATGACCGCAGACGCGTCTCAGAGGGACATCCCCGGCAGCGACGGAGAGTTTCACGACTGGCGCGTCGTCATCACCGGTGGCAGCTCCGGGATTGGACTCGCCACGGGTCACCGATTCCTCGAACGAGGGGCGCGGGTCGTCTCGCTCGATCTGAAGAGAAGCGATGACGTTGAAGGAATCGCCTGGGAGTGTTGTGACGTGGCCGACGATGCATCGGTGCGCGCGGCGGTGTCGGCAGCGGTCGCAAGTCTCGGCGGTCTGGACGTGTTGGTCAACAACGCCGGAATCGGCATGCAGGGTTCCGTTGATGAAAATCCAGACATCGCCGAGACGGAGTGGCGTCACCTCTTCGAAGTGAACGTTCTGGGCACCATGCGGGTGACGCGGGCCTGTCTTCCCGCACTGCGGCTCTCTTCCCACGCCGCCATCGTGAACCTTGCGTCGTTCGTCGCCCAAACGGGGGCGCCTCGCCGCGCCGCCTACGGGGCCTCGAAAGGCGCCATATTCGCACTCACCAAGGCTCTCGCTGCCGACCACTTGCGCGAAGGCATCCGAGTGAACTCCGTCAGCCCGGGCACCGTCGATACGCCGTGGATCGAACGCCTCATCGACGCCACGGGCGATCCTCGCGCTGAACGCGCGGCGGTCGTGGCACGGCAACCTCACGGTCGACTCGTGACGCCGCGCGAGGTCGCCGCCGCAATCTGTTACCTGGCGGGACCTGACGCAGGATCGACGACCGGCGCCGATCTCGTCATCGACGGGGGGATTCTCGGAACGAGAGTCCCCAACACCGCCGGTGCTGGAGCGCGACCGTGATGCGCACGCACGACGAACTCGAATCGTTCCACACACTCATTCCAAATCAACGAGAAAGGTAAGAATGCTTGCGGCATACTACGAAGGTCAGGGTCGCATTGCGGTGCGTGACGCCGAAGAGGCGACACCCGGACCCGGTGAAGTCCAACTGGAGGTCGCCTACGTGGGCATCTGCGGCACGGACCTCCACATTCTCGACGGTGACATGGACGCGAGAGTGAGCCTTCCCGCCATTCTGGGCCACGAGATGTCGGGCACCATTTCAGCGGTCGGCGACGGCGTCACGGAGTGGGCTCGGGGTGACGAGGTGGTGGTCGTCCCACTCGACTGGTGTGGGACGTGTCCCGCCTGCCTGCGCGGCTTCTCACACATCTGTTATCGGCTGAATTTCATCGGCATCGATTCGCCCGGAGCCCTTCAGAGTTCCTGGACCGTCTCGCAGCGCACCTTGGTGCGCGTGCCCGACAGTTTGAGCCTGAAGGAAGCGGCACTGGCGGAACCCGTCGCGGTTGCAGCCCACGACGTTCGTCGTTCGGAGTTGAAACCGGGTCAGAAGGCACTGGTCGTCGGCGGAGGTCCAATCGGGCTGCTGATCGCTTCGGTGGCGAGCGCCGCAGGGGGGGACGTCCTCGTCTCTGAACCAAACGCGGAACGACGACAACTCATCGACCGGATTGGTTTACGGACCGTTGACCCCGCCGACGACCTGGCCGCCGTGATCGAGGGCTGGACTACTGGCGCGGGCGTCGACGTGAGTTTCGAGGTATCGGGCTCCGCGGGCGGTGTGCAAGCGGCGGTCACCTCGTTGGCGGCTCGGGGCCGTCTCGTATTGGTCGCGATTCACTCTCATCCCACGCCGGTGGACCTCTTCAAATTCTTCTGGCGTGAACTGACACTCGTCGGCGCTCGAGTGTACGAGCGCGGTGATTTCGAGGAGGCGCTTCGCTTGATTGGAAGTGGGGCCATCCCCACCAACGAACTCATCACGGACGTCGTCGCTCTCGCTGACGCTCCGAGCGCATTTGAGCGACTACGAGCCGGCAAGGCGATGAAGGTGCTCGTTGACTGCGGAGCGCCGAAGTGATGAGTGGCGAGAGTCGATCTCGAGTCGAAGGGCTGTTCGATCTCTCTGGCAAGTCCGCGGTCGTCACGGGGGCGCGTCGAGGTATCGGCCGGTCAATTGCCGAACTGCTCGCCGCGGCCGGTGCGGACATCGTCGGCGTCAGTGCGCAGATCGAGGACTCATCCGAAGTCCAAGAGTCGGTGGAGTCGATGGGTCGGTCGTTCGAGGCGATCCGTGCCGATCTCGCCGATGAGACTCAGGTGATCGAGCTGGCGTCTCGACTCGTCGAGCGCTCGCGGCCGATCGACATACTGGTGAACAACGCCGGATCGATCGTGCGAGCAGCGGCGGTGGACCACACCGACGGCATGTGGAAGCGAACAATCGCGATCAACCTCACCGCCCCGTTTATCCTCACGCGCGAGATCGGACGCACGATGGTTGAACGCGGCGCCGGAAAGGTGATCTTCACGGGATCGCTCCTCTCGTTCCAGGGGGGGATCTCGTGCCGTCGTACACGGCGTCCAAGCATGGGGTCGCCGGGCTCGTGAAAGCCTTTGCGAACGAATGGGCCCCCAAGGGCGTGAACGTGAACGGCATCGCGCCCGGTTACATCACGACCGACAACACCGAAGCCTTGCGCGCCGATCCGGATCGGAGTCGATCGATCCTTGACCGCATCCCTGCCGGACGATGGGGCGAAGCGCTCGACATCGCGGGTGCGGCCCTCTTTCTGGCTTCCGCGGCGTCGGACTATGTGTGCGGAGCGATCTTGCCCGTTGACGGTGGCTGGCTCGCACGATGAACTCGGTGACGTTACTTCGATGGTCGGTTCTCTGATGACTCGAGCCCAGCTTGCCGAGGAACGAATGCGGCAATACGGCGTGGTGCCCGTCGTCGAAATAGAAGATCGCAATCAGGCGGACCGTCTGTTCGCGGCACTCAGCGAGGGCGGGATCGAGGCGGCGGAGATCACGCTGCGGACACCGGACGCCGGCACGGCTCTCGAGCATCTCATCAAGCGCAATCCCGACGCCCTCCTGGGCGCAGGAACCGTTCGCACACTTGATGACGCTCGCAGAATGGTTGACATCGGCGCGACCTTCGTCGTCTGTCCCGGCACGGTCGCGGAGATAGTCGAGTACTGCGTCGAGCACGACGTGCTCGTGCTTCCCGGCGTCTGCACCCCAACCGAGGTTCTCCGAGCAGTTCACGTCGGCGCGCAGGTACTCAAGTTCTTTCCGGCGGAGGCGTCGGGCGGGGTCGGATTTCTCGAGGCCCTGGCCGGTCCATTCAGAGACGTCAGTTTCATTCCAACGGGCGGCATCAGTGAGGCGAACCTGAAAAATTACCTGCGATTGCCGCAGGTTGCCGCCTGCGGTGGAAGTTGGATGGTGGCCCCCGAACTTCTCGCGGCCGGTAGATTCGACGAGATCGCCGAGCTCGCACGTAGAGCACTGGAAATCGTGAGGAGTGCGCGCGATGAGCGCTGAGTCAACCGACGGGGACGCAACACCGCTGGTAGCGCGGCCAGCTCGCGAATGCGAGTTCGACATCGTTGCGCTCGGCGAGGTGATGCTCCGACTCGATCCCGGCGAAGAGCGAATCTCGTCGGCGCGGACGTTTAGGGCCTGGGAAGGCGGAGGCGAGTACAATGTTGCGCGCGGTCTCCGTCACGTTTTCTCTCAGAGAGCCGCAGTCATCACCGCCCTCGCTGACAATCCGATCGGTCGACTCATCGAAGAGTTGATGCGACAGGGAGGCGTTGACCTTACGTGGCTGCGTTGGGAACCCTATGACGGTATCGGCCGCTCCGTTCGTAACGGACTGAACTTCACCGAGCGTGGGTTTGGGCCTCGGGCCGCAGTCGGCTGCTCGGACCGCGCAAACTCTGCGGCCAGTCAGATGAAGGTCGGAGACATGAATTGGGACGACCTGTTCGTCGATCGAGGCGTGCGTTGGTTTCACACGGGCGCGATTTTCAGCGCACTCTCCAGCACCACGGCAGACGTCGCGGAAGAGGCGATAGTCGCCGCCAAGAGATCAGGAGCCATGGTCTCCTATGACGTCAACGTCCGGGCGTCGCTGTGGGGCGACGCCTCAGGTACTGCCAGGGCGATAGAGGTGAATCGACGTTTAATCAATCAGTGTGACGCTGTATTTGGCAACGCGAAGAACTTTGTCGAAGCGCTCGGTATTGATGTTCCTCAAGAAGATTCATCCGTCGAACGCTCGTGGGCGAGCGATGAGATTGCCGCGCTGGGTGCGGTGGCGTCGACGTTCCCCAATCTCCGCCTCGTCGCGTCCACCGTCCGCAAAATCCATTCGGCGTCGCGCAACGACTGGGGCGGCGTCTGTTGGGCCGACGGCGTGGTCATCTCAACCGACGTAACGCCCTCACTGGAGATCCTCGACCGGGTGGGCGGCGGTGACGCGTTCGCCGCCGGTTTGATCTACGGGTTGCTCGAGGGGATGCCCGCCGACGACGCACTTCGATTCGGAGTCGCTCACGGCGCGCTCGCGATGAGCACGCCCGGCGACTCGTCGATGGCCACCCTAGAGGAGGTCCAGCGCGTCGTGGATGGCGGTTCGGCGCGTATGGTGCGGTGAGTGAAGGCACCGATTGATTCCTCGGCGGGAGCTGCCGACTGAACATGCCGCCAGCTAATTCAGAGCATGAGCAAGAGGTCACGCTTCCAATCGAGGAGGGACTTCGTTTCATCGGTGTCACCACATCCGGAGCGAGTGACCCACACCTCATTCGAGAAAGTTACGAGAACGCGGACGGCCGCCTCTTAATCCTTTATCGGCATGACGTAATGGCATCCACCGCGGACGACGGCGACGTGAACCGCGATGTCTGAGCGTCGTTACAACCCATTGGCCGACGAGTGGGTCGTCATCACCGCCAATCGGCAGGAGCGCGTCTTTCGCCCAGCGATTGAACGGTGTCCGCTGTGCCCGAGATCGGTCAACCGACATGGTTTCACGGAGATCCCATTCGAGAACTACCAAGTGGCAATCTTCGAGAATCGCTTTCCGGCTCTTACGGCAACGGCTGAGATTGATACCGAAGGCGCAGCTCCCTATCAGACCGCGCCGGCGTACGGACATTGTGAGGTGGTCACCTACTCCGACGAGCACGGGCAGAGTTTCGCGGACCTTCCAGTCGAGAGAGTCCGATTGGTCATCGACGTCTGGGTCGATCGTTGTGAGGCGCTCGGGCTCGACCCCGGTGTTCGCTACGTGATGCCTTTCGAGAACAAGGGCGAGGTCATCGGAGCGACACTTGGTCATCCGCACGGTCAGATCTACGCATTCTCAGAGATTCCGCCGCGAGTGCGCCAACACGTCACCACGGCACGTCGATACTTTGCTTCAACGGAGCGGTGCATTCAATGTGACGTCTGCTTGCAGGAGATGCGATTCGGGGACCGGCTCGTTCTGAAGACGAGTATGTGGATCGCGTACGTTCCGTTCGCACCGCAGTTTCCCTTCGAGATTCACGTCGTGCCGATACGTCACGCCCCTTCCTTGTCCGAGCTGAACGGAGAGGAAAAGATGCAACTCGCGGACGTCCTTTCGAAGGTCACGAAATGCTACGACCAACTGTGGAACTTCTCGCTCCCGTACGTAATGGCAATCCATCAGCGCCCCTCCAGCGACGAACAAGAGTGGGACGACTTCTGCCATCTTCGATTGGAATTTAAACCGTTCAATCGTGACGCGACCAAGATCAAATTCCTCGCCGGCGTGGAAATCGCTGCCGGAACTTTCATCGTTGACATCTGTCCGGAGGACGCCGCCGAGCAGTTGAGAAGGGCGATGCGATGATGGGTGGCATAAGTTCTCGCCCACAACTACTGAGAGGCAAGAAGCCCGAGGGGCGATGGCAGTCGCCGGGTCGCGTCAATCTCATCGGTGAGTTCACCGACTACAACATGGGCTTCGTATTGCCGTTTGCAATCTCGTCCCGACTACATGTGCTTGCCGCACGTCTCGATAACCCCGAGGTGGTCGTCTCATCCGGACAGGCGAGCGATGTCGTCGTGAGGAACCTCGATGAGTTGACGCCTGCCGATTCATTTTCTTGGGCGTCGTACGTCATGGGTGTCGTATGGGCCTTTCAAGAGAGCGGGGTGGACGTCCCAGGCCTTGAATTCGCGATTCACTCAGAGATACCGTCGGGCGCCGGACTTTCTTCATCGGCGGCGATCGAGGCGGCGGTGGCGGTGGCGATCAACGACATCACCGAATCACGTTTTGATGCCTCGCAACTCGCTCAACTGTGCCACCAAGCCGAGACCGAATACGTAAAGGTTCCCGTCGGAATGATGGATCAACTCGCCGTGTTGAACGCGCGCTCCGACGGCGCGATGTTGATTGACTGTCTCGATCAATCAATTCGACAGGTGCCATTTTCACCCGACCACTTGGTCGTGGTGGACACGAGAGTACGTCACGCGAATCGAGATGGGAGCTATGCGTCCAAGCGCTCGCTGTGCGTGCAGGCCGCGCTTCGACTCGGCGTTGACTCCTTGAGGGAAGCCAATCTCTTGATGGTGGAGAGTTCTCTTGATGGAGAACTTGCGAAAGTTGCTCGCCACGTAGTCACTGAGAATCAGCGTGTCATCGACACAGTGAGTCGACTTTCGAGGGGGGAGTCGATCGGCGATTTACTAGTGGCGTCGCATCGATCGCTTCAACATGACTTCGGCGTCTCGTGCCCCGAGCTCGACTGCGCCGTGGACACGGCAATGTCCAGCGGCGCGGATGGCGCGCGAATGTTCGGGGCGGGAAATGGTGGGTGCGCCCTCTTCCTGGCTGACGATTGGCGACACGTCGTCTCAGACGTGGAAGGGGAGTTCGAACGTCGAGGTTTTCGGCCACCGAACTGCTTCGAGGTACGACCATGCGATGGCGCCGGACGTGTGCAGTGAGAGCGCGTCGAGCATGGTTGAGGATGAGTGGCACGATGCGTCCTGCGCGGGCGCCGACACCAGGTTCTCGTGTGATTTCGCACTGCCCTGCGCATTGGTAGGAGTATGTATGCGCACTGGATCTATCAGGAGAATGGAAAAGTGGTGAAGACAAACTCTCCAATGACTCGCAGTGGAGCTGATCGATGAAGGTCTTAATCGCGGGGGGAGCGGGGTTCATCGGCAGTACCGTGGCGTCGGCCTGCCTCGACGCTGGAATGACGCCGGTCATACTGGACAATCTCCACACTGGTCGGTGCGAATTCACGGTCGGTCGGACGTTCTTTGAAGGCGACATCGCAGATCGTTCTCTGGTCGAGAGAATATTCACCGAACATCCCGACATCGAAGCAACACTCTTGTGCGCTGCACTTATAAGTGTGCCTGACTCGGTGCGCGATCCCGCGGCGTATTACGAAGAGAATGTCGTCAAGGCCCTGCGATTCGCGTCGTCGATCGTCGATCGTGGATGCACCCGAATCATCTTCAGTTCAACGGGATCGATCTACGGCACGAGTGACACTCCCGAGGTGGACGAGGAAAGTCCCCTCCGGCCCGAAAGTCCTTACGCACGTACCAAAGCGGTGTGTGAATGGATGCTGCGCGACATCGCCGAATCCAGTCACTTGCGGGTCATGTCGCTGCGCTACTTCAATCCAATCGGCGCGGATCCCCAAATGCGCACCGGACTTCAAATCTCCGAACCGGCACACGCGCTCGGCCGACTCATCAGTTGCAACGACTCAGGAGAGGTCTTTGTCGTCACCGGGAACGACTTTCCGACACGAGACGGCACCGGTGTGCGCGATTACGTCCACGTATGGGACCTGGCCCTGGGTCACGTCGCAGCACTACAACGATTTGACAGCGTTATGGATTCGACGAAGTACGAGGTGATCAATCTTGGGTCCGGTCACGGCACGACGGTGAAGGAGTTGATTGCAAAGTTCAACGACGTGGTGACTTCCCCGGTCAATTCGGTTGATGGACCACGCCGCCCGGGTGATGTTGCTGGGGCGTACGCGAATTACGACAAAGCAGCACGTCTCCTCGGCTGGATCCCGCGGCGTTCGCTGGTCGATGGCATACGCGATTCGATTGAGTGGTCGCGTGTCCGCCCACAACTGCTCGGCGAATAGCGACCGAGTTCTCAAAAGCTCCTGAGAATGCAGGTGCGTCGACGACTTGAACGCTCGCGTCGACTTGGCTCTGACCCTCGGCAAGCAGCCGAGGATTCTTCTCCTCGATGAACCCGTGGCGAGCCTGGAACGTTGCGCGAGAGTTCGAGGAAGGGACGCATCGACTTTCCTGGACCCAGAGCGTCTCGCGACGACGGTGGCTCGCGGTTCACATGGCTTGGACGTTTGTCGCCGCCATCGTCTTGGTCGCGGTAATGACAGTGCTGACGACGTGGTGGTATAGCCCCATCAACTCGGCGCAGCACAATCGACTCGGCTCAGCGGTCTTTGATTCACAAGGGCTCGTGCCGATCGGGTACACCGTCTGCGCAGTCGCCCTGGGAGTGGCCACGGGGGCGTTGTTGCGTCGCTCGGTACCAGCGATGGGGTATGACGTTGCTCGTGATGGGAGTGCTGCGATACGTGACGTCGGAGTATTTGCGGCCGCACTTACTCTCCGCGAAGACGATCCTCGTCGCACTGACGGGAGGCGGCCCGGCACCACTGTGCGATGGTTGGGTCCTCAGCCAGTCCATCGTCAACGCTTGGGACAACCAGTTCCGCTCCTTAACGGGACCCCGGCTCCTTCATCAATTCCAGCGGCATGCCGTGTCATTGAAACCGGGCGACAACTCGACAACTGCCTCGACGCACACGGATTCCACTATCTCGTCGCCTATCAGCCCTCGAATCACTTCTGGGAGCTTCAGGGCGTGGAAACGGCACTGTTCATAGCGATCGGCATTCTGTTCGTGGGATTCTCTTTTGGTGGATCAGTCGGCGTGATGCGTAGATGAACCAGACCGACTCAACGTACGCGAGGGGTCTCGACGGTATCTGGGGAATCTACGAACTGCGCGACCGCGCGCCATTGGGCCGTAAGGAGACCGTCCCAAGGTGGAAACGTCACGACGAGTATCACCAACACTGAGCCAACGGAATTTGAAGTCACCCGACCGACCTGGGCACAGGTCTTTAACTGCTCGACGACGGGCCACTTCGTTGGATGGGAACAGCGATGACAGAATTTGAGAACGCTTCGTAAATCGAGGTTCCTCCTTGAAAGTACTTGGTGCCCCCGACAGGAGTCGAACCTGCGCACATGGCTTCGGAGGCCAATGCTCTATCCACTGAGCTACGAGGGCAAACTTTGTACATCACTGGGCCTTGGACAGCGGCCCGTTCTCAGAATCTCGCTGGCACCTACCGTAATACGGTGACCGTCCCGCAACGTCTCGTCGACGTGATCGCCACGATCACCGGGAGCATCCGCCCTTGGAGTCGGTGAAGGTTGGCGAAATTGGCGTACGTCGGATTGAGCACGACCTCGTAGAGGATTGAAAACGTACCGCTACGCGCCGACATCGCGCGAATACCGCGTCGGGTCCCCACTCGAGGTAGCCGACGAAGCGATCACCAGTTCTCCGGTTTCGTCGCGACCGACCGAGCGGCGACTACGAGATGACGCTCGAGCAGTGCCAGCACTTGGTCGCGGCCGCGGGGAGATCCTCGGACAGGCACTCGGGACAGGTCTTTAGGGCGGGAGCCGGGGTTGGCGCCCCGAAGACGACGGTGCCTTGGCGGCCCATGTACTTGCGATACGGGACGACCAATATGAAATAGACGACCGCCATGAAGATGATGAAGTGGATGATCCCCGAGATGAACGCACCGAGGCCTATGAACTGGCCGTTGATCGTCCAACCAAGTCCCGGACCATTGGCGGAGTCACCGGCGAGCGAGTTGATCAGTGGCGTGATGATGTTGGTGGTGAACGACGTGATGAGCGCACTGAAGGCGAGCGCGACGACCAGTCCGACGGCGATGACGATGAGGTCACCGCGCATCAAGAAGTTCTTGAATCCCTTTAACATTCCTGTCTCCCTTCGATGTTTGCCACGACGATAGCCATTGCGAGACGTCGGCGCACTCGAATGAGAAGTTACCGACTTTTGGTGCGCGACGGATCAAGAAGTGATCGGTCGTTTCTGACTCGTCTTCGACGTCGCGGTCCAGCCCGTAAAGTTCATCTATGAGTGCAGAGCCGATCGTCGCGTCGTTATTGCCAGACACGGCCGAGATCATCGACGAACGACGTCCTGATTGGCGGCGTCTCGCTACGCGGTCTGGCCGGCTCCTACGGCACGCCGCTCTTTGTCTATGACGAGGAGACGCTGCGCGCGCGCTGTCGCGAAGCGGCCGGCGCCTTCGATGACGGCGTCGCCTTCGCGTCCAAGTCGTTCCTCTGTGGCGCCATGGCCCGATTGGCGTTCGAAGAGGGTCTGTGCATCGACGTCGCGACCGGCGGCGAACTCGATATCGTGCTGCGCTCCGGCGTGCCGGCCGAGCGCATCATCATGCACGGCAACAACAAGTCGGCCGACGAGCTGGAACGCGCCATCGCCGTCGGCGTCCACCGACTCGTCGTCGACAACTTCGAAGAGATCGCGCTGCTCTCGACGCTCGTCGAGTGCGTCATCGCCGCTCAACTGTCTGGTCCGCGTGACGCCGGGCGTCGAAGCGCACACGCACGAGTTCGTCCGCACCGGCCAAGAGGACACCAAGTTCGGGTTCTCCGTCGCTACCGGCGACGCGCGAAAGGCGATCGACGAACTGCGCGCGATCCCCGGTCTCACGCTGCACGGCGTGCACGCGCACATCGGCTCGCAGGTCTTCGAACTCATCGGCTTCGTCGAGTCACTCACGATCCTGGCGAAGTTCATCGCCGAGGACGACTTCGACGAACTCTGCGTCGGCGGCGGACTCGGTGTCGCCGTACGTCGCCGGTGAGATCGGCGCCGTCGATCCACGAGTGGGGCGACGCGATCCGCGTCGCGGCCAATGAAGTCGGCCTGGACACCAACGTGCGACTGCTGGCCGAACCGGGTCGCGCCATCGTCGCCCAGGCGGCCGTGACGCTCTACGAGGTCGGCGCCGTGAAGCCGGTCGAGCAGCGCACCTATATGGCGGTCGACGGGGGCATGAGTGACAACCCGCGTCCGGTCCTCTACGGGTCGGGCTACGAGGCCTTCGACGTCGCCGAGCCGCTCGCCGAGCGTCCCCAGAACGTGCGACTCGTCGGCAAGCACTGCGAGAGCGGCGACGTCTTGATCGACGAGGCGTGGCTGCCCGCCTCGACCGGGGTGCGCAGCATCATCGCGACGCCGGTGACCGGCGCCTACGGCTACTCGATGGCGTCGAACTACAACCGCGTGCCGCGACCGGCGGTGCTCTTCGTGCGCGACGGTGTGGCGCGCGAAGTGCTGCGCCGAGAGACCTTCGACGACATGGCGCGACTCGAAGTTTGAAGTCGGGACGCCGAAATGGTCGGTTAGCCTTTAATGGTGAACAAGCCGGTCATTCGAGTCGGAATCATCGGTGCCGGCAACGTCGGCGGCGCTCTCGTCGAACTCTTGAACGACCCCGAGCGCCAAGAGGCGCTGCTCGACGCCGCGACCGGTCCGATCGAGCTCGTGGGCGTCGCGGTTCGCGACGCGGCCAAGCGCCGCAAGGGAATTCCCAAGCACCTTCTGACGACCGATGTCGCCGGTCTCGTCGCCAACGACGACCTCGACATCTTGGTGGAACTGGCCGGCGGCATCAAGCCGGCGCGCGTCTACATCGAGACCGCGCTTCGCCACGGCGTCTCGGTCGTCACCGCCAACAAGGCCCTGATGGCCGAGTGCGGCACGGAGCTGGCGCAGCTGGCCCACCAGAACGGTGCCGACCTCTTCTACGAGGCCGCCGTCGGCGGCGGCATCCCGATCCTTGCGCGCGCTGCGCACGTCGCTCGCCGGCGAACGCATCGACCGCGTCATGGGCATCGTGAACGGGACGACGAACTTCATCCTCTCCAAGATGACGAGTGAAGGCAGCGACTACGCAGCGGCGCTGAAGGAGGCCCAGGCCCTCGGCTACGCCGAGGCCGATCCCAGCGCCGACGTCGAGGGCTACGACGCCGCCGCCAAGGTACAGATCCTCTCGTCACTCGCCTTCGGGACCGAACTGGTCGGCGAAGCGATCGCGCGACAAGGCATCGTCGGCATCCGCTCGGTCGACGTCGAGTTCGCGCGACGATCGGGCTACGTGATCAAACTGCTCGGCGTCGCCGAGCGCGTGGGCGACGCCGGGATCTCGCGGCGAGCGCACCCGGCGATGATCCCGGTCGAACACCCGCTCGCGTCGGTCCACGGTGCCATGAACGCGGTCTTCGTCGAGGGCGTGCGCAGCGGTCCGCTGATGTGGCTCGGCCAGGGCGCCGGGGGAGAGGCGACCGCGACCGCGGTGCTCGGCGACCTGCTCGACGCCGCGCGCAACCGTTTCAGCGGTCGACACGACATCCCCTTCAGCGTGGACCGCACGCTGCATAGTGTCGCCCGCCGGAGAACTCCAGAGCGTCTTCTACATCAGCATCGACGTGCTTGGACCGACCCGGCGTGCTCGCCGCGGTCGCGGGCATCTTCGGCGACAACGGCGTGTCGATCCAGTCCATGGAGCAGTCGGGATTCGGCGACGAGGCGCGACTCTCGTTCCTGACGCACATGGCGCGTCACCGACCGACGTGAACGCCACGGTGAAGGACCTCGCGAAGCACAAGTCGGTCGACTCGATCGGTGCGTGCCTACGCGTGATCGACGGGGGTCGCGCATGATCGGATGGAAGGGCCTACTGGTCGAGTACGCGCAGTGGTTCGACCTCGAGGGCGTGGACGAGATCGTCACGCTTGCAAGAGGGTCACACGCCGCTCCTCCACGCCGAGCGACTCTCCGAACGCGTCGGCGCCGACGTCTGGCTGAAGTTCGAAGGACTCAATCCCTCCGGTTCGTTCAAGGACCGCGGCATGACGATGGCGATCACCAAGGCCAAGGCCAACGGCGCCAACACCGTCATCTGCGGATCGACCGGCAACACGTCGGCCTCGGCCGCGGCCTACGCCGGCAAGGCCGGCATGGACTGCGTCGTGCTCGTCCCCGAGGGCAAGATCGCCCAGGGCAAGCTGGCCCAGGCCATCGTCTACGGCGCGAAGGTCCTGCAGATCCGCGGCAACTTCGACCAGGCGCTCAACCTCGCGCGCGAACTGACCCAGTACCTGCCGATCACGATCGTCAACTCGATCAACCCCGACCGCATCGAGGGCCAAAAGACCGGCGCCTTCGAGATCATCGACGTCCTCGGCAAGGCCCCCGACGTCCTGTCGATCCCCGTCGGCAACGCCGGCAACATCACCGCCTACTGGCGCGGCTTCACGCAGTATCACTTCGCCGAACGCTGCAAGATCCTGCCCAAGATGTGGGGCTTCCAGGCGGCCGGCGCGGCGCCGATCGTGCTCGGTCATCCCGTCGCGAACCCCGAGACGATCGCCACGGCGATCCGCATCGGCAACCCCGCGAGTTGGGTGCCCGCGCTCGAGGTCATCCACGAATCGCTCGGCGACATCCGCGCCGTCACCGACGACGAGATCCTCGAGGCCTACCGCTACGTCGCGCGGTACGAATCGATCTTCTGTGAACCGGCCTCGGCCGCGTCGATCGCCGGCATCATCAAGTTCGGCGTCCCCAAGGGTTCGACGGTCGTGTGCGTGCTGACCGGCAACGGCCTGAAGGACCCCGACACCGCGGTCGAGACGAGCGTCACGCCCGACGTCGTCGACGCGACGCTGAAGGCGCTGCTCGCGAAGCTCTCGTAGGTAGCCTCGCTCGACTATTCGCCGCGCAGGACCTGCGCCGCCGACGTCCGAGCCGCGCTGCGTCCCGGCAGCGCGGCGACGACGTTCGCGAGCACCAGCGCGCTGAGGGCCACGATGAGCAGCGCGAGCGAACGGGAACGGTCGGATGCGGCACGGCGTAGATGTTGTTCGCGAATAGTGTCCAGAGCCAACGTCCGAGCGAGGATGCCGAGCGGGATGCCGAAGATCGCGCCGATGGCGCCCGCGACCGAGGCCTGCCACGCGACCGCCGACGAGCAACTGTCGACTCGTGAAGCCCAGCGTGCGAAGCAGCGCGAGGTCACGTCGTCGCCGATGCACCGACGCGATCAAGGTGAGACCGAGGGCGACGACGGCGCCCAGCGCCAGGGCGAGCGGCCAGCAGGTCGGGGATTACGCCGATGGTTCGGTAGTTCTCGATCTCGGCGGGATAGTCGACCGACTGGACGGCGACGTCACTACCCCCGCCGTTCGGCGTCGCGGCGATCAGTCTTTGACCGATGCGGGCGATCTTCTTCAGTGACGCGAGGGCGGGCCCGGCGGGCGCACTTCTGCGAAGTCGCACGAACTCGATCGGATGGCCGTCGAGCGTCTCGTTCGGGGAGTGAAGAAACTTCTGGAATGCCGGTGGCTCGATACTGATCGGGACCATCGCGCCGACGCCCATCGACGTGTGAAGCGTCAACGTCCCACCGATGGCGGGAAGCGTCGCTGTGCCCACGATCGTCATCTTCGTCGGTGGCACGTAGACGGGGTAGTCCTTCTTCGTTCCGTACGTCGCCGTCACCGTCTGACCGAGGTGCTTATGGAGGTCCTGCATCGTCTCGGCGCCGAGCACGATCTGGTGCGGGCCGTGATCTCGTGACCGGAGAGGATTGGCGCCGTCACCTTGGCGCGGTAGGTCGTCAAGATGATCGGGACGGTAACCCCGTCGATCTGCGCGTTGGCGAAGTTGTCACCCGAGTAACGCCGCGACGTACGGATCGGATTTGAGAGAGCGCGCGGCCTGCGGCGGAATGCCGTTCGCCGTTTGACGTCAGCGCGTAATTCCAGTTCCAGCCGTAGAGCGAGGGATGCGACACGAGGGTACTGAGACTATTGCCGAACGTGAGCGTCGCGACCACGATCATGACGGCGAGCATCGCGCCCACCAGTGCCGAGCGAACCGGGGCCGCGTCGCGCTCACCTGGCGGCTCCAGCGCGAAGCGGATCCCCACGACGGCCGTCACGGGCAGCCCGACATCGGACGCCAGACGACCGGCCCGCGAACCCAGCGGGGCCGACGTGCGGTGAACGACACCGGTCACTCGACGCGATCGACGCAGGAGGAGGCCGAACGTGATCACGCCGAGGCAAAGGAGCAGGCCGAGGAATCCGTAGCCCAGTACGGGACCGTCGATTGCGAATCCACCATCGGGATACACCGCGCGCACGGGTCCGATCGGTGACAGTGGCGACAGTGCGATGGCGACGCCGACCGCGAGCGCCGCGCCCAGGACGGTCGCAATGAGTGGTCCAAGCGCACTCGCCGTCATCGTCATGGCGGGCGTTCCACCCAGCGCGCGCAGGACGTTGATGTCCTCGTTCTCCCTTTGCAGACCGCGCGCGATCAGACCGCCGACGATGACCAGGGCCGCCAATCCCGCGATGAGTCCGAAAACGCCGAGCGATATTGACTCCGGCTGCAGCGATCGATTCACCTCGGCCGCGACGGCCGAATTGATGTGAAAGTCGTACGTCGTGCCGGGCGGGAGTGCCGTGACGATCTCTCTTTCGACCGCTGAGAGATCGCGTACGCCGTGATCGAGTTGGAGGGCGTAGTTGTTGTACAGCGGTCCGTTGCTCACGAGCTGTCTTGAGAGGGCAGGGGTGAGGATTATAAGTGCCGGTGTCTGATCGATCTTGTCGAGTAAGACGTCGTCATTCGGCATGATGGTGCCCACGAGGTGCATCCGCAGATTCAGTTTCGGCTTGATTGGTTTCGAACCGAATCCAGGTTCATTCGCCTGGGCGTCGGAATAGAGGTACGTCTGGATGTACTCACCGACGTGCCATCCCATGGCCTTGGCCGCGTACGTGTCGGCCATGAATTCGGTCGCGCGCTTCGGATTGGCCAACCGCCCGGCGACGAGTGCGACCTTGTCCACGCTGAAGTACTCACTGCCCAAGCTGGCGGAGTACGTGACGGTCCCATTGAGGAGCGCCTTCGGGAATAGCGGCAGTCCGTGCTTCCCAGCCGGGAACGGGTTGACTTCGTAGGACGATTCACTGACGCGTCGCACGAGGGGCAGCTGGGCCAACTTCGACGTGAGATTGGGTGCGTAGACCGTGAGGGTGAGATCGGACGGGTTGGTACTCGCGAGAAACGTGTTGTAGGAAGACTGCGTTCGGCGAGCCGACGCCACGGAACCGAGCGCGAGGCCGCCGATGGCGCCCACCAACACGACGATCGTCAGATAGTTCGTCCATCGGCGCGCGAGGTTCGCGCGGAACCAGAACCATCCGACGCGCGTCGCTCCCGACTTCATGACCGTGTTGGATCCTGCGTCGTTTCAACCACCGGTTGGAAGCCCCCTGCTGACGATTCTCGTCGTTCGATCCCTGACAATCTCTCTCGTTTCCGCGCCGCGCCGGAGGAGGTCAGCCTACGAACTTCAGTAGTACCAGCACCAGAGGTTTCGCCGTCCCCGACGAGCGACCTCGCGAACTCGAAAGGCCCTTGATGCGGCCCGAAACTAAGAATTCGATGAAATGTTGGCATTGCTCGCGGACTCCGCTACAATAGGAACGTCATCCACGCCCGGCCTTTCCCCGGGGTGAGGAACTCTTCCGAGATGACGTTTCCCGATTTTTCTTCTTCGCTCATTCTTTTTTGTCGAGCGGAACGAAAGGATTAACTATGGCTGTAAGGCCTTCCCCCGACCGGTCCGATCTTGAGTCCAAGACTCGTGAGGATCTCCAAACCATCGCCAAGGTAAAGGGCGTCGATGTCTCAGCACGCGCTTCCAAGGCCTCTCTCATCGAAGCGATCATGGGCGACCCCGCCCCAGCGCACGCTTCGACCTCTGACTCCCCGGAGTCCGCTTCACGCGCCGTGCGCTCGCGTCGCACCGTCGCCACGCCGACCGATGACTTCGATGACCTGCTCGGTGAGTTCATCGCCGACGCCTCCACCGATCGTCCCGCGGCCGCCACGCCAGTCGCCTCCGACGGTGATGCCGCGACGACCGAAGCGCCATCGACCCCGAGCTCGAACGGCACTGAACGATCACAACCGGCACCTCGTCAGAACGCCCAGCCACGCCAGGACCGCCAACCGCGGGACTTCGGCAACGACACCGCCGGGCGCAACCGACGCAATCGTCGTAACCGCAACGGCCGCGAGCGTTTCGGCGGCGACTCCATGCCCAATGCCGACCAGCCCTACGCCGGCGAACTCATCGAGATCGAAGGTCTGCTCGACCTGCGCGACGACGGGTACGGATTCTTGCGCACCAAGAGCTACCACCCGTCGCCCAACGACGTCTACGTCTCGATCAACCAGGTGCGCCGTTACCACCTGCGCAAGGGCGACACGGTCGTCGGCGGGTTCCGTCCGGCGGCTTCGAACGAGAAGTACCCGGCGCTGCTGCGCGTCGACAGCGTCGCCGGCATCGACCCCGAAGTGGCGCGACTGCGTCCGCGCTTCGAGGACCTCACGCCGCTTTTCCCCGACGAGAAGCTCAACCTCGAGCTCAACGAAGGTAAGACCGACCTCACGCCGCGCATCGTCGACCTGCTCTCACCGATCGGCAAGGGCCAGCGCGGACTGATCGTCTCGCCGCCCAAGGCCGGCAAGACCACGATCATGAAGCAGATCGCCCAGTCGATCGAGTCGAACAACCCCGAAGTCCACCTGATGGTGCTCTTGGTCGACGAGCGCCCCGAAGAGGTGACCGACATCCGTCGCACCGTCAAGGGCGAGGTCATCGCCTCGACCTTCGACCGCCCGGCCGAAGAGCACACCCACGTCGCCGAACTGTGCATCGAGCGCGCCAAGCGCCTCGTCGAGCAGGGCCGCGACGTCGTGATCATCCTCGACGGCATCACGCGACTCGCCCGCGCCTACAACCTGGCCGCCCCGGCGACCGGGCGAATCATGTCCGGTGGTGTCGACTCCGGCGCGCTCTATCCGCCCAAGAAGTTCTTCGGCGCGGCGCGAAACATCGAAGAGGGCGGCTCGCTCACGATCATCGCCTCGGCGCTGGTCGAGACCGGATCGAAGATGGACGAAGTCATCTTCGAAGAGTTCAAGGGCACCGGCAACATGGAGCTCCGTTTGGACCGTCGTCTGGCCGAGCGCCGTATCTACCCGGCGATCGACGTCAACGCGTCCTCCACGCGCCACGAAGAGTTGCTCTTCAGCCGCGAGGCGCTGCCCCAGGTCTGGAAGCTGCGCCGCGTCTTGAACGGACTGGCCTCGGAGGGTCGCGAAGCGGCCGGTCTGGAGCTCTTGATCGACAAACTCAAGTCGACCAAGTCCAACGACGAGTTCCTGGCCGAGATCGCGCGCGGCCCCGCATCAACCAGTTGATTTCCCGATAAACTTGTCATTCGCAACGAGGAGCACCTATGAAGCCTGATATCCACCCCAACTACGGCGAAGCGACCGTCAAATGCTCGTGCGGCAACACCTTCACGACCCAGTCCACGAAGTCAGCGATGACCGTGGAACTGTGCAACGAATGCCACCCCTTCTTCACCGGCAAGCAGAAGTTGGTCGACACCGGAGGTCGCGTCGAGCGCTTCCAGCGTCGCTACGCACAAAAGACCAAGGCGCGCGCTCCTAAGGCCTAGAGCCTCGAGCGCTCACCCGCCGTGCGCTCCTTCGACGAGACCCTGAACGCCCTGCAGGACGAACTGCGCAGCGTCGAATCACAACTCTCCGAACCCGACGTCGCCAGTGACTTAAAGCGCCTGCGCGATCTCTCGCGGCGCCACAAGGAACTGCTCGAGATCAACAACGCCTGGCTCGAGTTGAAGGCCGCCCAGTCGGACTACGCCACCGCCAAGGAGATGTTCAACGATTCCAGCGGCGACGACCGTGAACTCTGGCGCGAGGAGATGAACAACGCCGAGGAGAGGATCCCGGCGCTGGAACTGAACCTCGAGACGATGCTGTTACCGCACGACCCCAACGAGGGCCGCAACGTGATCCTGGAGATCCGCGGCGCCGAGGGCGGCGAGGAGGCCAACCTCTTCGCCGGCGACCTGGCCCAGATGTACCGGCGCTACGCGGCGCTGCGGGGCTGGAAGCTCGAGGTCATCGAAGAACGCGAATCCGAACAGGGGGGACTCGATGAGGCCATCTACCTGATCAAGGGTGATGACGCCTGGTTCCGCCTGCAGCACGAGGCCGGTGTGCACCGCGTCCAACGCGTGCCGGTCACCGAGGCCAAGGGCCGCGTCCACACGTCCTCGGCGACCGTGTCGGTGCTGCCCGAGGCCGAAGAGGTGGACGTCGAACTCAACCAGAGCGACCTCAAGATCGACGTCTACCGCTCCTCAGGTCCCGGGGGACAGAGCGTCAACACGACCGACTCGGCCGTTCGGATCACCCACCTACCGACCGGCATCGTCGTGTCGATGCAGGACGAGAAGAGCCAGATCCAGAACCGCGCCAAGGCCCTGATCGTGCTGCGTTCGAGGCTGCTCAAGGCGGCCCAGGACGCCCAGGCCAGTGAGCAGGGCGACCTGAAGCGCTCCCAGTTGGGCAGTGGCGGACGTTCGGAGAAGATCCGGACCTATAACTTCAAGGAGAATCGGGTCACGGACCACCGGATCAACCTGACCACCTATACGCTCGACAACGTGCTGGCCGGTTACCTCGATACCTACGTCGACGCGCTGCTCGCGGAAAAGCGTGCGCGACAACTGGGCGAGAGCGATGGACGCTAATTCGTATCTGGTGACCGAACTCATCGACGCCGGATTGAACCGTCGCGAGGCCCGGTGGTTGGTCGAGGAGTTCTGCCCGCGCGACCACGAGGGGATCGCCGCCATGCGCGCCGCCGCGCAGCGTCGCCTGGACGGCGAGCCGATCCAGTACGTGCTCGGCCACTGGCCCTTTCGCTCCCTCGACCTGGACCTCGATCCGCGCGTCCTTATCCCGCGCCCCGAGACCGAAGAACTGGTCGGTCTGGCCTTCGACGAACTCATGCAACGACGGCTGAGTGAGCCGCTCATCGTCGACCTCGGCTGCGGTTCGGGCGCCATCGGACTCTCGCTGCTCTTCGAGCTTCGCCAGATGGGCGTGCGCGCGACGTTGGTGGCGGTCGACTCGTCGAGCGACGCACTCGACGTCACCCGCGCCAACGCCGCCAAGCACGACTTGGCGGACGTCACGACGGTGCACTCGTCGTGGTTCGAGTCACTGAACCCCTCGCTACTCGGCCGCGTCGACCTGATCGTGGCCAATCCGCCCTACGTGGGTTCGGCCGAGTTCGCGACGCTCGACCCGGTCCTCGGCTACGAACCCTTTGGCGCACTCGTTTCCGACGACACGGCGCACGCCAAGGGCTTCGGCGACCTCGAGGTGATAATCGGACAATCTTGCCCTTGGCTCGTGGCAAACGGGTTGCTGATATGTGAACATGGAAATATGCACCGCACTCCCGCACTCCGAGCCGCTCAGAACGCGATGTTCGCCGACGTGCGCGACCTCGACGACATGTTCGGCAATCCGCGGTTCTTGATCGCGAAGCGCTGATGCCGCGGCTCATGAAAGTGGAAGCGGCCATCGCCGCCTTGGACGCCGGTGGCATCGTCGCCGTGCCGACCGACACGGTCTACGGACTGGCCGCCGAAGTGAGCCAGCCGTCGGCCGTCGCCACGCTGTTCACGCTGAAGCACCGTCCGACCTTTGTCCCGATCCCGGTGATGGTCGACTCGATCGATCAGATCGAGTTCCTCGGTGTCGAGTGGCCCGACGAGGCCCAGGGGCTCGCCGACGCGTTCTGGCCCGGGGCCCTCACGATCATCGTCACCGTCCCGCGTGAACTCTCTGAACTGTTGGGCGGCGACAGCCACTCGGCCGGGTTCCGCATCCCCGACGACGACGTCCTTCGCCGGATGATGGCGGTGCTCGGACCCTTCGCGGTCACCAGTGCCAACGAGCACGGAGAGATGCCGTGTCACAGCGCCTACGAGGTGCTCGAGCGATTCGCGTCGCGCGACGAATTGAGTGGCGCCATCGACGGTGGCGAACGTTCGGGTGACGTCTCTAGCGTCGTCGACCTCTCGGTGACGCCATGGCGCGTCCTGCGAGAGGGCGCCGTTTCCACCGCCGAGTTGGCCCGCGTCCTCAACTGACGACGTCCGAGCTCTTCGGCGATCGCTCGCTTCATCTCCGAGGCCACCGGAGGTACGTCGACTAAATCGAGAAGACGTCGCTACGCGCCTCGCCGGAGCGACCGATCAGTTCCGTCGCTCTCGGACTCCTTCATCAGCGCGTCATCCGTGCTGTGGCACCACGTCCGCACGCCAGCGGGTGTGCGCGCGGCGACGATGAGTCGCTCCGGTTCGCCGTTCGAGCCGTGCGTGACGGTGTAGCTCTCGACGGTGACGGTGCCGTCGCGCTGGTCGCTGGCGCACCGCGGCTGCGCGTCGACGATCCCTTGCGGACCGGTCCAGCGGAACCCGTCGCGCGGCGGTGAGGCCGAGTACGTGCCCCACGAGTGTTTGGTGCAGAACCAACCGAGCGCGGTGATGAGGCCGCGACCGTCGGGGTCCGCGCGCAGTGCGTCGACCATGGACGCGATCGAGTGTGTCACGTAGTTGTTGCCCGGACCGCCGCCGAAAGTGAGCCCACCCGTGATCGTCGGCACGCGCTGGCTATCGAAGGCGTCGATGCCGAGGACGTCACAGGCGCTCTGCACGACCGTGGGGAAGCAACTGTAGAGATCGAGGTGCGCGACGTCGTCGATCGTGACACCGAAGTCACCCAGCGCCGCCCACAGGGCGCGCATCGCGGGGGAGTCGTCGAGTCGCGGCCGGTCCGAGATAAGCCAGTGATCATTCGCGTCGACGCCGCAGTCGGGAAAGACCATGCGGTCGCGCGCGATTCCGAGCGAGGTGGCGTGCTCGAAGTTGGTCATAATGAAGCTCGCCGCCATGTCGACGGGCATGTTGGCCATCAACAACTTGGTGTACGGGAAGGCGACCATTCGGTTGCCATCGCTCGGTTGGGCGATCGCGTCGCTTGAGGGCGCGTCACGGATCCAGGCGTAGGGATTCGTCGACGCGACGGTCGCGAAGTTCGACCAGAGTTGACCGAGACGATCACGCTGCTCGAGAATCGTCGAACCGAGTCGGGCGCGCCGGGCGTTCTCGAAGAGCGGATAGATGTTCGTCGGTAGGTTCAGACCCTGGCCGTATTCGGCGGCGGTCAGCGGCGGCGGATCGTTCGTCGCGACGATGGGACTCGCGACGTCCTCGCCCTGGAGGACCCAGTCGAGTTCGCGACCCTCGCGTCGTGCGAGCAGTCGCGCGTACATCGCCTCGGCGCCGACGAGCGCGACACAGCGCTGCTCACCGGCGAGGATCCGCTTCGCGGCGTCGTGGACGAACTTCTGCGGCGTGTTGCCCCCGACGCTCAGGAGTCGCGTCGTGACGTTGAGCCCCAGTCGCTCGGCGACCAGGAGCGCGGGGTCCGGTGTGTGCCACGTGAACGACGACACCGCGACGATCTCGTCGATGTTCTCGAGCATCGTCGCCGCGCCCGAATCCGTCGCGGCACGTTCGAGGGCCTCGACCATCAGGTCGAGCGGCTGCTTTCGCGACGAATAGCTCGCGCCCGGACTGGGACGTTCGCTCACTTGGCCGACTCCCACGAGCACGGGCGTTCGGGGCGCAACACTCATCCCTGAAGTATTGCCGGACCTTCGAGTTCGGCGATTACCTTCGGTATGGTTGAGGCGATGCGTATCGCCCTCGGCTCAGATCACGCTGGCTTTGACTTAAAGACGCTGCTCGCCAAGACGCTGACCGATTGGGGTCACGACACACTGGACCTCGGCACCGACAACGGGACCGATTCCGTCGACTATCCCGACTTCGGTGCGGCGGTCGGGCGCAGCGTCGCCGCCGGCGACTGCGACCTCGGCGTCGCGATCTGCGGCACCGGCATCGGTATCGCCATCGCCGCCAACAAGGTCCCCGGCGTACGCGCGGCGACCGTCCACGACGTGACCTCGGCACACCTCGCGCGCGAGCACAATCACGCCAACGTGCTCTGTCTCGGCGCGCGTCTCACCGGGCCGGTGGTGGCCATCGACGCCCTCGACGCCTGGTTGAAGGCCGTACCCGGCGAGGGTCGCCACGTCACGCGCATCGCCAAGATCGACGAACTCGACGAGCAGCTCGTCGAACATGAAAGGTAATGATGACCACCTCTCCCTTTGACGCGTGGATCACGAACGACGATGAGGTGACCTCGCTGCTCGCCCAGGAGTGGCAGCGCCAGACGACGACCGTGCAGTTGATCGCCAGTGAGAACTTCGCCTCGCCGGCCGTGCTCGCCGCGACCGGTTCGGTCCTCACCAACAAGTACGCCGAGGGCTACCCCGGTCGTCGTTACTACGGCGGCAACCAGATCATCGACGAGGTGGAGGACCTGGCGCGTCGTCGCCTCGTCGCGCTCTTCGGCGCCGATCACGCGAACGTCCAGTCCCACAGTGGGGCCAACGCGAACCTCGCGGTCTACCAGGCGCTCTTGGAGCCGGGCGACACGATCCTCGCGATGCGTCTCGATCAAGGCGGCCACTTGACCCACGGGTCGCCGGCATCGATCACGTCCAAGTGGTGGAACTTCGTGGGCTACGGCGTGACGCCGCGTTCGGATGACCCGGCGAACCCCGGCGAGATCATCGACTTCGACAACGTGCGCGAGTTGGCGCTGCAGCACCGGCCGAAGATGATCCTCGCCGGCGCGACGGCCTACTCGCGCATCATCGATCCCGTGCCCTTTCGCGAGATCGCCGACGAGGTCGGCGCGCTGCTCATGTTCGACTCGGCGCACGTCGCCGGCCTCATCGCCGGCGGCTGCATCCCAACCCCGTGCCGTACGCCGACGTCGTCGCCTTCACCACGCACAAGACACTGCGCGGACCGCGCGGCGGCGCGATCGTCTGTCGCGAAGAGTACGCCAAGAAGATCGACTCGGCCGTCTTCCCCGGCCAGCAGGGCGGTCCACTGGAGCACGTGATCGCCGCCAAGGCCGTGGCCTTCAAGGAGGCCGCGCTGCCGAGTTTTGCGACCTACTCCGAACAGATCGTCGCCAACGCGAAGGCCTTCAGCGACGCGCTCGCGAAGGAGGGTTTCCGCAGCGTCTCGGGCGGCACCGAGAACCACTTGGTGCTCTTGGACCTGCGTGAGTTCGACGAGGAGTTGACCGGCAAGGCCGCCCAAGAAGTGCTGGACCGCGCGGGCATCACCACGAACCGCAACACGATCCCCGATGACCCGCGCAGTCCGTTCGTCACGTCGGGACTTCGCCTGGGGAGCGCCGCCGAGACGACGGCCGGGATGAAAGAGGGGGACTTCGAGACGATCTCGACGTTGATGTCGCGCGCGCTGCGCCACCGCGACGACGACGCGATCGTGGCCGAGGTGCGCGCCGACGTCGCCGAACTCTGCGCGTCGTTCAACCCCTACGCCAACTTCAAGGCGTAAATGCACAACATCCTCGCGTACATCGCCGTCATCGCCGTGGGCACGGCCGTGACGTTGGTGGCCAACGTTCCCGCGAGGAAGATCTCGCTGCGCATCGGTTATACCGCGACACCCGACGAACGGAAGGTCCACGAAGTCACCACGCCCTACGGCGGCGGCGCGGCGATGCTGGTTGGCTTCTGCGTGGCGCTGATGGTCGCGATGGCGATCCCGACGCTGCGCAACATCATCCTCGCCTCGCACGAGATGATCGGCGTCCTGCTCGCGGCCGGCGTGATCTTCGTGGTCGGTGTCCTGGACGACTTTCGCGAGATGAGCGCACCGGCGAAGGTCGCCGGCCAGTTCCTCGCGGCGTCGATCCTGTACTTCAGCGGCGTCACGATGTACCAACTGAAGTTGCCCTTCGCCGGCTTCGTCGTCCTCGGCCCGTCGATCTTGCCGATCATCACCGCGGTGTGGGTCTTCGCGCTCTCGAACGCGGTCAACCTGATCGACGGACTCGACGGTCTCGCCGGCGGGATCGTCGCGATCGCCTCGGGCACGCTCTGTCTCTACGGCCTGCGCCTCGAGGACCTGGGGCTCCTGCCGAGCAACAACGTCGGGCCGCTCATCGCGGCGCTGACGTGCGGGATCTGTCTCGGGTTCTTGCGCGACAACTTCCATCCGGCCAAGTTGTTCATGGGTGACGCCGGCGCGCTGATGCTGGGGCTCTTGATGAGCGCCTCGACGATGGTGATCGGCGGGTCGCACCCCGCCGGCGAGTGGCGTGACGTTCTTCTTCTTCGCGCCGCTGTTGATCCCCGTCTTCATCCTCGGGGTGCCGCTGATCGACGCGGTCTGGGCCTTCGTGCGCCGAACCGTCTCGGGGCAGGGCTTTCACACGCCCGACAAGAACCACATCCACCACCGCCTGATGCGACTGGGACACGGTCACCGGCGCACGGTGGTGATCCTCTGGCTCTGGACGGCGGTGCTCTGCGGCTTCGTGTCTCTTGCCGCTCTTCGACACGCAGGCGAACGTTTTCATCCCCCTCGGCGTCGCGCTCTTGTTGATCGGATTGTTGACGTGGTTCAGCCCATTGGTGAACCGCCTGTACTACCGCGACGAAGAGGCGCAAACGGGTTCGACAGAGAGCTCGCGACAGTGAGCGACGGACCGGGCGAGCACGTGCCGGCCACCCCCTCTGAACAGGACAAAAGCACGCATGAAGGACCTGCCCGGCGTGTTGGCGTTGCTGACGATGGGGATGACGGTCGCGATCATCATCGCGGTGTTCGTGGTACTGGGTATTTGGGCCGACCGCGCGTGGGGGACCGCGCCGTGGGGTCTCTTAATCGGGATAACATTAGGAACGGTCGCCGCCGTGGTGAGCGTGGTAAAGCAAGTCCGGCGTTTCCTTTAGAAACCCATTGCTCGTGCTAGAAAATCTCCCAACCGACACACTGCCGCGCCTGCTTCGTCGCACCACACTTTCAGCCATCATCGTTGGGGTCGTGGGTTTCGCCGTGGCCGTGTTCGTAGCCCCGCCGCTGGCCGCGTTGGGCGTCGTGATCGGTGTCGGCATGGCGATCATGAACCTGCGGTTCCTGGACGGCCAGGCGGCGAAGGTCGAAATGCGCGGCGAGCAGAGCACCAAGGCCGTTCGCCGTCAACTGGGCGGACGCACCACGGCCCGACTGGCTGTCATGACGGTCGTGGTCCTCGCCGCCGTCTTCCTGAACGCCCCGCTGGGAATCGGTATTGTGTCAGGGCTCGTGCTATATCAGCTCGTGTTTGTTGCCAACGTCATGCGCGTCGTGACCAGTCAAGGAGGATTCGGGTGAAGATGCTCTACGCCGCGAAGACGATCGAAGTCGGCGTGCACCCCCACCTCAAGGTCCTCGGTCTCACGATCGACAGCGACATCGTGATGTCGACGGTCTGGCGCTGCTCGTCATCATCTTCATGGGCTATCGCCTGCGCAAGAACATCACCGACGGCGTGCCGGGCAAGTTCCAACTGATCTGGGAGATCCTCGTCTTCGACATCATCGGCGACCTGATCAAGTCGGCGCTGGGGGACAAGGGCAAGCGCTTCCTCCCGCTCGGCGTCACGGTCTTCGTCTTCGTCCTGGTCTCGAACTGGATCGGTTTCTTGCCCACGGCGATGCACCCGGTGCAGTCCGGCGAGATCTTCCCGGCGCCCACGAGCGACGTGAACCTACCGCTGGCCCTCGCCCTGTTCGTCATCGTGTGGGTGCACATCGAGTCCCTGCGCGCGCGTCGCGTCGGTGGCTACCTGAAGCACTACGCCACGCCCTTCGCCGCCTTCACGCCGATGAACCTCATCGAAGAGGCCACCAAGCCCATCACGCTGACACTGCGTCTCTTCGGCAACCTCTTCTCGGGTGGTCTGATGATCGTCGTCGTGGCGGCGTTGGCCGCCAAGGCGATTGGTCCCTTTGAGATCCTCTGGAAGCCCTTCGACCTCTTTATTGGGCTGATTCAGGCGTACATCTTCATGCTGTTGACGATCATCTACCTCGACATGGCGACGAGTCACGAGGAAGAGCACGAAGAAAAGCACGAGAAGAAGGTCAAGAAGCAACCCGCAGTTCTCGAGATTTCGCAGTAACACCAACCAGGAGGAATAGACAATGGCAGGACAAACAGTCGCAGGCGCGATCGGCATCGCCGGTGCGCTCGTCGGTGGCGGTATCGCTCTCGGTGGCGGCGCCATCGGTGCGGCGATCGGTGACGGTCTGGCCGGTAGCCAGACCATCGCGGCCATCGCGCGTCAACCCGAGATTGAGAACAAGGCCCGTACGTATTTCTTCTTGACCGTCGGTCTGGTCGAGGCGATGTACTTCATCAACCTGTTGTTCATGATCGTGTTCGTCTACGTGTTCGCGAAGATCAAGTAGTTCCACGAACACGCCCGTTCACGTAACGGGCCGACGAACTCCAACTAGATAGAAGGGCATTGAGATGATCGCTACGTCAGTCTTCCTCCTCCCCAACGGCACGTTCTTCATTGAACTGGTGACGGTGGTGGTGATACTGCTGCTGATGACGAAGTACATCTTGCCGCCCCTCAACAAGGCGCTGGAGAGTCGTCAAGAGAAGATCCGCGAGTCGCTGGCCGCCGCCGACGCCGCCAAGGCCGAAGCGGCCGCGGCGGGTGACGAACGCGCGCAACTCCTCACCGCGGCGAGGGACCAGGCGCGCGAGATCGTCGCCGCGGCCCAGGCGACCTCGGATCAGGTCCGGGCCGAAGCGGCCGGACGCGCGACAGGCCGAGTACGACCGCATCATCGCCAACGCCAACGCCGAAGTGGACACGGCGCGCCAGCGCGCCATCGATGAGGCGTCGGCGCGAATCGGCGAGGTCGTCTTCGAACTCGTCAACCAGATCGTCGGACGCGAAGTGGACGAGAGTTCCCACCAGGACCTGGTGCGCGAAGCGGTCGCCGCGCTGAACGTCGAAGCGGCCCGGGGATCGACTACCTGACCATGCTCGCCCAAGCTCGAAGGATACGCCGCCGCCCGATTGGGCTCACTCGACGCCGCCGCACTCGCGACGGTGTCCGGTGAGCTGCGCGTCGCTCGAGCAGACCGTCCTCGGGCGCGCCGACCTACGAGCCGTGCTCACCGACACCTCGATCGCCGGCGCGTCGCGAGGCCTGATCGTCCAGGACCTGCTCGCTGGCAAGGTGCACGACGTCACATTGCAGGTCGCGGTCTACGCCGCGAGCAACGTCCCGGCCCAAGAGGTCCCGCACTCCTTGGCCGAGTTGGCCTTCGCGCGCGCGAAGTCGCCCAGAACGGCGACGTTCCCGCTGGCCGACCTCGGGCTCTTGGCGTCGCGCCAGCGCGTCGCCGGCTACGCCGACGCACTGCTCGATGACATCGACGCGCAGAACTTCGACGAGATCGAAGACGAACTCTTTCGCTGGGCGCGCACGGTCGAGGGCAATCTCGAACTGCGCCGACTGCTGCTCGACCGCGACGCCGACCTCGAGTCGCGCCTCGGGACCGTCCAGGCGCTCCTCGGGGAGAAGGTCGATGCGGTGACGCTGGCCCTGGCGCGCTTCGTGATCGCCGGCGGTCGCTCGCGCGACGTCGTCGGGACGCTCGACTACCTCGTCGACTACGTGGCCAAGGCCCGGGACTGGCGGGTCGCGCGCGTGCACACGGCGCGACCGCTCGATGAGCAGAGTCGCGCCGACCTCGTCGCGTCGCTGTCCTCGCTCACCGGCAAGAACGTCGAGCTCCAGGTCGCCGACGACCCCGAACTGCTCGGCGGCGTGCTCGTCGAGATCGGCGACCTGCGCCTCGACGCGACGACGCGCGCGCGTCTCGGCGCCCTTCGTGACGCCGTCTCGCCGGGCCACCTCTACGAATCGTCTTTGAATCGAAATGACTAAGAAAAGGAATCTGTGATGACAGAGCTCACCATTAGCGCCAACGAGATCACCGAGGCCCTGCGAAAGCACGTGACGGACTTCAATCCGGCCGTCGGCGCCGAGCAGGTCGGTCGCGTGGTCGAGGTCGGTGACGGCATCGCGCGCGTCTCGGGCCTGCCCTCGGCCAAGGTCAACGAACTGCTGGAGTTCGAAGACGGGACCCTCGGTCTCGCGATGAACCTCGACGAGGACACGATCGGCGCCGTCGTGCTCGGTTCGGTCGACACCATCGAAGAAGAGCAGGTCGTTCGCGCGACCGGGCGCATCTTGAACATGCCGGTCGGTGACGCCCTGCTCGGTCGCGTCGTGAACGCCATCGGCGAGCCGATCGACGGCAAGGGACCGCTCGTCAATCCCAAGCAGCGCCGCATGGAGATCCAGGCGCCGGGGATCACCGGCCGTCAACCGGTCTCCGAACCGTTGCAGACCGGCATCAAGGCCATCGACGCGATGACGCCGGTCGGTCGCGGACAGCGCGAACTGATCATCGGCGACCGCAAGACCGGCAAGACGACGGTCGCCATCGACACGATCCTGAACCAGAAGGGCCAGGGCGTGAAGTGCATCTACGTCGCGGTCGGCCAGAAGAACTCGTCGGTCGCCCAGACCGTGAAGGTCCTGGAGGACTTCGGCGCGCTGGAGTACACCGTCGTCGTTGTCGCCTCGGCCGGAGACCCGGCGCCGTTCAAGTTCCTCGCGCCCTACGCCGGCTGCGCGATCGGTCAGGAGTGGATGGACTCGGGCGAACACGCCCTCGTCGTCTACGACGACCTCTCGAAGCAGGCCGAGGCCTACCGACAGATCTCGCTGCTGCTTCGCCGGCCGCCGGGTCGCGAGGCCTACCCCGGCGACGTCTTCTACCTCCACAGTCGTCTGCTCGAGCGCGCGGCCAAGCTGAGCGACGAACGCGGCGGTGGATCGCTGACCGCGCTGCCGATCATCGAGACCAAGGCCGGGGACATCTCGGCCTACATCCCGACCAACGTGATCTCGATCACCGACGGCCAGATCTTCTTGCAGTCCGACCTCTTCTACTCCGGTGTGCGTCCGGCCATCGACGTGGGCAACTCGGTCTCGCGCGTCGGTGGCGCGGCCCAGATCAAGGCCATGCGCTCGGTCGCGGGAACGCTCAAGATCGACCTCGCCCAGTTCCGTGACCTCGAGTCCTTCGCGACCTTCGGTTCCGAGTTCGACAAGTCGTCCCAGCGTCAGCTCGACCGGGGCTATCGCCTCACCGAGCTGCTGAAGCAGGGACTGAACGCGCCCATGCCGGTCGAAGAGCAGTGCATCGCGATCTACGCGGGCACCAAGGGCTGGCTGGACGAGATCCCCGTCGAGGACGTGCGTCGATTCGAGTCCGAGTTGCTGACGAACTTCCGCGCGCAACACTCGGACCTGCTCTACGCGATCCGCGAGACCGGCGCGCTTCCCGAGATCACCCGACTCGACGCCGCGATGCAGTCGTTCGTCAACGGCTTCGCCGTCACCACGAAGTAAGCCCGTAGAGAACTAGCGAGAAAGGAGGAGCAATGGCCGGTGGACAGGAACGGATCCTGCGTCGACGTATCAAGTCGGTGCAGTCCACGCGCAAGATCACGAAGGCGATGGAACTCATTGCCGCCTCCCAGATCTCTCGCTCGCAGGCGCGCATCATCGCGAATCGGCCGTACCGCGACGGGATGCGACGGATCATCGTCGAAGCGGCCAAGGGCGACCCGGCCGCCGCGGCGAAGCTCCTCGTCACGCCCGAGCACGTCGAGTCGGCGATCGTGCTGGTCCTGACCGGTGACCGCGGACTCTCCGGCGCCTACAACTCTTCGGCGACTGCGCGCCGGTGAGCGACTGGTGCGCAAGCTCGAAGGCGAAGGCACGAGTGCGCGCCTCTACAGCGTCGGCAAGAAGGCGGGCGCCTTCTACCGCTTCCGCGGCATCGAGTTGGTCGACGGCTTCGTGGGCATGTCCGATCGCCCGACCTTCGACGACGCGCGGCGTATCGCGGCCGTCGTCGGCGAGTCGTTCGTCAACGGCGACGCCCAGCAGGTCCTCTTGGTCTCGACGCGATTCCTCTCGGCCGCGACCCAGAGTGTCGAGGTGGAGCAGTTACTGCCGTTGCCGATGCCGCCGGTCGACGAAGAAGAGACCACGGAGAAGGTCCTCAAGGGCTACACCGAGTTCGAACCCGAAGTCGCACAACTACTCCAGACGCTCGCGCCGCAAGGCCCTCGAGAGCGAGATCTTCTCCGCGCTCTTGGAAGGCGCGGCGTCGTTTCACGTCAGTCAACAGCGCGCGATGGCCGCCGCCACCGACAACGCCGATGAACTCGGACAGAACCTCAGTCGCATCATGAACCGGGCCCGACAGGACTCGATCACCACCGAAATCATGGAAATCGTGGGCGGCGCCGAAGCGCTCCGCTCGGGAAAGTGAGAAACAAATGACCATCGCTCCAGAAAAGACCACTCTCGAGACGGGGCGCGTCGTCGCGATCGCCGGACCGGTCGTGGACGTGGAGTTCCCGCCGCACTCGTTGCCCGAGATCAACCACGCCGTCGAGGTCGACATCGTCATCGACGGCGCCACGATCACGGTGACCGGCGAAGTCGCCCAGCAGATCGGCGAGGGTCGCGTGCGTTGCGTGTGCATGAAGCCGACCGACGGCCTCGTGCGCGGCGCCGTCGTTCGACAGACGGGCCGCGGCATCACGGTGCCGGTCGGTGACGCCGTCCTCGGACACGTCTTCAACGTCATCGGCGAATCACTCGACACCGACGACATCGGTCCGGTCGAGGACTACTGGGAGATCCACCGCAGCGCGCCGGCCTTCGACCAGCTCGAGCCGCACGCCACGATGTTCGAGACCGGCATCAAGGTCGTCGACCTCCTCGCCCCCTATGTGCAGGGCGGCAAGATCGGCCTCTTCGGTGGTGCCGGCGTCGGCAAGACCGTCCTCATCATGGAGATGATCCGTCGCGTCGCCGAGCTCCACGAAGGCGTGTCGGTCTTCGCGGGCGTGGGCGAGCGCACCCGTGAAGGCACGGACCTCCTCTCGAGATGCGCGAATCGGGCGTCATCGAGAAGACCGCCCTGGTCTACGGCCAGATGGACGAGCCGCCGGGCGTGCGCCTTCGCGTCGCGCTCGCGGCGCTCACGATGGCCGAGTACTTCCGTGACGTCAAGAACCAAGACGTGCTCTTGTTCGTCGACAACATCTTCCGCTTCGTGCAGGCCGGTTCCGAGGTCTCGACGTTGCTCGGCCGCATGCCGAGCGCGGTGGGCTACCAGCCGACGTTGGCCGACGAGATGGGCGAACTCCAAGAGCGCATCACCTCGACGCGCGGTCGCTCGATCACGTCGCTCCAGGCCGTCTACGTCCCGGCCGACGACTACACCGACCCGGCGCCGTTCACGACGTTCACCCATCTCGACGCGACGACCGAACTCAGTCGTCAGATCGCGGCGTTGGGCATCTACCCGGCGGTCGACCCGTTGACCTCGACGTCGAACATCCTGGCGCCCGAGATCGTCGGCGACCGTCACTACGCCGTCGCGCGCCAAACCCAGCAGATCCTGCAGCGCAACAAGGAGCTCCAAGACATCATCGCGATCCTCGGTCTCGACGAACTGTCCGAAGAGGACCGCATCACGGTGACGCGCGCGCGCAAGATCCAGCGCTTCTTGTCCCAGCCGATGTTCGTGTCCAAGGTCTTCACCGGTATCGACGGCATCAACGTGCCGGTGCAAGAGACGATCGAGTCCTTCGAGCACTTGGTGAACGGTGACCTCGACGCGTTCCCGGAGCAGGCGTTCTTGAACGTCGGGGGAGCCTCGGACGTCGAGCGCAAAGCCGCCGAACTCCAGAAGGACTAACGATGGCCACCCTCAAGGTAGAAATCGTGACGCCCGAGGCGCCGTTGTGGGTCGGTGAGGCGACGGCGCTCGTGGCGCGTTCGTCCGAAGGTTGGTTCACGGTCTTGCCGGAGCACATGGACATGGTGGGTGACGTCGTGCCGAGCGTCGTTCGCGTCGACACGAGCGACGGCGAGATCGCCATCGCCGTCCACGGCGGCTTCTTCCAGGTGGGCCCCGGTGACGCCGAGGACCAGACGCTCGCCACGGTGCTGGCGGGCATCGCCGAGAAGGTCGACGAGATTGACGTCGCGCGCGCGCAGGTCGCCAAGGACGCCGCCGAGGCTGAGATCGCGGCCGACAGCCGCAAGCGATCAAGAGGCCGGCGGCAGCGTCGAAGCGAGGTCGGCGCTTGAACGGGCCGAACTTCGTCTCAGCGCGGCCAAGTCATAGATCGCGAAGGCCACTCATTGGCTTCGGGGATGATGACGCGCCGGGCTATGACGCCGGAAGTGTTCTCGACATCGCGATGATCAGTCCGGCCAAACCAAAGTACGTCGAACCGACGGAGGCACAGGCAAAACGCGCGATGTCATCGTCGATGATGATTCCTACGAAGATGAGAGATCAGCGCGGGCATCGCGATGAGTGCGGCCATTATCGAGACGCCGCTCGGACGACTCTTGGGCGCTCGCTTCGGATCGATTCGTCGCAGTCGCAGCGCGAGCGCGCCGACGAGGAACGGACTCACGAGGACGCCGGCGCCCGATGCCGATTGCCCGCTGGCGAACAGCGCGACCTCGGCGACGACCACGAGCGCCACGAAACAGATCATGTATCGGGTGATGGACTGCGCCGCCGTTCGTCCGCCCAGCGCTTCGCTCATGACGGGTATTGTATGACTGTTATGAATCACCATTTGTTGAACGAACGCCGGCCTGCACGTCGGACTTCAACGAGAAAGTCGCGGCTCTCATGCGTGTAGTGGACCGAATCGAACAGTCGGGCGTCAGTCATTGGGGTACCAAGTATCCCGAGCGCGCGACCTACGGTGACGCGATCGCCGACCAATACGGACGGGCGCAGATCTGGAAGCGCATCACCTGGGCCTTCTACGTGGTCGGGTTGGCATTGATGTTCGCGCCCGACGGGCACACGCTGCAGTACATCGGATGGATGGTTTCGACGATCGGACTCTTTCCGTTGGTCTGCTGGCTGAGCGAGCGATTCAAGTTTCGAAAAGCCGTCAAGCTCGCCACAGAATAGTCCTCGCGCCGCTGAGATATGGGCGCAGGCCGCGGTTAGCGTGGGCTGATGAAGACGCGACGAGTCCTCGGTTCCGCTCTCCTAGGTCTTGGCGTACTCACGACGTTGCTCGTTCCAACGTTCTCCGCGTCCGCTACCTCGACGGGATCGTCGAACGGATTCTCATTTCGCGCGGTGCTCTGCTTCGCACCGCCGTTATCGAAGAAGAACGGAGTTTCCGTTGGCCAGCGCATTCCCGACGTGCACGTCGAAGTTCGAACTGACCGCCAAGAACCTTGGCGTGGACCCCAATAACTCGGCCGCCGGCTTCAAATCAAATACGGTGGCGCCCGATCCCCGATTCTTGCGATTTCAAAGTACGCCACACCCCTCGATCGCTTCCAAGGCCGACGTTCTACTCCCAGTGATACACGCCAAGGCCAAGAGCGAGCGATTCGTCCTGGGGCCGGCGCAGTTGACGCGTTCAGATTTCAAATCCGCCACGGCCGTAAAGCTCAACCTGGGAGAGTGGGTCGTCAACTATCGACTAACGACAGCAGGGAGCAAGGCGTGGGACGCATTCGCGAAGAAACAGTTCCACGCGATTGTCGCCGTCGTGGCGAACGGCCAAGTCTTCTCTGCCCCACTCATCCAACCGGCAAATACCCACTTCTATTCTTTCAACGGAACAGGTGAGATCTCGGGTGCTTTCACCAAGGCCGACGCCGTCGACCTGGCCAAGTGGATGTCACCGACGACGTAAGTCGAGCCATCGGGCACTCGTCGCCGAGCTACCTCGCCGAGACGTAGTCCAGCAGATCCTTCTTGTCGTGCTCTAGTTCGTCGAATCGAGCCTTGACGACGTCGCCAATCGAGATCATCCCGACCAGTTGCCCTTCGTGCACGACCGGGAGATGTCGAATCCGGCGCTCGGTCATGAGCCCCATCAACTCCGTCACGGTCGTGGTCTCGTCACAGGTCTGAACGTCGGTCGACATCAGTTCAGCGACTGGCGTCTCGAGGGCCTTCGCGCCATTGGTGGCGAGGGCGCGCACAGCGTCGCGTTCGCTGAAGATACCGACGAGCGGCGGGGTGGGACCGGTGACGACGAGCGCGCCGATCCCGCGCTCCTTCAAGAGCATCAGCGCGTCGGCCACGGTGCGCTCCTGAGAAATGGTGGCCACGTCTTGGTTCTTGTTCGCTAAGAGATTCGAAACTTGCACGACGTCCTCCTTGTTTGATGGCGACTGTTCAAAGCCCGAAAGGCTCTACAGCGGACCTTACGACGACGAGGTCGTGCGTGCAATCGGACAAGGTGAGGGAATTCTTACGCAATCGTGCTTCGTGAACAATCGGTCAAGTGTTAGAAGCCGGCCGACGTGAACTCTTCGAGTTTGTTGCGACGATGGAACGTCTCGATCGTTCGCACCGTGCCCGAACGTGATCGCACGACCATCGACTGCGTCGTCGCGCCGAAGTCGTGGAAGCGGACGCCGCGCAAGAAGTCGCCGTCGGTGATCGCCGTCGCCGAGAAGAAGCAGTTCTCGCTGGCGACGAGATCGTCGATCGTCAAGACACGCGTGAAGTCGTAGCCCAACGCCTCGGCGGAGCGGCGCTCTTCGTCGTCACGGGCGATCAGCATCGCCTGGATCTCGCCGCCGAGTCCCTTCATCGCCGCCGCGGCGATCACGCCTTCGGGAGTACCGCCGACGCCGATGAGGATGTCGGCGCCGGAGTTCGGCCAGCCGGTCGCGATGGCGCCGGCCACGTCACCGTCGGAGATCGAGAGCACGCGAGCGCCGGCCTCGCGGACCTCTTGGAGCAGTTGGTCGTGGCGGGGGCGATCGAGGATGACGACGCCGAGTTCGGGGATCGGCTTCTTCAGTCGCTTAGAGAGTTCGGTCAGGTTGTCCGTCGCCGAGGCGTTGATGTCGACCGAACCGCGACCGCGCGGCCCGACGGCGATCTTGTTCATGTAGACGATGGGACCGGGGTTGAACATCGTCCCGCGCTCCGAGAGCGCGATCACCGACAGCGCGCCGTTGCGCCCCATTGCCGTGAGCGTCGTCCCGTCGACCGGGTCGACGGCGATGTCGACCAGCGGCGGACGTGCCGTCGCCGATCTGCTCGCCGTTGTAGAGCATCGGGGCGTCGTCCTTCTCGCCCTCACCGATGACGACGACGCCGTCCATCGCCACGCCGCCGAGCACGAAGCGCATCGCGTCGACCGCCGCGCCATCGGCCGCGTTCTTGTCGCCGCGTCCGGACCAGCGCGCGGCGGCGATGGCGGCCGCCTCGGTGACGCGGATCAACTCGAGCGCGATATTGCGGTCCGGTTGGTACGGTTGCAGCACGTCGCTAACCATACTGTTCGCAACCTCTTCGTCCTCGTCCCGGGCCATTTCGCCTCACCGGCAATACTTGTAGGGTGACAACCCTCGTCGTCAAGCCCGCCGGAGCACTCGAGGGCGACGTGCAGGCCTTTGGCGCCAAAAACGCCGTGTTGAAGGAGATGGCGGCCTGCCTGCTCGCCTCGGGCGAACACCATCTGACCAACGTCCCGAACATCACCGGACGTCGCCACGATGGTCGAACTGCTCGAAGCATTGGGATGCACAGTGACGCGACCAGCAGATCACGAACTCTCGATCGTGGTGCCGCCAGCGGCCGACCTGCACCCCGTGGCGCCGGCGCGACTGTTCGAGGCCATGCGCGCCTCGATCGTGATCCTCGGACCGCTTCTCGCGCGCTGCGGTCGCGCGGACATGGCACTCCCCGGTGGTGATGACTTCGGACAGCGACCGATCAACTTCCACACCGACGGACTCACGGCCATGGGCGCGACGTTCCACAACGACCGCAACTTCATCCGTGCGACGATCGATCGGCCGCGACTTCGAGCGGCGCGCATCACGCTCGAATACCCCAGTCACACGGCCACCGACAATCTGCTGATGGCCTGCGTACGTGCCGAAGGCCGATCGGTAATCGACAATGCCGCGCGCGAACCCGAGGTCGAAGACCTCGGCAAGCAGCTCATCGCCATGGGCGCGCGCATCGAGGGCCTCGGTACGTCACGGCTCACCATCGACGGGGTCGACGAGTTGACTCCCGCCGACCACGACGTCGTCACCGATCGCGTGGTCAGCGCGACGTATCTCGCTTCGGGACTCATCACCGGTGGTGAGGTCCGCGTCATCGACGCCCACCCCGAGCACATGGAGATGCTGCTGCGAAAGATCGAGGCGATGGGCGGCGTCGTCGACGTCAAAGGACCGGGCGTCGCAGCTCAGGGCCCGCGGACGCTGCGCGCCTGTGACGTGGCGACGTTGCCCTATCCGGGCGTCGCGACCGACTACAAACCGCTCATCACGACGATGCTGAGCGTGGCCGACGGCGTCTCGGTCGTCACCGAGAACCTGTTCGTCGGTCGCTTTCGCTACGTCGACGAGCTCGTTCGTCTCGGCGCGAGCATCACCACTGAGGGCCATCACGCGATGATCCGCGGCGTCGACCATCTCACTGGGACCTCGGTGCAGGCGAGCGACATCCGCGCCGCCGCGGCGTTGATCCTCGCCGGCCTGGTCGCCGACGGCGAGACGACCGTCACGGGACTCGAACACATGGACCGCGGATACGACGACTTCGTCGGGCGCCTGTGCCATCTCGGTGCCAACATCGAACGGTTCTCGTGATCTCGAACGATCCGGTGGAACTCGTCGCGCAGGCCCACGACGGTTCGCGCACCGCTCTCGCGCGTCTGTTGACCTTCGTCGAGTCCGGGGGAGCGCAGCAGCTGGCGACGGCGGCACTGGCCTATCGCGCGAACGCGCCGTATGTCGTGGGGATCACCGGACCTCCGGGCGCGGGGAAGTCGACGCTGACGGACCAGATGATCAACGTGGTCCTCGAGCGCGGGTCATTCGGTGGCGCCGACGCGTTCGAACAGGTGAGCGTGCTGTGCGTCGATCCGAGTTCGCCCTTCACCGGCGGGGCGATCCTCGGGGACCGGATCCGGATGCAGGGCCACGCGACCAACGAACACGTCTTCATCCGCTCGATGGCGACGCGGGGTCATCTCGGGGACTCTCCCTGGCGGTGCCCGACGCCGTTCGCGTGCTCGGCGCCGCGAACTTTCGACTCGTGCTCGTCGAGACCGTCGGCGTCGGTCAGATGGAGGTCGAGATCGCCTCGGCCGCTGATACCACGATCGTGGTCGTCAATCCCGGGTGGGGCGACGCCATGCAGGCCAACAAGGCCGGCCTACTCGAGGTCGCCGACGTCTTCGTCATCAACAAGGCCGATCGCCCCGGCGCGCGCGAGACGCGCCGCGACCTCGATCAGATGCTCGAACTCGGCGCGACGCACGAGTGGCGCCCGCCGATTCTCGAGACGACCGCCACCGACGGCGCGGGTATCGCCGAACTCTGGGACGCCATCGTTGAGCACCGAGGGTTTCTCGAGAGCGGTCAACTCGACGAGCGTCGACGGGCCCGCATGCGTGTCGAACTCGACAAGGTGCTCTCGGTCATGGTGCGCTCGCGTATCGGTGCTCTGGCCCACGGCGACGCCTACGAGGGGCAGGTCGATGCGCTGCTCGCGGGTACGACCGATCCCTACCGCGCGGCGAGCGAGCTACTGGACGACGCGTGATCGCGACCTCGATCACCTACGACCTCGTCTTCTTGGTCCACATCCTCGCGGCGGTCGACACGTTGATCGTCTTCATCGTGATGCGCGCCGGCGCTCAGGCGATCGTTCGCGGCGCCGATGCGTCGATTCAGCGCGCGCGATTCCCGGATCGGCTCAATTGGGCGGTGCGCGTCGTGCACGTGTTACCGGTGACGGGACTCATCTTGTCCCTCGCGGGGGACAAGTCAGTGTCGCTCTCCAAGCCGTGGATCGGCGTCGGCATACTCTGCTACCTCGCGCTCGCTGGCTACCTCGAGGCGAGGACGCTGCCCCAGGAGCGCGCTCTGGCCCAAGTGATCGCGCGTGACGGCGTGGCGCCACCGCAGAGCGGTCGGGCGTTCGTGAAGTCGATCGACGTGCTGCTGACGATCATCGCCGTGGCGTTCGTCGCGATGTTGGTCCAGTTCTAGAGAAAGCTGGCGTGCCCGACCATGCCCGCGGCGACCGTCGCGTTGGTGGCCTCGTCGATGAGCACGAAGCTGCCGGTGACCCGGTTCGCGCGGTAGTCGTCCACGACCAAGAGGTCGGCCGTTTGCAGCGTCGCGAGTCCGATGTCGTTGGTATTCAGTGTCGTGGACTCGTCGATGTCGAGTTTCTCGATGTCGATCACCCCGTTGATGAGTTTCACGCGTACCGGCGTGACCTTCGACGTGTGCTTCATCTTGAGGCGCTGGCCAATCACGAGTGGCTTCTCACCGAACCAACAGATCGTGGTCTTGAGTTCGTTCACGACCGAGGGCAAGGGAGCGGTGGCGATGAGGTCCCCGCGCCCGGCGTTGGTCTCGTCGGCGAGCGCGAGGTCGGCGGCCAGTCCGACGGTCGCCTCGCTGATCTCATCGCCACCGAAGTTCATCGCGGTGATCGTCGTCTCGATATTGGCCGGCAGCAGCGTGACGCGATCACCGACGTGGAAGGTGTCGCCGTTCACCATGCCGGCGTAGGTGCGACCGCCGCCCGACTGACGCAGGACCCACTGGATGGGCAGGCGCGCGCCGCGTGTCGTCGTGTGCTCCCAGGCGCCGGCCTCGGAACTCTCGAGTGCCTCGAGGACCGTCGGTCCGTCGTACCAAGGGAAGTTGACCGAGGTCTCAACGACGTTGTCGCCGAGCAAGGCCGAGACCGGGATGATCGAGACCGACGTGAAGTCGAGGTCGCGCGCCAGGGCCCTGATCTCGTCGACCACGCGCTCGAAGGCCAGCTTCGACCAGTCAACGGCGTCCATCTTGTTGACCGCGACGATGATCGAGCGCACGCCGAGCAGCGCCGCGATGCAGAGGTGTCGGCGGGTCTGCTCCTTCAGTCCGGAAGCGACGTCGAGGACGACGAGGGCGAGGTCGGCCGTCGAGGCGCCGGTCGCCATGTTCCCGGTGTACTGCACGTGACCGGGGCAGTCCGCGATGATGAACTTTCGTGTCGGTGACGTCGCGTAGCGATAGGCCACGTCGATGGTGATGCCTTGCTCACGTTCCGCGCGTAGGCCGTCGGTCACGAAACTCAGGTCGAGGTCGCCGACGCCGCGCTTCTCCGAGGCCTCGGCGACGGCGTCGAGCTGGTCGTCGAAGAGCTGTCGCGTGTCGACGAGGATGCGCCCGATCAAGGTCGACTTGCCGTCGTCGACCGAGCCGATGGTCGCGAGGCGCAGGAGATCCTTGGTGGCGAGCTGCACGCTTAGAAGTACCCTTCGCGCTTTCGGTCTTCCATGGCGGTCTCGGAGAACTTGTCGTCGGCGCGCGTCGCGCCGCGCTCCGAAACGTTGGCGAGGGCCACCTCGTCGATGATCGCCTCGAGCGTTGCCGCGCGTGACCTCACCGCACCAGTGCAGTTGGCGTCGCCTACCGTGCGAAAGCGCACCGAGAGTCGCTCCACGGTCTCGGAGTCGCGCGGTTCCACGAACGGGCCGACGGCCAGGTACATGCCGTCTCGCATGACGACGTCGCGGTCGTGGGCGAAGTAGATCTCCGGCAGCGCCATCTGCTCGCGCTGGATGTACTGCCACACGTCGAGCTCGGTCCAGTCCGAGAGGGGGAAGGCGCGCACGCTCTCGCCGGGGTTCACCTTGCCCTGGTAGATCTGCCACAGCTCCGGTCGCTGCTTGCGCGGGTCCCACTGGCCGAACGTGTCGCGAAAGGAGAGAATTCGCTCCTTGGCGCGGGCCTTGTCCTCGTCGCGGCGCGCGCCACCGAAGGCGGCGTCGAAGTTGTTGTCGTTGATGGCGTCGAGCAACGTCACTGTCTGGAGACGATTACGCGAACCCATCACGCCGGGGTCTTGGACCTTGCCCTGGTCGATCGTGTCTTGCACCTTGGCGACCACGAGTCGCGCGCCGACGCGCTCGACGGTCGCGTCACGAAATTCGATCACCTCCGGGAAGTTCTGCCCGGTGTCGATGTGCATGACCGGAAAGGGCAGCTGCTGCGGGGCGAAGGCCTTGACGGCGAGGTGCAAGAGGACCGCGGAGTCCTTGCCGCCGGAGAAGAGCAGGACCGGGCGCTCGCACTCCGCCACGACCTCGCGGAGGATGAAAATGGCGTGGGACTCCAGCAGGTCGAGATGGTCGGTGGTCGTGGAGGTGCGCAAGGTTGTCGTCGTCATGGTCCGTTAGGTCTCCGTATATCCTAGTAAAACACTCGAGAATGTAAGGCTGTTGAGACAAATGCCCCTGATTACGCCGACCGGTGACCTCATCGACGAACTCGAATCGGTGAACGAGAGTTTCGAGCGCTCGACGCCGATCAAGATTCTCGAATGGACCTTCGAACGCTTCAACGACGACGTCGCGATGGCGTGCTCGTTCGAGGACGTCGCGTTGCTGCATATGGTTCATCAACTTCGTCCCAACTCTGAAATCATCTTCTTGGACACGGGCGGTCACTTCCCCGAGACGCTCGAATTCGCGTCGCGAATCGAGCGCGATTGGTCGCTCAATATGACGCGAACGACGCCCGGTCCCGACGCCGACGCGTGGCCCTGCGGCACGGAACGATGCTGCGAACTGCGAAAAGTCGAGCCGCTCGGCCGCGCCGTCGCCGGCAAATCGGCGTGGATCACGTCGGTGAAACGCGTCGACGCGCCGTCGCGCACGAATATGAAAACCCTGATGTGGGATGAGAAATTCAAACTCGTGAAGGTGAACCCGCTGGCGACGTGGACCGACGACGACGTCGCCTACTACCTGTCGTCGAACGACCTGCCCGAGCACCCCTTGTGGGCGCAGGGCTACGCGTCGATCGGGTGTGCCGCGATGACCGAGAAACCACTCGTGCCGGGGGACCGTCGATCGGGTCGCTGGGTCGGTGCGGACAAGGAAGAGTGCGGCCTCCACGAGGCCTGACATCCACCAAAAACCCTTTAAACGCTTGTAACTTTGAGGTCAATGTCAAGGTGGCGTGTCGTGGGGTATGTCGGATGCTTCTAATAATCCTCGCCCTCTTCTGGGTGGCGCTCTTGGCGCCCATGGCCATCCGACGGCTCCGTGACGGCGGTGCCGAACGCTCGATCCAGTCCTTCCACGCCGAACACGAGGTCCTGAGCCGCCAGGAGTACGCCGTCAACCCGGCCCACCGTCTCGATCAGCCCGACGCCGCCGAAACCCCGCTGCACGAGTCCCGGACGACGCTCGCGCCTCACCGTCGTTCACGCCGACGACACCTATCGCTCACTGGAGTCGCGCAGTTCGTGGGACGAGTGGAGTGAGGACTACGAGTACGACGACGAGCCGATCAACGAGCGCGACTCGATGAACCGCTACGCCGCGGCCTACTCGTCGGTGCCCAACGAAACCACGGTCCGTCGCAGTTACGAAGCGCCGATTCGTCATCGCACGATGAAGTCGCGTCGACAGATGATGTTCGTGCGACTGCTGCTCGTCTCGGCGGTACTCTCGATCCTCGCCTTCACGTTGAGTTACTCCTTGGTCATGGACCTGGCCGTCGCGTCGTGGGTCTGCATCGTGACCTACGTCGCCCTCGCGCTGTACGCGGTCTCTCAGGGCTATTTGAACGAATCGTCGTTGGGGATTCGACTACCGCAGCCCCGCAAACTGGCCTCCGTGCAGCGTCTCTACGACGCGGTCTCACCGCGCTACGACGACCAGTACGAGTCCGAGTACGAAGAGGACGAAGAAGACGACGGCTGGCAGCGTCAGGCACAGCCACGTCGAGCGTTGGGCTAAAGTAGAAGCCTCTTCGGGGGTGTAGCTCAATTGGTAGAGCGCTACGTTCGCAATGTAGAGGCAGTGGGTTCGAATCCCATCACCTCCACGAAGGGTGAACCGGTGTCCACTGGATGGCATTCTCCAGATGGTCACGCCGCCTCGCTAAGAGCCCGCCACCTTCTCACCCTTCGGGAACGCCGTCGAACGTCCAAATGGGACCAAAGAATTGAGGCCAATTACTCCGAGATCAGTCACCCTTATAGAACGCAGCGAACTTCTCTGAAGTTTCGGACCGAGGGCTGCCTTCTCCCGCCGCATCCGACTGGGTCACCAATCGTTCGAGGTTTTCCAAACTGGTCGCCATCGCCGGTCGCCAAAATTCTCCATCTTCGACGAATTTTCGAAGACCCTCCGACAATCGACTGCCTTCGAAAAACGCAGTGACTCGCGTTCTCTCGTCGCTCAACGGTTCCAGTTGCCATCCCCATTCGCGCGGTTCGCGGTTAGAGGGCATCCGGTCCCAACGCGCATCCTTGTTCACTTGCGCGACGGGCTCCCAACCGACGCGGCGATCCTGTACGAACTCAACGACATGATTCTCCATGACGTAGTCGCCCAGATCCCAGTGGGTCATCGACATGTAGAACACGTCTCCCACTTTTGACATGACTTGATTGTCGTCGGCGGATCGCAGCATTCCCGTTCCGTCGATGGCCGGGTGCCGTGCGGGATCGGACACAATCGAGAAGATTCGAGCCGCTGGTGCCTCGATGTCGCGAGACTCGGTGATCGATGCGTCAGGCATGGTGCGACTCCTTACTCGTACGCCCGATACGGGCGTCGTCGAATCTTCCTTTTCTACTTCTTCTTGGCGGCTCGCTCGGCGAGTGCCGCTTTATTGGCCGCAACGGCGTCCTTGATCAGCTGCTTGAAAGCGGCCGCGTTGATCTTCTCGCCTTCGTGGAAGTCGATGGCTCGACGGACGTTCCCTTCGAGACTCGAGTTGAAGAGACCCTTCGGGTCCTTCACCGTGGCGCCACGGAAGAACGTGAGCTTCACGACCGCTTTGTACACCTCACCGGTGCAGACGCCACCGTCGTGGCTCCAGACGGGGACACCGGGATTGGTGGGCTTCACCCACTTCCACTCCTCTTGCATCTCCGGGTCGGCTTGAAGGATGAGTTGTCGTAAGCGTGCGAGCGTTTCGCCGCGCCAGTCATCGAACTCTTGCGTGCGCTTCGTGATCTTGCTTGACGCTGATTCTTCCTTGGGAGGGCTCTTGGGCACCGTGTTCTCCTCTGTCGCGTTCGTTGGCCACTGTATCTGTCACCGCGGCGAAGGGGAATGTGACTCGTTGAGGATTCGTTAGGCGTTACGCGTCGTCGCGCGGCAGAGCGACGCTCAGCCACTCCGGCTTGCCAGCCGAGTCGAGCAGGAGCCGATCGAGGTCCGGCCACGGCGAGCGGGCGCGCGAAGAGGAATCCCTGCCCGGTGTCGACGTGCTCGGTCTCGAGGCGCGTTCGCTGGTCGATGGTCTCGACGCCTTCGGCGATCGTCTCGATGCCCAGGACCTTGCCGAGTTGCACGAGCGTGTGGACGAGGGCCGCCGACTCCCTCGAGTCGGCGATGCCGGAGACGAACGTTCGATCGATCTTCAAGATGTCGATGGGAACTGTCGCAGGTAGGCGAGGGAGGAGTAGCCGGTGCCGAAGTCGTCGATCGCGATGCGAACGCCGAGGGCCTTCAACAGCATCAGTCGCGACAGCGTCGAGCCGGAGTCGTGCATCAACGCCGTCTCGGTCAGTTCAAGGATGAGTTCGCGTGGCGTCGAAGCCACTCATGGCGATGGCCTCTCGGACGTCGGTGACCAGTCGGTCACGTTCGAGCTGTTTGGCCGAGATGTTGACCGAGACCGTGAAGCGATGGCCACGGCCCTGCCACAGCGCGCCCTGTCGACAGGCCTCGTGCAGGACCCACGCACCGACGGGACGATGAGTCCCGACGATTCGAGCGCGGGGATGAAGTCATTGGGTTGGACGATGCCGCGCTCTGGGTGCTTCCATCGCAGGAGCGCCTCGACGCCGGTGAAGGCGCCCGGTCGCGAGGTCCACCGTCGGCTGGTACATCAAGAAGAACTGTCCCCCGAGCGCGCCCTGCAGGTCGACTTCGAGACGGCGATGGTGGTCCACCGACGTCCTGCATCGACGGGATGAACTTGACGGACCGTTGTTTGCCGGCCGCCTTGGCTTGGTAGAGCGCGATATCGGCGTCTTGCAAGAGGGCTTCGGGCGTCGCGCGATCACCTTCGGCGATACCGATACTGGCCGAGACCTACAGCGGGACCTTGCTGGCCGAGATGATGAACGGCGTGGCCATGACGTCGAGTAGACGTTGGGCGACGACATCGACACCGGCCTCCAAGTGAGACACCGTCGGCCAGAACGACGAATTCGTCGCCGCCGAGTCGTCCGACCGTGTCGTTCTCGCGTACCGCGCTCTGCAGTCGCACCCCGACGCTTACGAGCAGTTCGTCGCCCGCGCGGTGACCCAGGGTGTCGTTGATGTCCTTGAAGTTGTCGAGGTCGAGGAAGAGCGCGGCGACGTCCAATGTTCTCGCGTCTCGAGCGCGCCAGCATCCGATCGATGCGGTCGAGGATCAGCGCGCGATTGGGCAGTCCGGTGAGGGAGTCGTGGAGTGCTTGATGTTGCAGTTGATCGGTTCGCTCCTTCACCAGCTCCATGGCACTCGATCGACTCGTGCCGAGGACGTAGATGAGCAGCGCGAGACAAGAGACTTACGAGTGACGCCACCGAGGAAGAGCAGGTGCTGAGTCATTCTGACCGAAGACGGCCGTCGACCGCCGCCTTGAAGACCTTCACGCGCCAGCCGTTGTGAAGATTGACGTCGCCGAGAATCGCGTTGTCGGCTTGCGGCCCGACCGGAAGGTCTCGCTCTACCGGCGTGCTTGTAACTGAACGCGACGGCCGTCTTGGAGTGGCCCATGAGCGCCGTCGCCAGAATCGTGTCGGGCAGTATCTCGGTGCCGGTGAAACCGATGATGTCGGCTCGGCGTGCCGCCACGGTGTCGGGGTGGCCGCCGTTGCGATAGAGCGGCGTGCCCACCGCCAGGCGGCCGGACCGCCCAGGCTGTCGGGTGCGTACGTGGTTGACCCGGACTCGCCGCCTGCGCAATTGGGGACCGAGTGACGAGTCACAGAGGTCGAGACCGATCGGGATTTCCGTCAGTCCGGCTCGAGCGTGCTCGAGGTCCACGAGGCAGTAGTAGGGCCGCTTGCCCGGCGGGGTCAGCGTGAAGGTCTGACTCGGCGCCTTGGACTCCTTCTCGTTGATCGTGGCGCGCGCGGCGAAGGCCTTCAGCTGCGAAGGACGAACGATGTCGACTTCGGCGACGGCGAGGATCTCGGGATAACGCTGGAAGGCGTTCACGTTGTCGACCCAGCGGATGAAACTCGACTCTGACGCGTTGGGATTCTCCACGTTGAACGCGCCGGCGCTGATCGCCAGGTCCTGCTCGTGTTCAATCGCGAGATTGAGCGCCGGCGATCTCCACCGATGACGTTTGGAGATTCTGGTGGGCCTGGCGGACATCGTCTTTGGAGCAATGCGTC
>CAVXRB010000025.1:0-54877 GCA_963764095.1 uncultured Acidimicrobiaceae bacterium | reverse complement strand
TTTTCCTCTCCATCTACTTCGACGAGTCGTCTTGCTAGCCTACGTCCGCGTGCTGTTGAGCGATCTGGCCAATCGTCTCGGCACGGTTGGTCATCTCGTGGAACTTCGTCGACTCGCCAGTGGATCGCACACGGTGCAGGACGCGCTGACGTTGGAGGAACTGGCCGACAAGGTCGATGCCGGCGAAGACGTTCTGTCACCACCGTCGTCCTTCGTGACGGCGCTGGAGCACGTCACCCTCGACGACGATCAGGTGCGCGCCATGCGCATGGGCCAGCGGATCGACACTCGGGGGCGTCTTTCGCGCCGGGGAGATCGCGGCCATGGACGCCGCTGACAACCTGGTGGGCGTCCTCCAGCGACGCAACGATACGTGGAAGCCGCAGTTGGTATTGGCGTCTCGCGACGAATCGGCTCGCGGGTAGTTTGCACTGATGATCGTCGTGCGCGATGGGGAGACCTCGAAGCTATCGAACGTCGATTCGGTCATCGCTATCGGTGTCTTCGACGGACTTCACTTGGGCCATCAAGCGGTCATCGACATGTTGTTGCACCTCGACGGCGAGCGCGCCCGCGACGCGGTGCCGACGATCGTTACCTTCGATCCGCACCCGGCGCAGTTCTTGGCGCCCGAGAGAGCGCCACGTCTGCTCGGCACACTCGAGCAACGACTCGAGGGGTTCGAAGCCCTCGGCATCGAACAGGTCCGCGTCCTCACCTTCGACTCGCAACTCGCGAGTGAGTCGCGCCCAGGAGTTCATCGCGCGAGTCCTGGCCGGTGAGTTGCACGCGTGGGAGATCGTGGTCGGCGAGGACTTTCGATTCGGGCGCGACCGCTCCGGCGACGTCGCGCTGTTGAGCGCCGAGGGACAGCGCTACGGATTCGGGGTCTACGAGGCGCCGACGTTCGGCGAACCGAGATGGAGTTCGAGCGCGGTGCGAAAAGCACTGGAGCTGGGTGACGTCGACGCGGCGACCGCGACGCTCGGTCGGCCCTTCGTCCTGCGCGGGAGTGTCGAACATGGTGACGCGCGCGGGGGAGAACTGGGATTCGCGACCGCCAACGTCGCGACGCAGCCGAATCAGTTGCTGCCTCTCGAGGGCATCTACGCCGGTGCGGCGAGGACGCCCGATCGCCGGTGGCGACCCGCGGCGATCTCGATCGGCACGCGACCCCAGTTCTACGATGACGGTCCACTCCTGGTCGAGGTGCACCTGCCGGGCTACCAGGGCGATCTCTACGGCGCCTCGCTCGACGTGGCCATCGTGGCGCGACTGCGCGGCGAAGCCGTCTTTTCCGACGTCGAGGCGTTGGTCGCCCAGATCGGGCGCGACGTCGAAAAAACCCTTGAGATATTCAAGAAGTTCTCGACCCTCACTTCGGCACTGCTAGAATAGATATTCGGTCAGCGACGCTGACTATGTGGGTCGTCACGTTGGCGACTTGCTACGAGACATCCGACTCATAAGGCAAATAAAACGTTATGGCTGAGAAGCAGCAGATCATCAAGGACTATCAGGCTCACGCGACGGACACGGGTTCCCCCGAAGTCCAAGTGGCGATCCTGACGGACCGGATCGCCCACCTCACCGAGCACCTCAAGGTCCACAAGGGTGATCATCACACCCGCCGTGGTCTCATGAAGCTCATCGGCCAACGACGCCGCCTGCTCGATTACGTGCAGCGCGGAAATGTCGAGCGCTACCGCGCTTTGATCGGCCGTCTCGGCATTCGTCGCTAGCCGAGGCACGTTGACGCCGTCAACGTGCTCAACACATCCGATTCCTCGGAGGCCAGTGGAGAACAGTCGCGATTCGCGAAGGTTGCCCACTGGGATCCGGGCGGAGTGTTGCTAACCAAATAGGAGCAATACCAATGACTGACGCAATCCGCGTAAGTAGCCCCATAACGGGCACCGAAAAGACTTTAAGTTTTGAAGCGGGCCACCTGGCCCAACTGGCCGACGGCGCCGTCGTGGCGCGCATCGGCGACACCATCTTGCTGGCGACCGTCGCGGCCGCCAAGAGCGTTCGAGAAGGCATCGACTTCTTCCCGCTCACCGTGGACATCGAAGAGCGCGCCTACGCCGCAGGCAAGATCCCCGGCGCCTTCTTCCGTCGTGAGGGCAAGCCCTCAGACCAGGCGGTCCTCACCTGCCGTCTGATCGACCGACCGCTGCGGCCGTCCTTCCCGAAGGGCTTTCGCAACGAGGTCCAGGTCGTCGGCACGATCTTCAGCGCCGACCAGGAGAACCCGTACGACGTACTGGCCATCAACGCCGCCTCGGCCTCGTTGATGATCTCGGGCATCCCCTTCGAGGGACCGATCGGCGCCGTGCGCATGGCCTACACCACCGACGGTGAGTGGGCCCCGCACCCGACGTACCAAGAGGGCGACGCCGCGACCTTCGAACTGGTCGTGGCCGGACGCGCCCTCAGTGACTCGGTCGACGCCGACGTCGCGATCATGATGGTCGAGGCCGGTGGCACCGAAGGATCCTTCGAGAAGTACGCCGACGGCGCGCCGAAGGTCTCCGAAGAGGTCCTCTCGGCCGGACTCGAAGCCTCCAAGCTCTGGATCCGCGAGTCGATCAACCTCCAGCGCGAATTGGTGCGAAACTTCGTCGCCGCGCGCGGTGAGATCGCGCCGATGGAGTACCAGACCGTCGCCGACTACCAGGACGACGTCTATGAGAGCGTCGAGAAGATGGGCGCCACATCGCTCTCCGAGGCCAACAAGCTGACGACCAAGACCGCGCGCAACGCCGCCCTTGACGCCGCCACGGCCTCGATCATCGAGCACCTGAAGGACGAGTTCCCGAACCGCCTCGCGCGAGATCAAGGCGGCCGTTCGTTCGGTCACGAAGAAGATCGTGCGACGTCGCATCGTCGATGAGGGTGTTCGCATCGACGGACGGACCGTCACCGACATCCGACCGCTCTCGGCCGAGATCGACCTCTTCCCGATGACGCACGGTTCGGCGATGTTCCAGCGCGGCGAGACCCAGGTCGTCAACGTGACGACGCTCGGCATGCCGCGCATGCGCCAACAGCTCGACACGATCGGACCCGACGAGTGGCGCCGCTACATGCACCACTACAACTTCCCGCCCTACTCGGTCGGTGAGACCGGCCGCGTGGGCATGCCCAAGCGCCGCGAGATCGGCCACGGCATGTTGGCCGAGCGTGCACTGATCCCCGTACTGCCGAGCGAAGAGGACTTCGCCTACACGCTGCGCGTCGTCTCGGACGTCCTGCAGTCCAACGGTTCGACGTCGATGGCGTCGGTCTGTGGCTCGACGCTGTCGTTCATGGCGGCCGGTGTGCCGATCAAGGCGCCCGTCGCCGGCATCGCGATGGGTCTCGTCTACGACGACGGCAAGTACGTCACATTGACCGACATCCTCGGTGCCGAAGACGCCTTCGGTGACATGGACTTCAAGGTCGCCGGTACCGCCGACGCCGTCACGGCGCTCCAGCTCGACACGAAGATCGACGGCCTCCCGGCCGAGGTCCTGTCGAACGCGCTGGACCAGGCCAAGACCGCCCGACTGTTGATCCTCAACGTGCTCACCGCCACGATCCCCGAGCCCCGCTCGCAGGTCGCCGAGGTGGCGCCGAAGATCGTGTCGCTGCAGATCCCGATCGACAAGATTGGTGAGGTCATCGGTCCCAAGGGCAAGGTCATCAACACCCTGCAGCAAGAGACCGGTGCGGACATCGCCGTCGACGACGACGGTGTCGTCGGCACGGTCACCATCGGTGCCAAGGACGGACGTGCCGTGGAAGAGGCGCGTCGGCGCATCGCGATGATCCTCGACCCGCCCACGCCCGAGATGGGTGTGACCTACCAGGGTCGCGTCGTCAACATCGCCAAGTTCGGCGCGTTCGTGAGCATCATGCCCGGACGTGACGGCCTCTTGCACATCTCGAAGATGGCCCCGCTCAACGGCGGCAAGCGCATCGGCCAGGTCGAAGACGTCCTCGAACTCGGTCAGACGATCGAGGTCAAGGTCGACGACATCGACCCGCAGGGCAAGGTCTCGCTCTCACTCGTCGGTGACTTCCCGGAGTCCGAAGAAGGTGACGCTCGTCCCCCTCGTCGTGACGCCGAGCGTGGCGAACGCGGCGACCGTGGTGGGCGCGACCGAGACCGTGGACCGCGTGACCGCGCGCCGCGTGACAACGCGAATGGCAACGCGAACGCCGCACGTACGACCGCGTCGTCCTCATCCTTCGAGGCGGCCTTCGAGGCCGAGCTCGCGGACGAGATCGGCGACCTGGGTCCCGGTGGTCCGGCATTCGTCGATGGCGACTCTTCACGTCGCAGTCCTCGACCGCGTCGCCGTTAGTCGTTCGAAGCCCGTGTTGTTCGGTCCTCGTGACCGTGCAGCACGGGCTTCGTGCTTTTTCGTAGCGTGGAGCCAATGAGTCTGATCGCCCCCACGCATTCCACGCAGTGGTGGCGACCTCTCTCCAAGGATGATCGGCGATCGCTGCTCGCGATGCTCGTGGTGCCGACGCTGCTCTTCGTGATCCCGGCGCTCGTCGGCCATCCGGCGATCGACGGCGACAATCTGATCCAAAACTTTCCGCTTCGTGTCTTGAGTGGGCAACAGATTGCCTCCGGTCACCTGCCGCTCTTCAACCCCCTCGCGAACTCCGGCACGCCGTTGCTCGGGGGACTCAACGCCGGTTCGCTCTATCCGTTGACCGTGATCTTCGCCTTCGTGCCGCCGATCGCCGCGTGGCTCATTAACTGCATCGCGGTCTACCTGATCGCCGCGACCGGCATGTTCGCGCTGCTGCGCTGGCACGGCATGCGCACGCTGTCGTCCTTCGCCGCCGCCATGACGTACGCGTACTCCGGTGCGATGGTCGGACAACTCGTGCACCTAGGCGTCGTCCAGGGCTTCGCCTTCATTCCGTGGGCGACGCTGATTCTGGTGTCGCTTTCTCGCCGGCTCTCCCTCGAGCCGACGACCACGACGTGGCGCCACTACGCGCGTGTCTCCAAGCCCTGGATCTGGGGCTACGCGCTGTTGTGGGGGCTGACGTTCTTGACGGGCGAACCACGGGGCATCGCCGAGATCGAACTGCTGACGTTGATCGTCGGACCGTCGGTGTTGTTGATCCGCAGTTCGTACTGGATACAGACGTGGCGCGGGCGCGTCGCCTACGTCGTCGCCCTGGCGGCCGGGCTCGCGTGGGGGAGCGCCATCGGCCTCGTCCAACTCCTGCCCGGCTGGTCGTTCATCGGCCTCTCACAGCGCTCCTCGATCAGCTACGGCTACTTCGGCGCCGGCTCACTGGTCGTGCGTTGGACGTCGCTGCTCTTCATGCCCGACATCTTCGGCGGGAACGGCTCGGGCGGGCAGCCGAACTACTTCGCCCACTACAACCTGCCCGAAGTCACCGGCTACGTCGGCGTCCTCGCGCTCGTCGCGACGTTCGCCTTCTTGACCAAGTTGACGCGCCGCGGCTGGAAGGGGGAGGACCGCGACTACGTCGCTCTACTTCGTGATCCTGGTGGTCGGACTCTTCGCGACGTGGGGCTCGTACACGCCGCTCGGTCACGTCTTTCGCCACATCCCGCTCTACGGCAACACGCGACTCCAGAGTCGCAACGTCATCCTGGTCGACTTCGCGATGACCGCGTTGCTCGGATGGTGGCTCCATCGACTCGAGACGCGCCGTACGGCCGAGGCGGGACTCGAGGGCCGAACCAAGTGGCTGACGCTCGCGCCGGCCTTCGCCGTGATTGCGCTGAGCGTCGGACTGTTCGTGTGGGGTCCGCGCATCGTCTCGTACCTGGGGGTCTTCCCCCAACAAGAGGACCTCGCCCGAGACATGCACCTCTCCTACGATCTGCACCTCGTGATCGCGGTCGTCGATCGTCTTGGCGCTACTGTCGCTGGCGACACTCGAAGAACCTCATGAAGGTCCTGATGGGTGTGCTGGTGGCCGACGTGCTGGTCTTCTTGATCTTCAGCGCGACGGCGTTGTTTGGCGGCTCGGGCCCGACGGAACCATCGGCCGCCAACGCGATGGCGCTCCTCGGCACCAATGGTCGTACCGCGCTCGTCGACCAGGGCGGCGCGCAGCAGAGCAGTTCCAAGCACTCGGTGTGCCGAACATGAACGTCTTCACGAAGTTGCCGAGCGTCCAGGGCTACGGCTCGCTCATCTCGACGATCTACGACGACTCGACCGGCACGCATCCCCAAGCGGCGCTCGACCCCTGTCGCCTGGCCGACGGCACGTTCACCAACTGCGGCTCTCGGCGATCGCGGTGGCGTCCGGCAGTTGAGCCACAACGACATCGTGCCGGTGCCCCCGCGCCGAACTGTCGTCAGGCCGCGCCATCGGCGACGACGCATCGCTACTTCGGACAGCTGCTCCACGTCGCGACGCTGAGCATTCACGGACGTGGTGGTCAGCCAATCTCGGCGGGCCCGATGGACGTGACGATGATCGGCGCCACGGGCGCGCCGGTCGGACCGACGTTGCACGAGTCCGGCGCCAACGACGTCTCGATCACGTTGCCGAAGCACGCGCCCGACGGCGGCCGGATTCGAAGTGACGGGGACGGCGGTGTCGATTGGCGACGCCAAGGTCACGCAGGTCACGCCACTCACGATCACCTACGACGTGGACTCACCGATGCAAGAGGCACTCGACAGCCCCGCGTGGCAACTGAGCGACACCGTCGGGACGTTCTCGGTCTTCAAGGCGCAGAGCGTGAAGCAGTCCGTCTGGTTGACGTCGCCGTCCAATGGCACGGTGTCGCACGTGACGAACGTCGCCTACGGCGATACGTGGGTCGACGTGCACGCGAGCGCGACGGTGACGTTGGTACGTTCCATGGCCTACCTCCCGGGTTGGCGCGCGACGGCACTCAATACCGTCACCGGCAAGAGCATGGCCCTCACGGTCACGCGCAACGGACTGATCCAACAGGTCGCGGTGCCGAGTGGAACGTGGCGAATCCACTTCCACTACCACGCGCCCTACATCGAAGTCAGTCTGGCCGCGTCGATCGTGGGCGTCGTCGTTGCTCATCGGCGTCGGCCCCTATCTGGTCGTCGATGTCCGGCGACGGCGCGAGGATAAGGTGCGGTCGTGAAAGCACTCGCGATCAACGGCGGCGCCGGACGGATGGGACAGATCCTGGCCGGCGGTCTCGGCGCGCTCGGACGAGTTCACGATCACGGCGCTCGTCGACGCGCGCGAGCCGAGTGAACTCTTCGGCGCCACCTACGCCGTCGTCGTTCGACGCCGTCGACGCCCATACGGTCGACGTGGTCGTCGACTTCTCCTCGCCCGAAGGCGTCGTCGCCTCGGCGCGGTGGTGTGCGGCCAACGGCAAGGGCCTCGTGGTCGGTACGACGGGTCTCTTGGACGAGCAACGCCAAGAGGTCGAAGAGACCGCGACCACGGTGGGCGTCGTGATCGCGGCGAACTACTCGGTCGGGGCGGTGCTCTCGGAGAAGTTCGCGGCCATGGCGGCGCCGTACTTCGATCGGGTCGAGATCATCGAACTGCATCACGACAAGAAGGTCGACGCGCCGTCGGGCACGTCGATCGCCGCGGCGAAGGGGATCGCCGCCGCGCGCACCGCGGCCGGGTCTGCCCGAGATGACCGATCCCACGGTTCGCCACACCGTTTCCGGCGCTCGCGGCGCCGATCTCATTGGCGGGATCAAGATCCATTCGGTGCGACTGCCCGGACTCGTCGCCCACCAGGAGATCCTCTTCGGCGGCCCGGGAGAAGGATTGACGATTCGTCACGACTCTTTCGATCGTCTGAGTTTCGTCCAGGGCGTCGCGCTCGCGGCACGACGCCATCGACTCGACACCGCGACTGATCGACGGAATCGAATCGCTTATCTGAGATTCGCGTGCGTTGTGGCTAACGCCACCGCGGACAGCGTCGAGAATGGCTGGTAACTTCGAAGTATGACGACACCTCGTTTTGGTCGCGTTCTCACCGCCATGGTGACGCCCTTTCGAGCGGACGGCACCATCAATTTCGATGTCGCCATCGAGCTCGCGACCTACTTGGTCGCGCGAAGGCTGTGACGGTTTGGTCATCGCCGGATCGACGGGGAAGGCTCGTCGCTCTCTGACGATGAGAAGCTCGAACTCTTCGCCTGCGTCGCGGGCGCCGTCGAAGTGCCGGTACTCGCCGGATCGACGTTCGCCGACACCGCTCGCTCGGTGGAACTGACGCGCCAGGTGCTCGAGACCGGCGTCACCGGCGTGCTGGCGACGACGCCGGCCTACGCGCGACCGAGCCAAAAGGGCATCGCCGCGCACTTCGCCGCCATCGCCTCGTGCACGGAACTCCCGGTCATGCTCTACGACGTACCGTCGCGAACCGGACGAAAGATCGCCGCGTCGACGACCATCGAGCTGGTCTCGTCGCACTCGAACATCGTCGCCATCAAGGACGCGTCGGGCGACCTCGTCAGCGCCGCGCACTACAAGTCGGTGCTCGGTGACAACATCGACATGTACAGCGGGGACGACTCGGTGCTGGTGCCCTTCCTGGGCATCGGGGCGGTCGGCATTATCTCGGTCGCGGCGCATTGGGCCGCGCGCGAGTTCGTCCAGGTCGTCGAGTGCGTCGAACGGGGTGACTGGGTCCGCGCCCGGGAGTACAACGAGCGCCTCGCCACGAGTTACGCCTTCGAGAACGGTGAGCTGTATCCGAACCCGATGCCGGCCAAGGCGGCGTTGCGGTATCTCGGGATTCGACGTCGGCCAGTGCCGACTCCCGCACGCCGAGAGCGACGACACTCTCGACGCGGACGCGGCGAAGATCGTGGCCGCGCTCCAGGCATCGCGTGGCTAAGGACACCGTTCGCGTCACCTTCCTCGGCGGCCTCGGAGAGATCGGCCGCAACTGCGCCGCCATCGAGCAAGACGGTCGCATCGTGGTGGTCGATGCCGGGCTGATGTTCCCCGAGCCGACCATGTACGGCGTCGACCTGATCCTGCCGGACTTTCGGTGGTTGATCGAACGCAAGGACCGCGTCGACGCGATCGTGTTGACCCACGGACACGAGGACCACACCGGCGCGCTGCGCTACCTCGTCAAGGACATCAACGTCCCCATCTACGGTTCGCAGTTGACGCTCGGCTTCGCGCGCCATCGCCTCACCGAGGCCAAGGTCGCCAAGGACCTCACGTTCATCGAGGTCAGCGACGGCGAGAAGCGCAAGATCGGACCGTTCGACGTCGAGTTCATCCCGGTCACGCACTCGGTGCCCAGTGCGATGGCGCTGGCCTTTCACACCAACGCGGGCATCGTCGTGCACTCCGGTGACTTCAAGCTCGACCTCACGCCGATCGACGGACGTCGCACCGACATCTCTCGTCTCGCGGCACTGGGCGACGAAGGCGTTGCCTTGCTGCTGGCCGACTCCACGAACGCCGAAGAGCCCGGCTTCACCGCCTCGGAGCGCTCAGTTGGGGGAGCGCTGCGCCGACTCTTCCTCGAGCGACCAGAACGTCGCATGGTCGTGGCCTGTTTCGCGAGTCACATCCACCGCGTCCAACAGATAATCGACGTGGCGCTCGAACAGCACCGCAAGATCGTGCTCATGGGTCGCTCGATGGAGGCGAACGTGAAACTGGCGCGCAAGCTGAACCTCCTGCACGTCGACGCGGCGAACCTCATCGACATCGAGAACATCGATCGCTACACGCCCGGCGAGGTCTGCGTCATCTGCACCGGAAGCCAGGGCGAGCCGCTCGCCGCGCTGTCCAAACTGTCGCGCGGTGACGCGAGATTCTTGAAGGTCGGCGCCGACGACACCGTCATCCTCAGCTCACACCCGATTCCGGGTAACGAATGGACGGTTGGTCGAGTGATCGACGACCTGCACCGCGCCGCGGCCGAGGTGATCCACTCGGGACACGAGCCGGTCCACGCCTCCGGTCACGCCCGACAGGGAGAACTTCGCACCTTCCACCAGCTGCTGCGACCCAAGAACTTCGTCCCGGTTCACGGCGAGTACCGCCACATGGTGCACCACGCCGAATTGGCCCACTCGATGGGTCTCAGTCCCAAGCACGTCTTAATCTGCGAAGACGGCGATCAGATCGAAGTCAACAAGGCGGGCATCAAGCGTGCCGGTCAGGTCCCGGCCGGTTTTCACTACATCGACGGCAGCGCGGGGGACTTGGACGAGCGTCCCCTCGAAGAGCGCCGCATGCTCGCTGAGTTCGGGGTCCTGCAGATCTCGGCCGGCATTGACAAGGACGTGGGCAAGATCATCCAACCGGTGCGCCTCACCGCGCGCGGATGGTTCGAGGGCGACCAGGACCGGTCGGTGATCGACGCCGTGACTAACGAGGTGCGCGCCGCGCTTGAAGTTGCTCTCCGCGAGGGCACGCGCGATGAAGACGCGCTCAACAAGGTCGCCCAACGCGCCGCCGGGCGACTCCTCGGTCAGAAGTATCGCCGCCAGCCGATCCTGCTCGCGGCCGTCGTCGTCCTCTAATCGCCCTTTTCTGGTTCGCCATGGTCGGCGTTGTTGCGTCCGACGCGCCAGAACGCCTTCATACTGATCGACTCCTCATCGAGGCCCCGGTCGAGGAGCGCGACGCGCGCCGCCTTCATGACGTGAAACTCTCCGAAGAGATAGGCGTGGCCGTGGTCCGGCGGGAACGCGAACGCTGAGAGTCCGTGGAGGAGGCCGGCGGAATCGTCCTTGGCGCGACCCATACGGTCCACGAAGATACCGGTGACGGCGATGCCCTCGTCGAAGGGCGCCGTCAAGGCGTCGTCGGCGTGGTCGGTCTCGACGATGAAGACGACCTTGCCGGGTGTCTCGATGCTCTGGGCCATCCGGTAGGCCGAGCCGAGGCAAGTGATGTCGCCCATGAAGAGGTGCCAGTCGGCCTCGGGATCGAGGACGATCTTGCCCCGCGGGCCCACGATGTCGACCTCGTCGCCCGGCTGGGCACTGCGCGCCCAGATGCTGCCCGGTCCGTCGTGGGCCGTCGTGATCCAGAGGGTGAACTCGTCACGCTCGTCGTCGACGGCGTGCACGCTGTAGCGACGACGGACCAGTTTGCCGGCCGGATTGGTCAGTTGCACCATGACATCGTTGCCCGGGACGCCGCACAAGAGAGCGGCCTGACCTGCGAGAACGACCTCACGGATCGACGAACTGAGAGGCGTCGAGGAGACGACGTGACAGACCCGCGCGTTGGAATCCAGCCGCGCGGCGAGCTCGATCGAGGAGTCGTGGGGAGTAGTTGGCACCGGTTCAGCATAAAGGTATTGGCACCGAATACGAAAGGATGTTCGGTAAGTTTGATGGTTGTGGCACAAGCACGACACAAGAAAAAGCCGGTAAAGAAGACGGCGCGCGGATCGGCCGCGCAGGCCCCCAGCGTCTGGGAGCGCCACACCCGCGACCTCTGGATCGTGCTGCTCGTCGTCATCGGCGCGTTCTGCGTGCTCGCCGAAGCCGGAGCGCTCGGACCGGTCGGGCGCGGCATCTCCAAGGGCCTCGCGATCGCCTTGGGTATCGGGCGATTCGCGTTGCCCGTCATGTTGCTCGCTCTCGGTGCAGCGTTGATCGTCGGCAAGATCGAAGTCGAGCGTCCCCGGGCGACCTGGGGCATCGCGCTCGGGTTGATCAGCATCTGTGGCATCGGCGACCTGGCCGGTGGGCGGCCGCACCTGCATTCGTCGACCAAGCAGTTCGCGCACGCCGGCGGATGGCTCGGCGCGGCGATCGGCAGTGGACTCGTTAAGTACATCGGCATCGCGGGGGCGCTCGTGGTGCTGTTGGCGCTGTTGGTGATCGCGATCATGATCGGCACGGGCATCGGTCTTCGCGCGCTCTACAGCGGCACCGCGTCGTTCTTCTCGTACGTTCGGGTCGTGGCTCGCGCGCTGGTGGTCGAGCCGCGAGCGTCCCGTTCGCGAGGACGACGAGGAAGAGCCCGACGAGGAACCGGCGCCGCGACGCATCCGCGCGCTACCTCCGGAGCCGGAGGCCTTCGACGAGCCAGTCTACGAAGAGCCTACGAAGAGGAAGAGGAGTACGAGGAGGAGGACGAGGAAGAGGACGAAGAGGAGTACGAGGAGTACCCCGAGATGGAGAGCGACTGGGAGCTGCCATCGCCGTCGCTGCTCGTGCGCACCAAGGACGTCAAGCAGGATCGCGCGGCCATCGAAGACCTCGGCGGCGAGCTCGTCGAGGCGCTGGCCGCCCACGGCGTCGAAACGACCCTCGTCGGCTTCACCGTCGGGCCGACCGTGACGCGCTACGAACTCGAACTCGGTCCCGGCGTGCGCGTCTCCTCCGTCACGACCCTTAATAAGGACATCGCCTACGCGATGGCCTCTCCGGACGTTCGCATCCTCGCCCCGATCCCCGGCCGTTCAGCGATCGGTGTCGAAGTGCCGAATCGACAGCGCACGCTCGTGGCCCTCGGCGACCTGCTCGCCTCCGAAGAGGCGCAGAACTCGAACCACCCCCTCGATGTTCCGATCGGGCGCGACATCTCCGGCAAGACGCTGATCGCCAACCTGGGCGAGATGCCCCACGTCCTCATCTCGGGTGCGACGGGCGCCGGTAAGAGTTCGTTGATCAACTCGATCGTCACGGCGTTGGTGATGCGCGCGACGCCCGACCGGTTGCGACTGATGCTGGTCGACCCCAAGCGCGTCGAGATGGGTCAGTACAACGACCTGCCGCACCTGTTGGCGCCCGTCGTCGTCGACCCTAAGAAGGCCGCCGGCATGCTGGCCTGGGCCGTGAAGGAGATGGAGCGTCGCTACGACATCCTCGCCGAGAGCGGTGCGCGCGACATCACGAGCTATCAACAGATGATCGCGCGTGGCGAACTCGAACCCGAGACGACCGACGACGAGCGCGTGGCCGAGATCTTCGAACGAACGACCGGTCTCGAATCGGACGTGGAGCGCCCATCGGGACCCGAGGAACTGCCTTACATCGTGATCGTCGTCGACGAGTTGAACGACCTGATGATGGTCGCGGCGCGCGACGTGGAAGAGTCGGTCGTACGTATCGCGCAGATGGCCCGCGCAGTCGGTATCCACCTGGTCCTCGCCACGCAACGTCCCAGCGTCGACGTCATCACCGGCGTCATCAAGGCCAACATCCCCAGTCGCATCGCCTTCGCCGTCTCCTCGCTCGCCGACAGTCGCGTCATCCTCGACCAGGCCGGCGCCGAGCGGCTCATCGGCAAGGGCGACATGTTGCTGGTGACCGCGTCGTCCAACGTGGCGCGACGACTCCAGGCCCCGTGGGTCTCGGAGAGCGAAGTCCAGCGCGTCGTCGAAGCCTGGCGCGCCCAGGGCGGACGACGAGAGAACGTGGTCGCGCTCGACGTGCCGGCCGGACGCGGCGGTTCGATGGGTGGGGGATCGAGCGACGACGATGACGAGATACTCGCCCAGGCGCGCGACCTGATCATTCGGACTCAGTCCGGTTCGACGTCGATGCTGCAGCGCAAGTTGCGCGTCGGCTTCGCACGCGCCGGGCGCATCATGGATCAGCTCGAACAAGAAGGAGTCGTCGCGGCCGGTGACGGGTCCAAGGCCCGCAAGGTACTCGTGACGCCCGAAGAGTACGACGAACAGACTTCGCTGTAGTTCGTGAGCAGAAGATCGTCTCGTCGACCGGCCCTTCGCGGCCTCGTGGCTCGCTTCTTCGCGGTCGTGCTCGCCGCCGCGGTCGCGGCCGCTCTGATCGTCTCGATGCAGTTGCCGTTCCTGCACGAACGACCCACGATCCATCTGTCGCTTCGCTCCTACGCCAGCTTTGAGTACACGCCACCGCCGCTGGCATGGCCGAGCGGGGGCAGCGCGGCGCTCGACGTCCCGGCGCTCGGCGTCACTCTCGGGCACGACAACCGTGTCGTCCCGATCGCGAGCCTCACCAAGATGATGACGGCCTACGTCGCGCTGAAACGATTCCCGCTGACCATCGGCCACACCGGTCCGTGCATCATGGTCGAGCGACGACGACGTCCTCAGTTACCAAGAGGACAAGTCGCAAGACGACTCGGCGGTCATCGTCGAGAGTGGCGAGCAACTCTGTGAGATCGACCTCCTCGACGGCGTGCTCGTGCACTCGGCCGCGAACTACGCCGACATGCTGGCGGCCATGGTGTCGCCGAGCCCCGGGGCCTTCGTGGCCCGGATGAACGCGACGGCGAGGTCACTCGGGCTGCGCAACACGCGCTACGCCGACGACACGGGCGTCTCGCAGAAATCGGTCTCGACCGCGATCGACCAGGCGAAACTCGCGGCGATCCTGATGCGCTCACCGCTCGTGCGATCCATCGTCGATCAGACGCAGGTCGACCTGCCGGTCGCGGGCTTCGTCAACTCCTTCACGCCGCTGGTCGGGGCGCACGACGTCGTCGGCGTCAAGTCCGGTCGCACGACGGCGGCCGGGGGCTGTGACGTCATGGCGCTGGCCTACCGGCTCAACGGACGTCGCCACCTCGTCTACGCGGTCGTGCTCGGACAGCGTGGCGGCAACGTCCTGGCACACGCCGGAGCGGCGGCCTTCGCGTTGGCCACGTCGGCCGAGACCAGTCAGGTCGACGTCACGTTCGCCAAGGGCGCCGTCTTGGGGACGATCGGGTTCGGCAAGCACGTCGTGTCGTTCGGTCTGGCGCACCAGAGCCAGGTCTACTGGTGGGATCAACAGAACAAGCATCCCTTGCACCTGCGACTGCGACACCTCGGTGACACGATTCACCGCGGTGAGATCGTCGGATGGATCGAAGTGCACAGCGTCGAACCACCGGTGCCGCTGATCGCGCTGCGCTCGGTCGCCGCGCCCTCGCTCTGGCACCGCATACTGTAAAACCATGCTCGCGCGCGTCCCCGCCAGTTCGGCCAACCTCGGACCGGGTTTCGATTGCCTGGCCATCGCGTTGACGCTCTATCTCGAGGTCAGCGTAGAGCCGGCCGATAGCTTCGCCATTTCCAGTGAGGGTTGTGGCGCCGGATTGTTCGACGACGAGAACAATCTCGGTGCCCGCGTCGCGGCTGACGTACTCGGACATTCGAACTTCACGATGCACGTGAAGTCCGAGGTCCCGCTGTCGCGGGGACTCGGCTCGTCGGCGGCGCTCGCCGTCGCGGCGGCCGTGGCCGCCGGTGCCGAAGGACCCGCTCACGCTCAGTACGGAACTAGAGGGTCACGCCGAGAACGCGGCGGCGTCGTTGCTCGGCGGGACTCGTCGTCGTGGGCGTCGACGAGCGCGAGGGCGTCGTCGCGAGACCGCTCGCGCTGGACTACGAGTGGCGCTTCGTCGTCGTCGTCCCGGAAGAGGAGCTCTCGACCGTGGGCGCGCGCCGCGTACTGCCCGAACGCGTCCCCTTCGCCGACGCGGTGCGCAACCTCAGTGCGATGGGACTCCTGCTCGCCGGACTGGCCGATCACGACGCCTTCGTCGAGAGCGCCATGGACGACTACCTCCACCAGCCCTATCGCATGGGACTCCTGGCTTTCGCCGAGCCGCTGCTGGCGACCCTTCGTGAGAGCGGCGCCGCGGGTCGTGTTGGTCGGGGGCCGGTTCTTCCATGTTGGGACTCGCGACCTCGGACAAGGCCGAGGGCGTCGCCACGGCGGCGCGAACGTTTCTCCACGACCAGGGCGTCGCCGGCATCGTGCATGTGCTCGAAGCCGACCGGACCGGCCTGGTGACGAGTTGACCCAGGAGAGCCACTCGAAGGCTCACGCAGTACGCGGTGCCGGGTACATGTTGCTCGGGGCCTCGCTGATCCAGTGGTCCGCGGCGATCGTGACCCACGTATTCGGTCAGATCGGTCCCTCGGCGACGAGCGCGTGGCGATTCTTCTTGGGTGCTGTCGTCCTGATGGTCTTCACGCGACCACACCTTCGGTCCTGGACGAAGCAACAGTGGCTCGGGGCGTTGGCACTCGGCGTCTCGGTCGCCTTCATGAACCAGTGCTTCTACCAAGCGATCGCGCGGATCCCGTTGGGCGCCGCGGTCGCGATCGAGTACCTCGGTCCGTTCATGGTGTCGGCCCTCGGCAAACGTTCGGCGCGCCACTTCGCCTTCGTGATCCTCGCCGGCCTCGGCGTTCTCGCGATCGCGCGACCCGGCGCGGGACTGAACTACGAGGGCGTCCTCTTCGCGGCCGGCTCCGGTTTGGGATGGGCGTGTTACGTCTTTGCCGCGCACCGCGTCGGGGGTCAGGCCGAAGGCTTCGGTGGTCTGGCGGTCTCCATGTCGATCGCCGCCGTCGTGACGTTGCCCTTGACGATCGGCTCGTCGCGCTACGTGCTCGGTCATCCCGCGACGCTCGGTCGCCTGGCGCTGGTGGCATTGATGGCGATCGTCTTGGGATTCGGCTGCGAGCTACAGGCCCTGCGACGGCTGAGGCCCTCGACGGCCGGGGTCCTCTTCGCCCTCGATCCCGCGGTCGCCTTCGTCATCGGATTGATCGTCCTCAGTCAGACCATTCACCCCTTCGATCTGGTGGGCATGGTCTGTGTGGTCATCGCCGGCGCCGGCGTCACGTACGACGCCGCCAATTCGAAACCGACGCTCGTTCAGTAGGCTCCTTTGGTGGCAGCACCCAGGAAATTCGCCATTCGGACCTTCGGGTGCCAGATGAACGAGCACGACTCCGAGCGCATCGCCGGACTCATGGTCGCCGACGGGATGGAGCCCGTCACCGATGAGTCCCAAGCCGACGTCGTCATCTTCAACACCTGCACGATCCGCGAGAACGCCGACCTGAAGCTCTACAGCGCGCTCGGTCAGATGAAGGCCATCAAGGAGGCCCACCCCGGGATGCAGATCGCCGTTGGCGGCTGCATGGCCCAAAAGGATCGCCACCAGATCATCGAGCGAGCTGGCTGGGTTGACGTGGTTTTCGGGACGCATAACTTGGCCGCGGCCCCGCGGCTGCTCGAGCGTTCGCGCCGCGAGGGTCCCATCGTCGAGGTCCTGGACGCCCCGGATCACGAGGTCAATCGCGACATGGCCCCGGCGCTCTACGCGGTGCGCGAGTTGGCCTTCGCGGCATGGATCACGATCCAAACCGGCTGTGACAACACGTGCGCCTACTGCATCGTGCCGTCGGTGCGCGGCGAGGAGATCAGCCGACCGTTCGACGACCTCGTGATCGAGGCCGAGATGCTCGCCGCGAGCGGCGTCACCGAGATCACGCTGCTCGGTCAGAACGTCAACTCCTACGGCCGCGACATCACTGGTCGGCGCCCCCTCTTCGCCGATCTGCTTCGTGCGGTCGGACGGGTTGAGGGGATCGAGCGGATCCGCTACACCAGTCCGCACCCCAAGGACCTGAGCCCCGAGACGATCGCGGCGATGGCCGAGACGCCGAACGTCTGTCCGCAGCTGCACCTGCCGCTACAGTCGGGATCGAACCGCGTGCTGAGCTCGATGCAGCGAAGCTACAAAGTCGAGCGCTATATGGAGCGTCTCGCGCGGGCACGCGCGGCGATCGACGACCTCGCGGTGACGACGGACTTGATCGTGGGCTTTCCCGGCGAGAGTGACGCCGACTTCGATGAGACCCTCGAAGTCGTCGCGGCCTGTGAGTTCGACTCGGCCTACACCTTCATCTTCTCGCCGCGTGAAGGGACGCGCGGCGCGTTGATGACCGTCGCAGTTCGTCCCCGATGACGTGATCAAGTCCCGTTTCGAGCGACTCGAAAGAGGTGCTCGACCGTTCGGCGCTGCGCAAGCACGAAGCGCGCGTCGGACGCCGTGAAGAGGTGTTGGTCGAGGGACCGTCGCGTCGCAACGAACAGGTGCTCTCGGGACGGACGCGCCAGGGCAAACTGATCCACTTCGCCCAGGTCGACGAGTCGTTACGCGCCGGGTCGCTCGTGATGGTGGACGTCACGCACGGCGCGCCGTATCACCTGCTGGGGGAGTACGCCTCGACGGTGCGCGCTCCTCGGCACAAGGTTCGGATTCCCCTGCTCCACTCGTGAGTACCGAACGCGTCGCGGTCGCGTTGGTCGGCCCGACGGCGTCGGGCAAGTCGGCGCTGGCCCACGCGGTGGCCTTCCACCAGCACGACGCGGTCGAGATCTTGGCCGTCGACGCGATGACGGTCTATCGCGGCATGGACCTCGGGACCGCGAAGCCCACGCGCGCCGAACGCAGCGAGGTCAACTATCACCTCCTCGATCTGGTCGAACCGAGTGAGGAGTTCACGGTCGCGCAGTATCAACGGGCCGCGCGCGACGCGGCCGCGGACGTCTGGCGCGCCGGTCACAAGGTGCTCTACGTCGGCGGCACGGGTCTCTACGGCCGCGCCGTGCTGGACAATCTCGCCATTCCCGGTCAGTATCCACACGTTCGCGCCTTACTCGAAGAACGAGCGCACGACGAGTTGCCAGAGCTGTTCGCCGAACTCGAAGTGCTCGATCCCGTGGCGGCGAGTCGTATGGAGGCGACGAACGTCCGTCGCATCGTGCGCGCCCTCGAGGTCACGCTCGGGGCCGGTCGGCCATTCTCCTCCTACGGCGAGGGCCTCGTCACCTACGGTCCCGCGCGCGTCGTCCAGATCGCGCTGCAGAGCGACTTCGAGCAGTTGGACCTGCGCATCGCCAGTCGTTTTCACGCGTGGATGGACCGGGGCCTCTTGCAAGAGGTCGTCGCGCTCGTGAGTGCGCCCGGCGGCCTGAGTCGCACGGCGCGCCAGGCCGTGGGATATCGCGAACTGTTGCGACACGTCGAAGAGGGCGCCGATCTCGACGCCTGCATCGACGACGCCATCATCCAGAGCCGACGGTTGGCCCGTCGACAGCGTTCGTGGTTCTTGCGCGACCCTCGTATCGAGTGGTATCGACGACGTCGAAGTCGGCGCGAGCGCGCCTGCTCGACGTGCTGAATGGCCCCGACGGGTTCGTGCGAGACTAGAAGAAATGGCCTTGCGATCCCTCCAGAAATGGCACGGGGCGGGGAACGACTTCCTCGTCGAAGTGAGCGAACACGGCACCGCGCCGTGGTGGGACGCTGCACGCGCCCGCGCGGTCTGTGACCGCACGACCGGCGTCGGCGCCGATGGACTCCTCCTCGCCACCGTGGGCTCTGAGGTCTCGATGACGCTCTATAACGCCGACGGGTCCGGCGGCTGAGATGTCGGGCAACGGCATCCGCTGCCTGGCCGCCGCCGTTCGTCGAACGACCGACGCCACCTGGGACACGCTCGAGGTACACACGGTGCCGGCGTGCGCACCGTGACCCTGAAGATGGAGGACACCGTCGGGCTACGGCAGCGTCGACATGGGCGACGTCACCTTCGGCGAGACGATTGCCCGGCACGCTCGGCGTCGCCTACGTGGGCAATCCCCATGTCGTCGTGCGCGACGACCCGAAGTGGACCGACGCGATGCGCGAAGAGCTCGCCGAAGAGCTCTCGCTCGACTTGGACGGCGTGAACGTCGAGTTCCTGACGGTCGAGAGCGACGACCACCTCACGATCAAGGTGATCGAACGTGGTGTCGGTTGGACGAGGGCCTGCGGCACGGGGACCTGCGCGGTGGTCGCGGTGGCGCACCGCGACGAGATGTGCGGCACCGACGTCACCGTCGACAATCCCGGCGGGGCGTTGCACGTGACGTTGGACGGAAGCGCGGCCACACTGAGCGGCCCGGTGCAGTTCATCGCGAACATCGAATGGCTCGAAGCATGACCTATATACCCAATACCCTCATCGATCGCACGATCCGCGAGAAGATCGTGCTCGTCGGCGTCCAGTTCCCGGGCGTCACCGAAGACGAACTCGACTACCAACTCGACGAACTGGCCCTTCTCGTCGACACGGCCGGCGCCGACGTGGTGGCGCGCGTCGTTCAGCGCCGCGACTCGCCCGATCCCGCGACGTTCCTCGGTTCAGGAAAGGTCCAAGAGCTTCGTGAGATCTGTCTGGCCCTCGACTCTGACACGGTCGTCTTCGAACACAACCTCTCACCGGCCCAGCAGCGCAACCTGGAGAAGATCCTCGGGCGAACGGCCATCGACCGCACGGCGGTGATTCTCGACATCTTCGCGCAGAACGCCCGCACGCCCGAAGGCAAGGCGCAGGTCGAACTGGCTCTGTTGCAGTACCGCTTGCCTCGTCTTCGCCGCGCCGGCGGATCCTTCTCGCAACAGGAAGGTCGCATCGGCACCCGGGGACCGGGCGAGACCCAGCTCGAGACCGATCGCCGTCGCCTCGTGAATCGCATCCACGCGATTCGACGTGAACTCAAAGAGATCGATCGCACGCGCAACGTGCAACGCCAGGGTCGCAAACGCGGACGCCACCGCGAGGTGACCCTCGTCGGCTACACCAACGCCGGGAAGTCGTCCATGTTGAACGCCATCACCGACGCCGGCGTCGAAGCAGAAGACCGACTCTTCGTGACGCTCGACCCGCGCACTCGTCAGCGCCAACTGTCCGGCGGCGAGACGGTCCTCTTCACCGACACCGTCGGTTTCATCTCGAACCTGCCGCACGACCTCGTCGACGCCTTCATGTCGACGTTGAAGTCCGTCCAGCTGGCCGACCTGCTGGTCCACGTCGTCGACGGTTCGAACGACCACGCCGAGGACCAGATCGCCGCGGTGCGCGAAGTGCTGCGCGAGATCGACGCCGACCACGTGCCGGAACTGCTGGTCTTCAACAAGGCCGACGTGCCGGGATCGCGGGCCCGTGATCTCGCCAAGCTGCACGAGGGCAGCGTCTGGGTCTCGGCCGCTCACGCACGAGAACCTTGAAGCGGTGATCGCCACGATCGGCGACCGTCTGCGCGCCAACGACCGCGTTGTGACGCTCCATCTGCCACTGGATCGCGGCGACCTCTTGGCGCGTGCGCACCGTGAGGGTGAGGTGGTCGACACGTCCATCACCGACGAGAGCGTGGTCGTGCGGGTCCTGCTCGATTCGGTGAGCGTGGCGCACTTCGACGAGTGGCGAGTGCCGGCGTGAGCTTCACGCCACCGCCCTACCCCTACGAACGCCTCGACGTCATTCGCAAACTCGCCTCGGTGCATGACGGCGGGGCGATCGAGTGCTCGATCGGCACGCCGATCGACCCGCCACCGGAGGCCGTTCTCGAGGAGTTGGCCAAGGGCGTCGGGGTCCGGGGCTATCCCACGTCCCAGGGTTCGATCGACCTGCGCGACGCGGCCGCCGGTTGGCTGCAGCGTCGATTCGGCGTCACGGTTGCGAGCACCGACATCGCGGCGTGCATCGGCACCAAGGAGTTCGTCGGCACGCTCGCCGGCTTCCTGCACCTGCGCGCACCGGAGCGCGACACCGTGCTCTATCCGGCGATCAGTTATCCGACGTACGCGATGGGCGCGACGCTCGCCGGTCTCCGTTCGGTGCCGGTCACGATGCGCGACGGCCGCCTCGATCTCGCTTCGATCGACCCCGACGACGTGGCGCGCGCGCTCGTGCTCTGGTCGAACTCGCCGTCGAATCCGACCGGCTTTCTCGATGACCTCGAAGCGATCGCCGCTTGGGGACGACGTCACGGTGTACCGGTGGCCAGTGACGAGTGCTACGCCGAGTACACGTGGGCCGGGCCGCCGAGGTCGATCCTCGAACACGGCAGCGACGGCGTACTCGCCGTGCACTCGTGCTCCAAGCGATCGAACCTGGCCGGCATGCGCGCCGGTTTCTACGCCGGCGACGAGGAGTTGGTCGGCTACCTCAAGTCGGTGCGCCAGCACGCCGGCTTCATGGTCCCGGCCCCGGTGCAGGCGGCCGTCGCCGTGGCTTACAACGACGATGAACACGTCACCGTCCAACGCGAGCGCTACCGGCGTCGACTCCAGTTGATGTCGCAAGCCCTCTCTGACTTCGGCCTCGTCGCGCCGATGCCCGAGGGCGCCTTCTACCTCTGGTGCTCGAAGGCCGGGCTCGACGGCTGGCAGTTGGCGAGCGAGCTGGCCGAGCGTTCGGCACTCGTGGTCAGTCCCGGCGAACTCTACGGTGACGACGGGCGGAACTTCATTCGACTGGCAGTCGTACAGAGTGACGAGCGCCTCGCACTGGCCGCGTCGAGACTCCGAGGCGATTGAACCTCGCCAGTACGATGAGTCCATGAGCGATCTCGAAACGCGCATCAATCAGTGGTACGACGACATCTCGGAGATGACGCCCGGGAACGTCGAGGCCCGCCGCGACGTGGAACTGGTGATCACGAAACTCGACGACGGACAGGTGCGCGTCGCCGAGATTGCACCATCCGGCGACGTCATCGTCCACGAGTGGGTTCGCAAGGCGATCCTGCTGCTCTTTCGGCTTCGAGGACTCGAGAAGACCGAAGTCGGACCGTTCGAATACCTCGACCGCCTGGAGTTGAAGCGCGACTACGAACGCCGAGGCGTGCGTGTCGTCCCCGGCGCCACGGCGCGGCGCGGCAGTTTCCTCAGTCGCGGCGTCATCCTGATGCCCAGTTACGTCAACATCGGTGCTTGGGTCGGTGAGAACACGATGGTGGACACCTGGGCGACCGTCGGCAGTTGCGCCCAGATCGGGTCCAACGTGCACCTTTCTGGAGGCGTCGGCATTGGCGGCGTCCTCGAGCCGGCGAACGCCGTTCCGGTCGTGATCGAAGACGACGCGTTCATCGCGAGCCGCTGCATCGTCACCGAGGGTGCGCGCGTTGGACGCGGGGCCGTCTTGGGCGTCGCCACAGCGCTTGGACCGACGATCCCAGTCATTGACGCCGCCACGGGCGAGGAAGTGTCGCGGGGCTACGTGCCCGACTACTGCGTCGCGGTATCAGCGAATCGCAAGCGCGAGTTCGACGGTGGGGAGTTCTACCTCCCGTGCGTCCTGATCATCCGGCGCCTGAGCGAAGGTGAGCGCCACAACAAGACCAAGCTGAACGAGATACTGCGCGAACACGGCGTCGCCACGTGAGCCGACTCGACGACGCTCTTGCGCTCGTGGCAATTGACTCGGTAAGTCGCGGCGAAGCTGCGATCGCCCATCACGTGGCTATCGTGCTCGCTCGCAATCCTGATCTCGACGTCGAGCGGATCGGCGACAACGTGGTGGCACGTACGACGGGTCATCACGCGACGCGCCTGCTCGTTGCCGGTCACCTCGATACGGTGCCGGGCGACGCGAGCACGGCGTCGATCGTCGGCGATGAACTTCGAGGCGTTGGCGCTTGCGACATGAAAGGTTCACTGGCCGTCATGCTCGAACTGGCGTCGATTTCAACCCCGCGATCTGTCGAGGTCACGTGGGTCTTCTACGCGCGCGAGGAGATCTCGAGAAGCGACTCCGGATTGTTAGAGATTGCCGAACTTCGCCCGGAACTGTTGGACGCCGACGCGGCGATCCTCGCCGAACCGACCGACGGCCACGTGGAAGCGGGATGTCAGGGCACGCTGAGGGTCTCGATCGAGATGTCCGGCGCTCGAGCGCATACGGCGCGCCCGTACACCGGGCGCAACGCCATCCATCGCCTGGGTGACGTGATTACAAAAGTCGCAGGCTACGAGCCTCGAAGAACCGACATTGAAGGCGTCGACTACGTCGAGCAGCTCCAGGTCGTCGACATCGTCGGGGGAGTGGCGCCGAATGTCGTGCCCGACCGCGCCAGTTGCACGCTGAATCATCGCGTGGCGCCGGATCGATCGAAAGACGAAGCGGTTTCGTGGCTCCTCGAGTTTCTCGGCGACGTCACCGACGAAGACGACACGATTCGCATTGTCGACTGGGCACCGTCGTCACCACCTTCGATGACGAACGAGCGTTTGAAAGCACTCGCCGAACTGACGGGCGAGCCGGCAAGGGGAAAAGTGGGCTGGACCGATGTCGCCACCTTCAGCGAACTGAAGATCCCGGCGACGAATTTTGGCGCGGGCGATCCGATGTTGGCCCATCGCAGCGATGAGTTCGTGACGCTGGAGCAGTTGGACCGCTTCGCCACCGTGCTCGCAGCCTGGCTGAACTAGGTAACGACCAGCGAATCTCTGTCGTCGAATTCGGTCGTTCTAATAACTTCGCAGGACCGAGATGACCTTGCCAAAAAGGAAGACGTCGCGGGCGTCGAATTCCATTGGCTCCATCGTCGAATTCTCGGGCTTGAGAACGACACGAGTCCCTTGCGGGAAGTAGCGCTTCACGGTCGCTTCGCCACCGGGTATCTCGGCTACGACGATCTCGCCCTTATTGGCGGTCGTCTGACGTTGCACCACGACGTAGTCACCGGGCAGGATCCCGGCCTCGATCATCGACTCGCCGCGGACCTCCAAGACGAAACTGTCGCCGCGACCGGCGAACTGTTCGGGTATCGACATGAGTTCGTGCGCGATCTCTTGAGCGAGGACGCCGGTACCGGCTGCCACGTCGCCCACGAAGGGGATGTAACGGATGCGCTGATCGGGCGCGGGGTTCTCTACATCGAGTCGCACGGTGAGGGTGCGGGGCTGTTGCGGATTCTTTTCGATGTAGCCAGCGCGTTTGAGCACCTCGATGTGGTTGGCGACGGTCGCGGGCGACTTCAATCCGACGTGGTCGCCGATCTCTCGGATGGTCGGAGGGAAGTTTCGCTCTCGCTGACAGGTGATGATGAATTCCAGGATCTGGCGGCGCATCGGGGTGAGAACTTCAGCCATCGGCTTCCTTTCAGGTACGAACAGTTGTTCGTAGGATAACCCATCAAGAGATGAAAATCAAACACCTGTTCGTAGGCCAGCACGCACGGTGAGATCGTCGGTCGGCACTGGCCGATGTCGTTCACGTCACGACGACGAAGACGTCGAGACGATGACGATCGAACACGTGGCATCGAAGAAGAGTTGGTGAATGTACTGTAAACGGCGCATTACATTGTCACTGAAAATTTACCCCGACCTTACATTTCGTTCACCCGATGCTAAGTTCACTTGATGGCGAATGCCGAATTGTTCCGAGAGGGGAATGAATGAAATTAGGGATAAAGAGAATTGGCGTGGTCGCAGCGACTACGGCTCTGGCCTTGTCGGGAGTGGTAACCATCGCCGCGACAGGTGCTTCAGCCGCTAAGAAGCCGGTTCACAAGCTGAAGACCTACGAGATTGGCTACCAGGGACCGCTTTCGGGCGGTAACGCGGCGACCGGTCTGTACGAAAAGTACGGTGCGGCCTTGGCGGTTAAGCAGTGGGACGCCAACAAGAAGCGTAAGTTCAATATCAAGCTCGTTCCCGGAGACGACCAGGGTGACCCAACAATCGCCCCGACCGTCGCCACCGGATTCGTTCTGAACCAGAACATCTACGCGATCGTCGGACCGGCGTTCTCTGGTGCCACCGTTGCTTCGTTGCCCATTTACGGCGCGAACCACGTGGCCATGGTGAGCCCATCGGCGACTCGAGTCTCGATCACGGTGAAGGACCCCACGGCGAGCCCCTCGGGCCCACTGAACACGTTCCACAACTTCTTCCGAGTTGTCGCGAACGACGGTGTCCAGGGTCCTGCTGACGGCGCGTACCTCCAGAAGAAGTACGGCACCGGCAAGATCCTCGTGATCTCGGACACCAGCACCTACGGTGCCGGTCTCGCGACCCAGGTCGCCGGTGCAGTGACAGCCGGCGGTGGTTCGCTCGCCAACGGTGGTCAGATCCTTGACCTCCCGTACTCGAACGCCTGCACCGCGGGTGGTACTGGTACGAGTGACGCGGTTACCGCAAGCCTCACGGGTGTTTCGGCGATCTTCTATGCCGGTTACTACTGTGACTTCGCTCAGGTGACTGACAACCTGGTCGGTACCCAGCACTTCACTGGCGCCATCATGAGTGGTGACGGATCGGATGAGCCACAGTTCATCACGACCCTGTCGAACCCGGCCGATGGCAACGGTGTCTTGCTGACCTGCGCGTGCTCGAACGCACAGAGCGCGAAGTGGACGTCTCAGTACACGGCCGTTGCCCACGAAGCTCCTGGTCCCTACGCGGCCGAGTCTTTTGACGCCGCGAACCTGATCATGAACGCAATGGCCAAGGTCAAGGGAACGATGACCCGTACGAAGGTGCTCAGTGCCATTCGTGGCATCACCTACAAGGGAATCACCAAGACAATCAAGTTCGACGCAGCCGGTGACGTAAAGGGAACCGCGATCTTCGTCAACAAGGTTGAGGGTTCCAAGATCGTTCAGCTGGGGCTTGAGTAAGTCGTAGTTGTTCAGCCTTTCCAGAAGGCCGGCTGCTTTCGGGCAGCCGGCCTTCTGCAATACGCTTCGCACCACATTGAAACTCAGATAGTTTGTCAAGTGAGCATTTCGTAAGGGGAGTGGATGGCTAGTTTCGTGGCGCTGGGCATCTTCACCGGCCTCATCTACTCACTGGTTGCCATTGGCTACACGTTGGTTTACGGAGTGCTGCGCCTCATCAACTTCGCGCACAGTGAAGTCCTTATGAGCGGTGCCTTCGCTGGCTACTACTTCTTGCATTACACGATGAAGACGACGAACGTCTCGACGGGACTTCGGGTGATCATCCTCATCGGCGCGGTTGCGGCGAGTGGTGCGGTCGGCTCCATCGTGGCGATGGCGATTGAACGATTCGCCTATCGACCGCTTCGTCGACGCAACGCTCCGAAACTGAGTTACCTCATCTCGGCCATCGGTGCCTCGTTCTTCCTCTCGAACTTTGCCGGCAAGGCCTTCGGCCACAATCCTTCGGCCACGGCCCAGCCAATCACGTCGAACTTCACGTTCAAGGTCTTCGGCGCCGAGATCACGGCGTTCGACGTGGTCCTGCTTATCGTGACGCTGGTCCTGTTCGTCTTCGTCAACGCACTCGTCACCAAGAGCAAGGTGGGACGAAGCATCCGGGCCGTCGCCCAGGACTCTGAAACTGCCAGCCTGATGGGCGTCAACGTCAACTCAACCATCGCGGCGACGTTCGCCATCGGCGGCTTCATGGGTGGCGTCGCGGGCCTCTTCATCGCAATGGGTTCCACGGTTGACTACAACATCGGGTTCACGCCCGCGCTGCTCGCCTTCACCGCGGCGGTGCTGGGCGGCATTGGCAATATCCGTGGCGCGATGGCCGGCGGCGTGTTGCTCGGAATCTTCATGTACGTGCCGATCTACTGGATCCACCAGCCCTTCTATGAGCCGGTCATCGGCTTTACCATCCTGGTGCTCGTACTCATGGTTCGTCCGACCGGCCTCTTCGGTGAGAGCTTGGGGAGGTCGGCGTGAGCGCCCCACACGGCTTCATGCCCAAGTGGCGCCTCGACATGGAGGACCTACGCCTCTTCTGCACGTGCCTCGGCAGCGGACTACTGCTCGCCGTCATGACCGGACCCGAAGGCGACCTGAATACACCGCTCTACACGGTCGGACACGCGCTCTTCTCGACGCACGTGTTCGGTTTCGTCGTTTTCGGCGTCGCGCTCGGCGCTCTCATGGTCTACAACAAGAAGGTTCGGGCCGGAATCCTCAACGCCACCTGGCGCAACTGGATCCGAGCCATACCGACGAACGTGAAGGCGTTCATTACGAACTCCGGGCTCGTCCAGCGAGTCATCCTGGGCGTCATCGCCCTCGTCGCCGCACTGCTCATCGCGGATTTCACCGGACCGTACGAACGCAACAAGCTGTCGTGGAACCAGATGGTCGGGCAGTTGCTCCACACTCGGACCTACGGCTACATCGCCATCATCTTCTGGTTGCTCAACACCGTGCGCGTGCGTGCGCGGTCCAAGGACGAGCAGACCCATGAGCCGAATTTCTTCGACGCCCACTGGGTGAAGATCGTCGGGGGAGTGCTCGCCGGACTGTTCTTCGCGGTCTGTGCCGACCCGTGGCTCCCGGTGCGCTTCAGCCTCTCGTACTTCAAATGGAGCGGTTCGAGCGACAAGGACTTCTTCCATCACTGGACGACGTACCTCTGGACGTTCTGCGGTCTGATCATCGGCATTCGAGCGGCGATGCAAGAGCGGTTCCAAAGGCGCGCGGTCGTTCAGAGTCGTTGGAAGGCGCGCCACATCAAGGTCAGTGCCAACACGCGCTTCGCCCTCTACGGCGGCGCACTCTTCGTCGCCGTCGAGGCACCGAAGTTCATCTCGCCCTACTGGCAAGAGGCCATCTTCCTGCAGATCGGCATCTACTGTCTGCTCGCGCTCGGACTGAACGTCGTCATTGGTTTCGCCGGGCTGCTCGACCTCGGCTACGTCGCGTTCTACGCGCTCGGTGCCTACACCAACGCGTACTTCAGCGGCGCCTTGCCGATGCACCCGCCCTTCACGATCAATACGTTCTTCGTGATCCCGATCGCGATCATCGTCGCGATGTTGGCCGGCGTGATCCTCGGTCTGCCGACCCTGCGACTCAGTGGCGACTACCTGGCCATCGTTACCCTCGGCTTCGGTGAGATCATCTACGTCCTGGCCAGTAATTTGACGAGTGTCACCGACGGCGCGAGTGGAACGGGACAGTCGGGCAGTTTCTCCATGAACTTACCGGGCATACATTTTGCCCTGAGTGGGTTCGCCATTCAAGATGACCTGAACTTCTACTACCTACTCATCGCGTTCATCATTCCGATCGTGTTCTTCTTCAACTCACTGAACCATTCCAAGGTGGGCAGGTCCTGGGCCGCGATCCGTGAAGACGAGACGGCTGCGCGTTCGCTCGGCATCAACGGTCTGAAGTACAAGGTCATGGCCTTCGCCATCGGCGCGAGCACGTCAGGTGTCGCCGGCGTCCTCGCCTCGGCGAAACTGGGTTCCATCTTCCCGTCGACCTTCGCGCTGCAGGTCTCGATCACCATCGTTGTCTTGGTCATCTTCGGTGGCATGGGGTCGATCACCGGCGTGCTCATCGGCGCGGCGTTCATCCAATGGATACTCCAGTACCTGACCTTCCACTCCTTCATCGACTTCAACATCGCCGACAAGTACATGTACCTGGGCGCGCTACTCATCATCACGATGATCTTCCGTCCCCAGGGAATGATCCCGTCGAAACGTCGATTGCGTGAGTTCCAAGACGCCGGCGCCCATATCGGCTCGGCGGACGCAATGGGACCAGTCGGCGGGGATCCGCTATGAGCGACGTGACCGAAGCGACGACCAACGTGTCGACCACGGACAACATCTTCGAAGTGCAGAACGTAACGCTGCGTTTCGGCGGCGTCACGAGCCTCAACAACGTGTCGATCGAACAACGTCGCGGAGAGATTCTCGCCGTCATCGGACCGAACGGGGCCGGTAAGACCTCGCTGTTCAACTGTCTGACCGGCGTCTATCGCCCGCAAGAAGGCATCATCAACTTTCACGCGGCCAAGCACGGCACGGTGGACCTGGTCGGCAAACAGCCCTATCGCATCAATCACATGGGCGTCGCTCGGACCTTTCAGACGAGTCGAATGTTCAACGCCCTCACGACCTTCGAGAACATCAAGATCGGCGTGGAGTCGGGTCAAAAGACCGGCCCCATCGGCGCCATGCTCCACGTACCGCGCATGCGCCGTGAGGAACGCGAGTCCGATCATCGAACGCTGGAGCTCCTCGAGTTGGTGGGTCTGACGCACCGGCTCAATACGATGGCCGATTCGCTGCCGTACGGCGACCGTCGGCGTCTGGAGATCGCGCGAGCCCTGGGCACGAATCCCGAAGTGTTGTTGCTCGACGAGCCCGCCGCCGGTACGAACCCGTCCGAGAAACTGGCGCTCGCCGAGTTGATCCGCACCATCAACAAGGAGATCGGCACGTCCATCCTTTTGATCGAGCACGACATGCGCCTCGTGATGTCCCTCGCCCAGCGCATCTACGTCCTCAACTTTGGTGAGGTCATCGCCACGGGTGAGCCGGCGCAAATCCAGCAGAATCCCGAAGTGATCGCCGCCTACCTCGGTGCAACCGAGGAAGAGGGGGGCGACTGATGCCAGAACCGATGCTGAGCATCGAGCACGTGGAGGTCCGTTACGGTGCCGTGCCGGCGATTCGCGACCTCTCACTGCACGTCGACCAGGGCGAGATCGTCACGATCTTGGGGGCCAACGGCGCCGGCAAGACGACGACCCTGCGGATGATCTCGGGACTTCACCGGCCGTACGCCGGCACGGTCACGTTCGAAGACCACGACATCACGACGACGCCGGCGCACCATCTCGTGGAAATGGGTCTCTGCCACATTCCCGAAGGTCGACACATCTTCGGCACGATGACGGTCCTCGAAAACCTCGAGATGGGTGCCTTTCGTCGCAAGGGCAACTACCACGATGAGTTCGATCACATCTTCAGTCTCTTCCCGATCCTGGGAGAACGACGCAAGCAACTCGGCGGGACGCTCAGCGGCGGGGAACAACAGATGCTGGCCATCGGCCGAGCCTTGATGGCCAAACCACGACTCCTGTTACTGGATGAACCGTCACTCGGGCTCGCGCCAAAGATCATCGCGGCAATCTTCGAGATCATCACGCAGATTCGCTCCGAAGGCGTCACGATCTTGCTCGTCGAGCAGAACGCCAACCAGGCTCTCAAGATCGCGGATCGCGGCTACGTGCTCGAACTCGGTCACGTGCTCTACGAAGACTCCGCTCCGGCTCTTTTGAGTGACGACCGTATCCGGCGCGCCTACCTCGGCCAGTAGTCACCTTCGAGCGATGGTTCGAGAGCCGTAGCGACGTGACCAACATCGACGATTTGCATCCGAGCGCGCGCCGCGCCGCCGAAGCGCTGCAGGAGCGCGGCGTCGTCGGGCCATTCATCGAATTCGACGCATCCACGAAGAGCGCGGCCGACGCGGCGCGCGCGATCGAATGCGACGTCGGCGCCATCGCCAGCTGTCTGGTCTTCGTCTTGGACGAACTGCCCGTCGTCATCATCAAGAGCGGCGCCTTTCGCGTCGACACGGAACTGTTCGCTGAACTCGCGCACGGCGACCTCGTTCGGCGTGCGACGCCCGAAGAGGTGCGCGCCGCGACCGGCCAGCCGATCGGCGGCGTCTCGCCGATCAACTGGCCCGGGCAGCTGCGGGTCTTCATCGATGACGCGCTGAGCGACTACGAGCGAGTGTGGGCGGCCTGTGGAACGCCCAACGCGGTGTTCGCAACGTCGTTCCTCGAGTTGCAGGCGCTCACGAATGCCACGGCGCTTCGCCTTCGCGACCGGGGGCCCGAATAAGAATGTCGGTCGTCGTTGATTAACATCGTAGAGACCAAATGACCGCCGCACCTACCCCTAATCACGTCACGCGTTCGCGCGGCTTCGTTCGGCGATTCCGCACTGATTCGCGCCGCCTCGCGCTTTGTTCACTGCTGTTGGGACTGTTCTCCGGTGTCGTGGGAAGCTCGTGGTCGCCCACGTCGGCCGCGGCGGCGACCAGTAAGGACAAGGCGCTCTTCGTGGCCGTCTCCAACACCTACAGCACCGCGGTCACCGAATTCAATATCGTCATCGAATCCTTCACGCCGTGCACCGCGTCACCGTGCGTCGCCGCGTCGATCGAGGGGCCGGGCGACACGCGCTTCTATCAGGCCACCGTCGCGCTCGAGAAGAAGGCCCCGTACACCTCGGGTATCTCCAAGGACGTGATCGAATACATCGGCAATCTCGTCGACATCCAAAAGGACATCAACAAGGTCGCCAAGGCCAAGACGATCGCGGGGCAGAAGTCGATCGTGTCGGGAGCGCTCGAGGACGACGTGGACAATCTGGCGTTCCGTGGGATGCATATCCTGATCTACCTCGGCGAACAGAAGAAGTTCTAGTTCATTGCGGCGCGAATCCGCGCTTGTCGAATACGGTTGCTATTTCCCGGCCGTCCAGGTACTTCGCCGACGAAGGTACGCAGGTCCGACTGCAGTCTCGGCGAGAACGGGAGATCTCTTCGTGTAGTTAGCCCCGCTGAGACTGGCGTCGACCTTCAGCACGTGATCGACGCCCTTGAGATGCACGAAGTCGACGCGCGACGACGAGGCGAAGTCTTGTGCCACTCGTCGCACCTCATCACACGACACCTGGATGTCGTCGTTGCTGCACGTCAAGAGAACTGGCGTTGCGGCGCCGACGTGAGCGGCCAAGACGGCGGGATCGAACCGGTCAGCTTCGGAGAGGAACTTTGCGTCCGATGGATTGAGGAGGTTCGCGAGGCCGTAGGGAAGATTGGCCCTGACGGTGCCGGTCGTGCGGAGTTGCGTGATGGCACTCGAGAGGTCCTTCTCGACGGTCTTTCCCAGTGACATGGTGATCGCACCTGATTGGACTTGTGCCTTCAGACTCGCGTCCACCTGGACGGTGATCAGATCGAGGTAGCGGAGACTCAGTGGTTCGAAGAGCCCGAGCGCGTGAATCGGCGGCACCGCGCCGACGTGACCGGTCGCCAGAAGGAGCGCGAAGAGAGCGCCTTCACTGTGACCGAACACGCCCAACTCGCGATCGTTCACGTCCTTCTGCTTGGCGAGGTACTCGAGCGCGCTGCGCGACTCTTGCTCGTAGACCGACAGGCCGATCGACGCCGGGTTCGACGCGTACGGGCCGAGTCCCGTCTGTCCGCTCCCGAGTTTGTCGTAGCGCAGGCTCGCGACGCCGTCGGAGGAGAGCCAATCGGCGAGTGTCTGCAACGTGTCGACCGGGCCCGCTTCGAGCGCGGAGTTGCCGTTGCGATCGGTCGGACCGCTGCCGGCGATGAGCAGCACGCCCGGCACGATCGTGGCGACGTTATTCGGATGGCGAAACGTGGCATAGATCGTCAGGGTCCCGGACGTGAAGGAGACCTTTTGGTCGACCCACGTACCAACGTTCGACGCCCCGGCTCTCAACGACGGACACACCGCCGACAACAGTGCGAAGACGACTGCCGAGGCGACCAGCGCCCCGAACGATTTGCGGCGAGTGCGGTGCGTCACTGACGTCTCGCTATGGAAAGAACCAAAGACATTTGGGCAGAGTAGCCAAAAGAAAACGGACGGACCGCCCCAAAAGGACGGCCCGTCCGCATCAGAAACCGGTGGTGCTATTTAAAAGCGATGCGTGTTCGCGCGGAGTCGCCCTTTGACGCGTTGGCGACCGAGATCGAACAGGACTTCAAGTTTGAGGCCTTGGTGCCGCACGTCCCGTTGCCGATCTTGCCAGTAAGGACCTTGAAGTTGAAGGCCGGCAAGACGCCCCTCGCGGTGATCTTGACCGGGTGCAGGGTCTTAAGATCACAGCCCGCCTCGCTCTTGGACGTCGCGAGACATTCGATCACGTACACCTGGTCGCCGGGCTTGAATCCGGTACCGGACACGCGGACCTTCGAGCCGTTCCTCAGGTTCTTGACGGGAGCCACGTGGAACTTGCGCGGACCGATCTTCACTGGCGGTGTGGTCGTCGTGGTCGTCGTCGTGCGGACTCGGCAGCGCGAAGGTGATCGGGAAGATCGCCGCATCGGCGCTCGGAGGATTGGTGCTCACGACGATCGCACAGGCGGCGAGGTCAGCAGACGTCGTCCCGCACGTCGAGGAGCCGGCGATCGTCCCGGCGACAAGTGTGACGGACGTCGTAAACGTTCCGGTGCCGCTTGAGGTCGCCACGGCCACGGTGCTGGTGTCGCAGTCCGTCTCATTCGTGGAGGCACCGTCGTTGATGCATTCGAGGGCGTAGAGGGTCTCGTTGTCCATGAACCCCGTTCCGGCGACGGAAACGGCCGTCCCGTTGAGCAATCCGGTACTCGGTGTCACGGTGATTGTCGGCCCGGCCGCGGAAGCGGCGGTCGCCAATCCCAAGGATGTGAGTCCACCAAGGATCAAAGTCCCGATGGCGATACTCGTCATAAATCGTCTCATTGTGTACGTCCTCCCAATAGCTGTTGTCACGTTCTCTCTGGCGAGAGACCGCGTTGAAGCAGTTACTTCGACATGCAACGGGCACTTTGTCGCACGTTGAATTGAGTCCTAGAACTTCAATTCACGCCCAACTCATCCTAGATGAGGTTCATGTGGATGGTACCGTCGCACCCCGTGTGCACCAGTACTGATGCCGCGAAATCTGTCGAAGAGTGCGGTTCATTCGTTGCTCTACAGTACGTGGTATGCACCTTTTCACAAATGTCGATACGACCACGTCCGTGAGGACTCGGTGAGCGCAGCGGTGTCTTCGTGAGCGATGAAACGTACGACAACGCGTCGGCGATGCGTCTGGCGCAGATCGAATACGGCGACGCCGATGAAGACTTCGTCCGATTCCGTGACAATCCCGACGACGACTCGGTGCGCAGCATCGTGGCGACCGTCGTCGCGGCCGACGAGGCAGATCGGGACAGTTTTCGCGACGCGCTGACACCGGAGTCGATAGAGACGCTCCAGCTGTACGCGAATCGTCGAATCGTGCAGTTGCGACGCCGGTCCTCGATGAACCTCATCGAGGACGCGACCGACGCGTACGCGCTCATCCCCAGTGACGACGTTCCTTGGGACACCTGGCTGAAGGCCGGACTCTTCATCGCGCGTTCTCTCGGTCGCGACATCGATTCGATAGGGGAGCGATTCGGCGAGATCTCCACGGTGCAGAGCGCGGAGCGATTCGACGTCGCCTTTGAAGCGATGAGTCGCATCGATTCGCTCACGCAGTGTTTCATCGCCGAGGTGTCGACGAACTACGGAACTGGTCTGATTCAGACGATCGTTCACCGCGATACCAAGTCAACGGGTTCGTTCTTCAGCGCTCCGCGACAGGCCGACGACATCGTGACCTACGAACCGATCACCAATCTCGCGCAACTCGCAGCCAGCCTGGCCGACGCCCTCGACGCCACGGGACGACTGCACACCGGCGCGATCGCCCAGGATCAGTTGGCGGGCATGTCGTTCTCACAACAGGTCTCGGGCGCGTTCTTGGAGACGACGGGCTGCCTCAGCTTCTACGCCGACGCAACGGAAGGCGACAAGTCATTCAAGGTCTTCGTCGCCGAACTTCCCGAGGACGCCGACGTCGAGACACTCGCGTCGGGCGCGGCAGCGGACGACCAGGCGGTCTGTTTCGACGACCACCGAATCATCCTCTTCCTGGCGCCACCCAACTTCGACGACGACGATGACGCCGCCTTCGACTTCGGCGACAATCTCGACGTCGCGCGGGCGTCGCTACAGGGTTCGGTGCCCGTCGGTTGGCACAACCGCAACTAGACCGACGAAGCGGAACCTTCGAGCTGTTGGATCAGTGCCGGGGTGATCACGGTGACGTTGGCCGGCACGTCGATGGCGTCACTGTCGTGCGTCACGGCCGCTTTGAGAGTGACGGTCGCGTTGCCTGGTGAGCCACTTCCTTCGGGTGCCGTGATGGAGATCGATCCGCTCGTCGCGGTCGAGCCGGCGTTGGTCAAGGTCAGGGTGTAGGTGCCCGGGACCGTGTGCGCTGAGGACGCGGCCGAGGGATCGAGGCTGGCGATCGTTGGCAGCACGGCCTTGAGGACTGACTCCAGGGTGCCCGTCTCGCTGTAGCCGCCGGACGCGAGCGCCGTGGCGTGGCCGTTATCGATCAGTTTTGACAGGGCGTCGAAGATCTTGCGCTCGATGGCCTGGTCCTGGGCGGCCTTCGCCTTCGACGCCGAAGACTTCGGCACTTCGGACGTGATCAGTTTGCTCGGTACCTCGAACCACTTGTTGCTCAAGAACAGTTGCAGGGCGCCCAACTCGGCTTGGTCTTGTGACGTGAGCGGGAGTCCGGGGATCTGGTTCACCGATGAGAGATCGATCTCGACGTAGATGTTGGAGTCGATCGTGCGCAGGTCCAACAGGGGCTTGGTGCCCACGTTGAAGATCACTTCGCCGTTCGCCTTGCCGTTCGCCTGGGAGAGCGGGCCACCCGACGGCGTCGAGTAGCGCGTGTCCATTGAGATGACGCTGAGGACCTTTTGCGCTTCGGCCGTCCCGGCGCCCGAGGCGCTCGCGGTGAAGTGAATCTGCAAGTCCGGCTGTGCGCCGAGTGAGGCGATCGAGGAGTCGATGGTCGCCTTCGTGCCACTCCCACAGGCCGACAGGCCGAGTGACGCGACCACGACACCGAGTATCAGGACTAACTTTCGCACGATCTCTCCTTATTTGACAAGAACTTCGGGCCAGTCGAGGCGCCCAAAACCCCCAGGAGCAGGCCCTGCGCGGAACGATATCACCGTCGTTCTGACTGGGAGAACAGGGCGCTGCGCCTCCCGTGGCTCGTCACTTCTGCCCCAAATGGTGGGTAAATCCCGTTCAGGACCGGACATACTGTGTCAGAGCGGAGCCTCGACGACCAGAAACGAAGGAAGAATGACCAAGAAGATCTCACGAGCCACCGCAGCGCTGGGAGCAGTCCTCGTCCTAGCCCCGATCGTTGGGTTTGGAGGCGTCGTGGCTTCGACCAGCGCCGGAGCCGCCACGCCCATCCGATTGCTCACCTGCGCCGGAAAACTAGCTTCCAAGCCGACGGCCTACGTGTTGTCGTGTGCCGACGCGGGAGCCGGATGGAACACCATGACCTGGTCCGTTTGGAAGGGATCGTCGGCGATCGGCCACGGGGTACTGCGACAGAACAACTGCGTCCCCGACTGCGTCGCCGGCAAGTTCATCAACTACCGGACGACCGTGGAACTCTCTCACGTCGTCGACACCAAGAAGTATGGCGAGCTGTTCTCGCGCGCCGTTTTTCGCTACAGCGCGAATGGCAAGGCGACGACGGGAGGTCTTCGACCTCGCCGACTAACGCTGTCGCGGCGTCGGTCGAACGTCGCGCGCGAGGACCGGCTCGCCACACGACGCGCAGGTCGTCACCGCGCCCAGCGCGTGTCCGCAGTGATGCGTCAGCGTCATCGGCGCCACGTCGCCGTCGGCGAGATAGCGATCGCCCCACTGCATCAACGAGACGATCACCGGGTAGAGGTCGAGCCCGGCCTGGGTGAGGCGGTACTCAAAACGCGGCGGGTGCTCCGAGACCGGTCGGCGTTCCAACACACCGGCCGCCACGAGTGTCTTGAGTCGCGCGGTCATGGTGTCACGCGGCGCGCCGGTCCTGCGCACCATCTCGTCGAAGCGGCGGTTGCCGAGGAAGACCTCGCGAACCGCCAAGAGGGCCCACTTCTCACCGACGATCTCCAAAGTCCGTGCCACCGAACAGGTGCGGGGCTCGTTGCGGAATAGTGCTCATGATCCCCAATATACCAGTAAGTCCGATAACTGGACGTACAGGGTGACTTTCCTGTAGAGTACATCCAGAAATCCAACTCACTAGGAGGAGCCATGAGCGTAGAGACCGTGTCGAGCGCGAACGCCCCGGGCCAGGGCTACTCGAAGAAGCGCGTCGCCCTGATCGTGGGCGTCCTGTCACTCGCGGCCTTCATGTCGAGTCTGGACCTGTTCATCGTCAACCTCGCCTTCCCCTACATCAGCCGCGACTTCCACGGTTCCTCGCTCGACTCACTCAGTTGGGTACTGAACGGCTACTCGATCCTCTTCGCCGCGGTGCTCGTGCCGGCCGGGCGCTGGGCCGACCGAATAGGTCGCCGACGGATGTTCGTGGCCGGCCTCGTCGTCTTCACGTTGGGGTCCGTGCTCTCGGGCATCGCGCCCGGGGTAGCACTGCTCGATCGCGGCGCGACTGGTCCAAGCGGTAGGCGCCGGCATGATGGTCCCCGCGTCGCTGTCCCTGCTGTTGGCCGCGGTGCCCGGTCACGCGCGCGCCCAAGCGATCGGGACCTGGTCGGCGATCGGCGCGCTCGGTGCGGCGCTCGGTCCGGTGATCGGCGGCTTCTTGGTCGAGATCTCGTGGCGCTGGGTCTTCTGGATCAACATACCGGTCGGCGTCGTCACGGTCATCCTTGCCTTCAAGGTCCTGCCGGAGAGTCGCGACGAGACCGCGAACGTGCGTCCGGACATGCTCGGTGCCGTCTTGGTCGCGGTCGCGACCGGATCGCTGGCGCTCGCGCTGGTGAAGGCGCCGGCGTGGGGCTGGACGTCCAAGGACTTCTTCGGGCTGCTGGTGCTTGCTCTCGCGTCTTCGATCGGGGTCGTCATGCGCTCCGCGCGCCACGACGCACCGGTCGTCGATCTGAAACTGCTCGAGTCGAGGTCGTTCAACGGCGCGATCCTGGCCTCGATCGCCTACTACGCCGGCTTCGGTGCGTTCCTGCTCGGCATGGTCGAGTTCTTGACCGGCGTCTGGCACTTCTCGGCGATCGACGCCGGGCTCGCCATCGCGCCGGGTCCACTCATGGTCCTGCCGTTCGCTCGCGTCGTCGCGCCACGGCTCTCGGCGAAACTCGGCGGCGCCGGACGCGTCGCGGTCATCGGCTGTTTCGTGAACGTCGCCGCGCAGTCAATCTGGCTCACCCAGATCCAAGTCCACGCGGCCTACGCCACCCACCTCTTGCCGGTGCAGCTCCTGGGCGGAGCGGGCGTGGGTCTCACCATCCCGTCGCTGATCGGTGCCGGCACCGCGTCGATTCCCCCGGCTCGTTTCGGCACCGGCAGCGGCGTCTTAAACATGGCGCGTCAGATCGGTACCGTGCTGGGCGTCGCCGGGCTGATCGCCATCCTGGCGGGCCTCAACGTCGCCGATCCGGTCGCCGCGTTCAAGCACGGTACGGAACTCGTGATCGCGTTCTTCGCGCTCGCCGGTGTGACTTCGGCGCTGTTGTTGAGTCGCCGGGTGACGACGAGTGCGCCGCCTCAGTCGCGCTGATGTGCCGTCGGGTGCTTCGGCTGGTAGAGGCCGATCGTCGTTCCGCCGGGCAACGTGAAGCGTGTCACCGTTCCCCAGCGCTCTTCATGGACCTGCGTAAAAGTGACACCGCGCCCGGCGAGTCGAGACATATCGGCCGTTAGGTCGTCGCTCAAGAGGTAGATCTCGTTCACGGGTTGCTCGTCGGTCGGATGGAACGCGATCTCCGAAGGCGGCATGGCGAAGATCAACCACCCGCCGCCCGAGTCGACGCTGTCGAGTTCGAGGACGTCACGGAAGAAGGCACGATCGGCGTCCGCGTCGTGGGTAAAGACGATGACATGGGCTCCAAAGATCACGGCGCGTCCTCTCGCTCGTGCGACAAATTAACCCTACGTCGACGAGGAGAGCGAGCGGCGTTGACGTGAGGGGCCGAGAGGAGGTGGGAGAGGGGAATGCAAATGCGTGGGGAACTCCTCTCGGCCGTTGATCACGCTGATTCGCCCTACGACTGTCCTACGTCGCTCAGGCCTGGATGGATCGTTTTGCAGCGAGCGTTTCCCATTTTTCGCACAACGGATCGATACCACGGTAAGCGCGGCCTTTTCCTGACAGGTACTTAGTGTGGCGATGTGTCACTCGAAGGAGCGGATGGGAGGATGGTGAGATGAAGGGAACCGAGGGTGCCTTTCTCCGGCGCCCCCTGATTATTTCGACGCTCGCGTTGGCATTCCTCGTGCCGTCGGTGTCGAGTGCCGGAGCGTCGGTCACCACGACCACACTGTCGAGCGCGCAGCGCTGCGGAGTGGTGGCGAACCCGAAGGTCCACATCAACGCCTCCGGATCCATCTGCGTGATCTCGATGAAGGTCGGGGTCAACGCCCGTATCAAGCTGCGTTCGGGCTTTCGCTGGGGCGATCCGCGCAGTAACTCTAAAGACGTCGTCGTAACCAAGATCGCTCACGGTTCGATGGGTGTCGACGCCATCACGTTGCACGCGGCGGCCGTTGGTCGCGCCACGATCCGCACGACCGGCACGGTCTACTGCAAACCAGGCGTCGCCTGTCCTGATTTGGCGCTGCTGTGGACTCTCAAGGTCATCGTCACATAGACGACGTCGCGCGAGCGGGGATCACATCGCGAAGTCGAGCGGTTCACCGGTCTCCAGGAACGTCTTGAGGCTCGACAGGAGCGGCGGCCAGCCTTCGCGAATCGCTTCGATGACCACGCTGCCCGATTCGAACCCGTCGTGCAGGACGCTGAGGCGGATCACGCCGTTCACCTTCTCGATGTCGAAGGCGACCTTCGATCGCGCCTCGTTGGCGAACTTCAATCGGTCTTCTTCGCCGTAGCCGTTGGCACTAGCCCACTCTGGCGTGAAGGTGTGCCAGGTGTAGACGAGACGAGAGGGTGCATCGGACTCGAGAACGATCTGCTCGGGATCACGGATGGTGAGGTGTCCCATCCGCACGTCCACCGTCGAACCGACCTTCCAGTCCGAGATCAGCGATATGTTCCACCATTTCTTGGTCTTCGTCGGGTCGGTCAAGGCACGCCATAGTCGTTTGGCTGTCGTGTCGATGAAAATCTTGTATTCGAATGATTCGTCGTTCACAGCGCCCTCACGACGTCCAGTCTGTCACGAGGAGTCACGACGAAAGTTGTTCTTGGCGCGAAGCCGGGCGCTCGCAGGACCATTGATTAGCATGACGGGATGTTCTCCGGCGACCCGTACATTGACGGAGCGGCGCGATTCCTCGTCGAGGTCGCCGACGCCCTCCGGCTCGCCACGTGCCCGTAAGACGGACGCCGCGGCCGAAGCCCGCGGACGTCGAGCCCGAGGAAGAAGAGGTTCCCGAGACCCGTCGGCGACGGATCCTCGCCAAGGCCGACGGCAACTCGGTACCGGTGCTGACGATCCTCTTCGCGGTCTTCACCGTCGCCGGCGTCTACCTCTCGGGTCAAGTGATCTATCACCTGAGAGATCTCCTGCTGCTCGGTCTCGTCGGCGGCTTCGTCGCGCTGATACTGAACCCGATCGTCGTCTCGCTCCAGCATTGGCGAATCAAGCGTCGCGGGGGAGCGGTCGCCATCGTGACCTTCGTGGCGCTCCTGGTCTTCTTGGGTCTCGCCGTCCTCTTCGGCTACCCACTGATCAACGGCCTCACACACTTCGCGCATGCCTTGCCCGGCTACGTCCGCCAGGCCCAGCACGGTAAGGGATGGATCGGTCGACTCTTTCGCAAGTACCACGTGGAATCGTGGGTGAAGCGCAACTCGAGTCATCTGACGTCGCTCGCGTCCGGACTCAGTAAGCCGGCGCTCGCGCTCGGCAAGGGTGCGCTGTCGGCGGTGCTCTCGCTGATCGCGATATTCACGTTCGTCATCTTGTTGTTGATCGAGGCGCCGAAGATCCGTCGGTCGCTCTCCAAGATGGTCTCAGTCGAGCGCGCCAAGCGCTACCGACACATCGGTCGAATCATCTCGCGCTCGGTCTCGGGCTACGTGCTCGGCGACATGATGACGTCGATCGCCGCGGGACTCGTCGTCTTCGTCACGTTGCTGATCATGGGTGTGCCGTACGCGTTCTTGTGGGCGCTGTGGGTGGCCCTCGTCGACTTCTTGCCGACGATCGGCGGCGCCTTGGCCGGCGTCCCGACCGTCCTCTTCGCCTTCGCGCACTCGCTCCCCGCCGGCATCGTGACGCTCATCGTCTTTCTCATCTACACCCAGGTCGAGAATCACGTCCTGAACCCGATCGTCATGAGTCGCACGGTGAAGATCAATCCGCTGCTCGTGTTCGTGTCGGTCTTGATCGGCGCCGATCTCGGCGCGTGGGTCGCGGGTCTCGCGGGCGGCTTCGTGGCGGTCCTGCTCGCGGTGCCTATGGCGGCCACGGTGCAGGTCATCGTGCGCGAGTGGTGGCGCACTAGCGAACCAGAGTAAATGACCCGAGTCGGTCGCGACTAGAGCGGCGTGACGTAGGCCCCGTGGATGCCGCCGTCGACCATGAACGTCGTCGCGGTGACGAACGAGGCGTCGTCACTCGCGAGGAACAAGACCGCGTTGGCGATCTCCTCGGGTTCGCCGAAGCGTCCCATGGGCACGTGCACCAAACGGCGTGCGGCGCGCTCGGGGTCCTTCGCGAAAAGTTCGATCAACAGTGGCGTGTTGACCGGTCCCGGACACAGCGCGTTCACGCGGATCTTCTCGCGCGCGAACTGGACCGCGAGCTCACGACTCATCGCGAGCACGCCGCCCTTGGAGGCGGTGTAGGAGATCTGTGACGTCGCCGAGCCGAGGACCGCGACGAAGGAGGCCGTGTTGATGATCGATCCGCCGCCGCGCCTCTGCAGGTGCGGGATGCCGTACTTGCAGCACAGGTAGACCGACGTCAGGTTGACGTCCTGAACTCGCTTCCAGGCCTCGAGGCCGGTCGTGAGGATCGAATCGTCGTCGGCCGGCGAGATACCGGCGTTGTTGAAGAGTACGTCGATGCCGCCGTAGGCCTCGACGGTCTTGTCGTACATCGCGACCACGCTGGCCTCGTCGGCGACGTTCACCTGAACGAAGAGCCCGCCGATCTCGTCGGCGACCTCAGGACCGTGTTGGTCGTCGAAGTCGGCCACGACGACCTTCGCGCCCTCGGCGGCGAAGCGCCGGGCCGTCGCTCGACCGATGCCGCTCGCGGCACCCGTGATGACCGTCACCTTGTTGTCCAAACGCCCCATCATTCCTCCGTTGAAATAAACACGTTCTTCTCTTCACTGAAGCTGCGCAGGGCGTCTGGGCCGAGTTCGCGACCGATGCCGGACTGCTTGTAAGCCGCCGAAGGGCGTCGAGTAGCGAACCGACGAGTTCGAGTTGACCGACAGCGCGCCGGTCTCGACGGCGCGCGCGACGCGCAGTGCGCGTCCGACGTCGCGCGTCCAGATCGAGCCCGACAGGCCGTACGGACTGTCATTGGCGATGCGGATCGCCTCGGCCTCGCTGGTAAAGCGCAGCACCGAGACGACCGGACCGAAGATCTCCTCGCGAAAGGCGCGGTCCGTGCCGTCGGTCGACTCCAACACCGTCGGCGGGTACCAGTAGCCGGGACCTGACGGCGCACTGCCCTTGAAGGCGACGGACTTCTCGTCGACGAAGGAGTCGACGCTCGTGCGCTGGCCGGCCGAGATGAGAGGTCCCATCTCGGCGCGCTCGTCGGCGGGATCGAGGACGCGGAAGTTCTTCACGGCGACTTCGAAGAGCTCCATGAAGCGCTCGTAGGCCGAGGACTCGACGAGGATCCTCGAACGAGCGCAGCAGTCCTGGCCCGCGTTGTCGAAGACGGCCGAGGGCGCGCCGGCCGCGGCGCGCTCCAGGTCCGCGTCGGCGAAGATGACGTTGGCGCTCTTGCCGCCGAGCTCGAGGGTGACGCGCTTGACCTGCTCGGCGCAGCCGGCCATCACCTTCTTCCCCATATCGCTCGAACCGGTGAAACAGACCTTGCGCACGGCTTCGTGCGTGACGAAGCGCCAGCCGACCACGCCGCCGTCGCCGGGCAGCACCTGGAAGACGCCCTCGGGCAGTCCCGCTTCGAGTCCGAGTTCGGCGAGGCGGATCGCCGTGAGCGGCGTCAGCGTCGCGGGCTTAAGTACGACGGTGTTGCCGGCCGCGAGCGCCGGCGCGAAGCCCCAGCCAGCGATCGGCATGGGGAAGTTCCACGGCACGATGATGCCCACGACGCCGAGCGGTTCGTAGAAGGTGAGGTCGACACCACCCTCGACGGGGATCTGCTTGCCGCTGTGACGTTCCGGCGCGCCGGAGTAGTACGCCAGAACGTTGCGAACGTTCTCGGCCTCCCACCGGGCGTTGCCGATGGTGTGTCCCGAGTTGGCGACCTCCAACTGCGCTAACTCTTCGACGTGATCGCCGACGATCCGGGCGAATGTCGCAGCAGATGCGCCCGGCGTGCGGGCGTGACGTCGCGCCATGCGGCGGCGGCCTTCGCGGCGCGCGCGATCGCGGCGTCGGTCGCTTCGAGGTCGAACAGTTCGATCTCGGTGACCGGGGCCTCGTTCGCGGGATTGACGACCGACAGCGTGCTCATAGTCGTTCGAAACCTCGGTAGCGCTCCCAGTCGGTGACCGCGGCGTTGAAGGCGTCGACCTCGACGCGCGCGGCGTGCACGTAGTGGTCGACGACTTCGTCCCCGAAGGCCGCGCGCGCCACGAGGCTCTGGTCGAAGAGCTCCGTCGCTTCGGCGAGCGTCGTCGGGACGTGCGCCGAGTCGGCCTCGTAGGCGTTGCCGACGAAGGCCGGCGGCAGTACGAGTTTGTCGTCGATGCCCTGCAGTCCGGCCGCGACGAGGGCGGCGATCGCGAGATAGGGATTCACGTCACCGCCGGGGATGCGGCACTCGAAGCGCAGTGACGGTCCGTGACCGACGACGCGGAACGCGCACGTGCGGTTGTCGTGTCCCCAGAGCAGCGCGGTGGGCGCGAAGGAACCGGCGACGAAGCGTTTGTAGCTGTTGATGTTCGGGGCCAACAGCACCGAGAAGTCGCGCGAGTGGGCGAGCAGTCCCGCGAGGAAGTGCTCGAAGACCTCGGAGAAGCCGTGTTCGCCGTCGCCCGCGAAGACCGGCTGGTTGTCCTTGTCGCGCAGCGACAGGTGGATGTGGCACGAGTTGCCTTCGCGTTGGTCGTACTTCGCCATGAAGGTGAGACTGACGCCCTCTTGGGCCGCGATCTCCTTGGCACCCAGTTTGAACAGACTGTGCTCGTCGGACTTCTCCACCAGCGTGTCGTACTTGAAGGCGACCTCGTGTTGACCGAAGTTGCACTCGCCCTTGACCGACTCCACGACCATTCCGGCCGAGCGCATCGAGCGCCGGATGCGACCGAGGAGTGGTTCGATGCGCGAGGTCCCCTGGATCGAGTAGTCGACGTTGTACTGGTTCACCGGCGTCATGTCGCGGTAGCCCGCGTCCCAGGCCTGTTCGTAGGTGTCCTCGAAGACGATGAACTCGAGTTCGGTGCCGGTGATACCGGTCCAGCCGCGCTCGGTGAGCCGCTCGACTTGGGCGAGGAGGATCTGGCGCGGCGACGGCGCCACGGGGACTCCCTCCACGGTCTCGACGTCGGCGAAGATGATGACCGTCTTTTCGTGCCACGGCACGAGTCGGGTCGAGGAGAAATCGGGCTTGAACGCCAAGTCGCCGTAGCCGCGCTCCCACGAGGTCAGGGCGAATCCATCGACGGTGCGCATGTCGACGTCGGAGGCGAGTAGGTAGCTGCAGCCTTCCACGACACCGTCGGCCAACTCCTCGAAGAAGTACGTCGCGTCGAGGCGCTTGCCCTGCAACCGCCCCTGCATGTCGGTGATCGCGACGATGATGGTGTCGATCTCGCCCGCTTCGACCAGCGCGACGAGTTCGTCACGCGATGGTCGCCCGGCGTTGTGTGTGCTCACGAGTGCTCCTTGGATCGCCGACGCCCAATCAGCGCTGACGAGACGGTTTTTCAATCTAGGTGTCGAGGCTACTCAAAGAACGATCGAGCGTTTCTGAGATGAACGCCCCGTCACTCTCGAATCGATTGGCGAACGAAGTGGCCGACCTCCACGTGATCGAGCGTCATTTGGTGAACGTCGCGTGACGTGTTCAACGCCACGGTCGGCGATCGGGCGAGCACGTTGGTGCACATGTTCGTCAGGACGAAACGAATCGACGACGGCGCAATCCCTCGGTTTGACTTTTAATAGCGTGAACACATTTTGCGGTGCTCGCCGTTCTCAAAAGTCCTAGTATCTCGCTCAATGGTATAGGCCATTTGAATCGAGGGGGATTGTCCGTGTCCGACGAAAGCGTCACCATCGCACCCAGCGCGACGAGCGATGAGCAGCGATTGCATCAGATGGGCTACGCCCAAGAGCTCCATCGAGGCATGAGCAGGTTCTCGAACTTCGCCATCTCCTTCACGATCATCTCGATCCTGTCGGGATGTCTCACCCTGTACTCCTACGGACTCAACCACGGTGGACCGCCGACGATGATCTGGGGCTGGGCCGTCGTCGGTGGACTCGTGCTGTTCGCGGGCCTCTCGATGGCCGAGATCTGCTCCGCGTTCCCGACGGCCGGTGGTCTGTACTACTGGTCGGCGAAGTTGGCGCCCGGTAATAGTGGCCCCATCTGGTCGTGGTTCACGGGCTGGTTCAACCTGCTGGGTCAGGTCGCCGTCACCGCGGGTATCACTTTCGGCTGCGCCTTCTCGGTCGGCGAGTTCATCTTCCTCGTCTCGGGGAACGCGTCGTGGACGACGAACCGCTACGTCGTGCTGCTGACGGCGATCTTGCTGTTGATCCAAGGACTCATCAACACCTTCGGCGTCAACATCGTCGCCCTCTTCAACAAGGTCTCGGTCTGGTGGCACCTGGTGGGCGTCGCGGTCATCGTGGTGCTCCTCTTCATCGCGCCGCACTCGCACAGCCACCAGGGCGGCAGCTTCCTCTTCGGCTCGGGTGGCTTTGACGCCTTCAAGGGCCTCTCCGGCTTCGAGGTCCCGTTCTACGTCTTCCTGCTCGGACTGCTCGTCGCCCAGTACACCTTCACCGGGTACGACGCCTCGGCGCACGTGACCGAAGAGACGCTCAATGCCGCGGTCTCGGGCCCCAAGGGGATCGTGACCTCGATCTGGGTGTCGTGGATCGCCGGCTTCGTGCTCCTCATCGGCGTCAGTGCCGCCATCCCTCACTTCGGACACGGACTCGTGGTGAACATCGCCGGGACGAAGTACAACTCCTACGACTCGTTCGCGGGTGGGGTTCCGTGGGGCAATATCTTCGTCTACGCCACCGGCAAGGTCCTTGGAGAACTACTGGTCCTGGTCGTGATCGGGGCGCAGTTCTTCTGCGGGATCGCGTCGATCACCGCGAACTCGAGGATGATCTACGCCTTCTCGCGTGACGGCGCGGTTCCCTTCTCCAATTACTGGCACCACGTCAGCAAGCAGCGTCGCGTTCCAGTTCACTCGGCGTGGTTCGGCGCCGTGGGTGCCTTCATCTTGGTGACGCCGGCGCTGCTGCCCGGCGCGACGGGTGGCGTCTCCTACGCGGCCGTGACGTCGATCGCGGTCATCGGACTCTACGTCGCCTATCTGATCCCGGTCTTCCTCCGTCGGATCAACGGCAAGGCATTCACCCCGGGTCCGTGGAAGCTCGGCCGCTTCGGTCCCGCTCTTCGGCTGGATCGCCATCATCTGGGTCGTCTTCATCTGCGTCTTGTTCATGCTCCCGACCGAGGCTCGATGTGAACGCCGACTCGTTCAACTACACGCCCTTCGCGGTCGTCGCCGTGATCGGCTTCGCGGGCATCTGGTACGCCGTGTCGGCGCGCCGGTGGTTCAAGGGTCCGAAGATCCAGGGCACGCCAGAAGAGTTGGCCGCGATCGAACACGAGCTGAGTATCTAGTTCTCACGGCGTCCCCGTCATCACCCGAGATACTTTCGGTGATGACGGGGACGCGTCGCGTTCGCGCGACCGTTGTCCAACTCCCATCTGAGGAGTCACGTGACATCGGTCGAAGCGTTTGAAGAAGCGAACTCGTGTTGGCGCGATCTCGCCGACGTACTTTCGTCGGGCATCGCGCGTGTCCTGCTCTACGGTCCCTCGGGCACGGGTAAGACCTACGCCGCACTGCATCACGGGGTCGGCAACGTACCGTCGGAGCGACTGGTCTGCACCGAGGACCTGACGTCCGGTGAGATCACCGGCACGTGGATGCCGGTGGGCGAGAATCGCTGGGAGTGGCGCGAGGGTCCGGCGATTCGCGCCTGGCGTGGTGCGGGCGGGCTCGGCGGACGTCTCGTCGTCGACGAGGTCGACCGGGCGTCCGGCGATGCGCTGAGCACGCTGCTGGCGATGACCGATTCCCCCGAATCGGCGCGTTGGCGCAACCCCGAGACCAGCGAGTGGGTCCGACCCGGTCCCCAGTTCTCCGTCGTGATGACGACGAACGTCGACGACCTCGACGACATCGCGCCCTCGTTGCGCGACCGTTTTCCGGTGAGCATCCGCGTCGACCGGCCGCACGCCTCGGCCCTCGCGAGTCTCAGCGCCGACCTTCGCGCCCCGGCGCTCGCCGGGTCACTCGGACCAGCGAGCCGGCGGGTCTCGCTGCGCAGTTTCTACGCCTTCGACGAACTTCGTCGGCACCTCGGGTCGGCGCGCGCGGCGCAGTTGGTCTTCGGCGATGACGCCTCGACAAGTGTGCTCGATGCGTTAGCCATCGCGGCTATCGCGTGAGCGACGTCGTCCACCCGGAGTTGGTGACCGGTCGCGAAGATGGTTTCGGTGACGCGCCGTGGACCGTCACACTGGGTACGACGCGCCGGGGCGAGGCGAGCTGCAACCTGACCGAGCGGATATTGGAGGTCCCGCTCGGACTCGACGCGACCTCACGCGTCGTTCGAGCACACGAACTCATGCACGCGCGCGTCAGTCCGCATCGCATCGAACACGTCGGCGCGCTCGATGAGATGGCGCCACGGGCGTTGGAGTGCGCCGAGGAACTCCGCATCAATTCGCTGATCGCGCGTTTGGACTTCGACGTCGCGCTGCTGCGTGATGGATCGGAGAAGAACGGTGCAAGACGCATCGCCGAGAGCGGCGACTGGTCCGAGGCGATCTGCTTTTTGATGGCCGTCCTCGGCACCGGGGGAGAGAAGGAGTTCCTCGCCGGTATCCGCCAGGTCGAGCCGACGTGGATGTCGGGGTTGCGCGCCGTGCGTAAGCGGGCCCTGACGTTGATGAACGCCCTCTCGAACGCGGCACTCGGTGCCACGCGCCTCAACGACGAGCAACTGCCCAGTGGCTACGCGAACGCCACCGTCGTGCTCGCGCGGATCTTGACGCAGTCGATGGCTGCGCGGCCACCGACGAACGCTGAGGAACTGCGCTCCTTTCGTCGATCCCTCGAACCCGGTGGTCGGAGGCCGCCGACCGGGCGATTCGCTGCGCTCAAGTTCGACGACGCGATGTTGATGTCACCGCGGCCGAGGAGTGCCGGACTGCGTCGCGCCCGGGCGAGCACCAGCGGTGCGACGATGCGTTATCCGAGTCGCCTCCTCACCGACGAACGAAGGCGAGCGTTCGCTCGACGCGCCTCGTTCCACGGCGGTCTCGTGATCATCGACCAGTCCGGATCAATGGACATCGACGAGGCGTCGAACTTGAGCGCAGCGAATCGCCCGGTCGGCGGCCTCCGACCACCGGGTTCGAGGGATCAACGAAAGGAGCGCAGTTCCTCAGCGTTCGTCGGTGGCCGCGCAGCCATCGACTACGTCAAGATCCGCGCGAGCGCCACGGTGGCGTTCGCGTAGCCACTGGGCAGTTGCTCGTCGTTGAGGCGCGTGGCACCGAGTGCCGCGTTCGAGGAGGCGTTCATCAACGTCGAGGGCCCGCTTATACGCACGGCGCGCAACCCCGACATCCACGTTGGCTCGACCTGGCGGATACCGGCGAGGAACTCCTTCTCTCCCCCGGTGCCGAGGACGGCCATCAAAAAGCAGATCGCCTCGGACCAGTCGCCGCTCCTCGGCGATCCGGTTCTTGCACCCTTCCCTCTCAGATCCATGGCGCAGCCCAGCGACGTCAAAGTGCAAACGCGCGATCAGCGAATTGATGCGAAGTTCCTCGGCGCACTCCAACGCCCGTGGCGCCATCTCATCGAGCGCGCCGAGCAAGGTCAGCTTGAGATGCGGACTGACGCGCGCGCGTCCCTATTCGGTGTGCTCGAACGACACGTGAGGTCGCGTGGAATTCCCGAGCGGGACCTCCGAGACCCGCTGCGGTTGGGTAAGGTTCTCGCCTCGCCCCGGCGCGTCGTACCCAGTGTGACGGTCCACGGCGCGTCACCGAAAGCATCTTCGCGACCGGTCACCAACTCCCGGGTGGACAACGTCGCTCACGCGATAGCCGCGAACAGCTAACGATCAAGCAGCCGCTCGTCGAGGCGTCGCACCAAAGACCAAGCTGGCCGCGCGCGCGAGGGACCCGAGGTGCCGACGAAGTTCGTCGAAGGCGTAGAACTCGGCAGCGAGACCCGCCGGCTCGCCCGGTCCGGTGACCCGGCAAGCGCCGGGGCGCGAAGGGTTGGCGCTAGGAGGGCGACGGCCGAGGCGCCGGACTCCACCGGAAACAGGTCGCGCAACGAGGGCGCGATGTCGTCGAGGTCATCAACATTCCATCGTCATCAGCGAGGGAGCTCGGTCAGGTAGACCACTCGCTCGGTCTGGGATTTGCCGACGCGCCGTTGGGGGAATCGGTCATCGCCAGCGGCCTGCTCAGCGCATCACCGGACGCCGTTGCAGACCTCGTCGACGACGACCGTTGGCCGAGCCCCACCCCAGCACCACACCAGGCGCTGGCCAGACCCTCCGCGCCAGCTCCAGCACCCACCGGCATCCACGTGCGGGTGATCTCGCCGGACGTCGTCCTCGGTGCAGAGCCGTCGGACGGTACGTTGCCGACCCCGTGATGCCATGCACATAGGCCCTACCCAGCCCCCGAGGGACCGTAGAGCAGGACACGCGCGATGCCGACGAAAGTACGTCGGCGAGATCGCGCCAACACGAGTTCACTTTCTTCAAATGCTTCCAACCGATGTCACGTGACTCCTCAGGTGGTTGCGCGAACGCGACGCGTCCCCGTCGTCGCCGAAGAGTTCTCGAGTGATGACGGGAACGCCGTGAGGACTAGAATGTCAACTTGGTGTTCAAATAGCGGGCCAACTCTTCTGGCGTGCCCTCGGTCCCCTTGAACCACCAGGGCACGCCGACACGGCGTACCAGATGCCCCAGCAAAGCCGATCAGCAGCAACAACCGCGAAGGGCGTGTAGTTGAACGAGTGAGCATTCACGCCAGGCTCCGTAGGGAGCATGAACAAGACGCAGATGAAGACGACCCAGATGATCCGAAGAGTAGCAAAGCAGCCGAGGCTTCCACGGACAGACCGGGGGTGAGAATGCCTTGCCACATTGATCCGACGGAGGAAGCCGGAGATCAGATAGGCGACGTCAGTCCGATGACCGCGATGGACATAGCAGCACACGTGGACGCCACCCGTCGCGCCGGCACGTGCATGCCGGCGTCACCAAGATGAAGGCACCCACGGCGCCGAACCACACCGAGTGAACCGGAACGCGACGCTTCTTGCTGACGTGGTGCCAGTAGTTGGAGAAGGGAACGCTCCGTCACGCGAGAAGCATAGAGATCATCCTCGAGTTCGCGGTGATCGACGCGATCCCGCAGAAGAACTGCGCCCCGATCACGAGGACCAGGACCAGTAGTTCTCCGAGGACCTTGCCGGTGGCGTAGACGAAGATATTGCCCGGCGGAGCCCCACCCGCGAACAAGTCATAGGAGTTGTACTTCGTCCCGGCGATGTTCACCACGAGTCCGTGTCCGAAGTGAGGGATGGCGGCACTGACGCCGATGAGCACGAAGCCGGCGATCCACGCGACACCCCAGATCGAGGTCACGATCCCCTTGCACGAGGAGTTGAGCGTCTCTTGCGTCCGCGTGCGCCCGAGGCGTCGTACCCGGTGAAGGTCTACTGGGCGACGAGCAGTCCGAGCAGGAAGAACGTGGAAGAACCGAGAGCCCTGAAGGCGTCAAAGCCACCGAAGCCGAGGAAGCTCCCCGCCTCGGTGGCTGTGCGAGTGCGGCGCGATGAAGAGGAGCACCACGATGACCGCGACGCCCACCAGGTGCCACCAGACCGAGACCTTGTTGAAGAGGGCGACGATGTTGACGCCGAAGGTATTGATGAGTCCTTGGATCAACAGCAAGATCAGCAGTACGCAGCACGACGTAGCGGTTCGTGCATCCACCGAACACGTTGCCCCAGGAAGATGAACTCAGCCGAGAAGGCGCAGCCAAGTTGATTACCCCGCGGCCTGGTCGGCGACCTAGACCAGCAGGTAAACAGGCCCATCGACCACCACGGATGCGCCCACTATTACCCGGCGCCAACCTCCACCAAAGTAGTACAGACCACCGCCATCGGGAACGCAGAGCAAGTCTGGCCGTGGAGCCACCGCACGAGAGTCCACCGACGACGGCCCAGCCCCAGATCATCGTCGGCGGGGGTGTCCACCGTGAGTACGGGTGACGTCCCCGACAGATCGAGATGATCATAAGGAGATGGCGAGGTTGAGCCTCCTCATGCCTCGATGGAACTGTCGGGCGTAGCCCATCTGATGCAATCGCTGCTCATGCACTTCGTCCGCGCTGGGCAATGGTGACAGCTTTCGTCGGAGACACGGAGAATGCCCCTCGATTCGAAATGGCCTATACATTGAGCGAGATATAGGACTTTTGAGAACGGCGAGCACCGCAAAATGTGTTCACGCTGCTAAAGTTGAACCGAGATACGCATCGTGGATTCGTTTCGTCCTGACGAACATGTGCACCAAGCGCGTCCGATCGCCGACCGTGACCGAACACGTCACGCGACGTTCACCAAATGACGTGGAAGATGGCCCACTTTCGTTCGCCAATCGATTCGAGAGCGACGGGGCGTTGCGTCGGAAACGCTCGAATAGTTCTTTGAGTAGCCTGCCGACACCTAGATTGAAAAACCGTCTCGTCCGATTGGGCGTCGGCGATCCAAGGAGCACTGCGTGAGCACAGCGGCGCAGACGATCCCGCGTGACGGACTCCATCGACGGCGAGATCGACACCATCATCGTCGCGATCACCGACATGCAGGGGCGGTTGCAGGGCAAGCGCCTCGACACAACGTGCTTCTTCGAGGAGTTGGCCGACGGTCGTGGAAGGCTGCAGCTACCTACTCGCCTCCGACATCAACATGCGCACCGTCGATGGATTCGGCCTGACCTCAGTGAGCGGCTACGGCGACTTGGCGTTCAAGCCCGATTTTTCCTCGACCCGATTGGTGCACGAAAAGACGGTCATCATCTTCGCCGACGTCGAGACCGTGGAGGGAGTCCCCGTGGCGCGTCGCCGCGCCCGGGTAAGCCCCTCGCCCAAGTCGAGCGGCTCACCGAGCGCGGCTGGACCGGCACCGGCACCGAACTCGTTGATCGTCTTCGAGGACACCTACGAACAGGCCTGACACTCGCGACATGACGCCGGTGAACCGTCAACGTCGACGTTGCTGGGGACCTCGCGCATCGAACCACTCCTCGGTCGCATCCGGCGCTCGATGCGCTCGGCCCCGGTCGTGGAGTCGAGGGCGTCAACTTCGGTGGACGCCGAGGTCGCCTTCAGAGTGCGAACACGCTGCACAGTCTGCAAACTGGGTGCCAAGGAGATCGCGAGGCCGAGGGCGTCGGTCTCACCTTCATGGCGAAGTACGACCAACGCGAGGCGACTGCGTGCCGCCGTCCACCTGTCGCTGCGCGACAAGGACAACCAGCCGGTCTTCGCGGGCGACAGCAACACGGCTTCTGCCGAGGTCTTCGAGCACTTCCTCGCGGGACTGCTCGCCCACTCGCGCGACTTCTCGGCTGTCTGGGCCCCGAACATCAACAGCTGATCACCCGGTTCCTTCGCGCCCACCGCGTGCTCTGGGAGCACGAGACAACCGCAGCGTGCGCGTTCCGCATCATCGGTCGCGGACCGTCACTGCGCTTCGAGTACCGCGCATGCCCGCGGTGACGTGAATCCCTATCTCGCGATCGCCACCTCGCGCGCCGGCAGTTGCAGGGCATGGACGACGAACTCAATTTGCTTGCCGCCGGCCTTCATCGGCAACGCCTACGAGGCCTGGCGCACGTCCCGACGACACTCCAAGCAACAGAGGCTGCTCGGGGCCGGAGCACCGTGGCGCGCGCGGCCCTCGGAGACGAAGTCGTCGACCACTACGTGCACGCCGCGCGCGTCGAGGTCGACGCCTTCAACGCCGCGGGAACCCGGGAGCGCTACCGAGGTTTCGAACGACTATGAGCACGCTGTCGTCGTGGATCCCACGAACGAGGCCCCAGTCACCGAGATCGAACTGTTGCGACCTCAAAGCGACTGACGCCGCGATCGCGCGCGCCGCGAAGGCCGCCGCCGCATGGCGCGACGTCACGCCCGCACGCCGGGCGCCTGCTGCGGACCCTTTCGCCCGGATCGTCGGCGATCACGTCGAAGAGTTTAGCGCAGTTGGAGGTCGCCGACTCGGAACAGCACATCGGCAACGCCCATAAACGTGCAATGTTCTGGCGTACTACTCGGCGCCGGGAAGCGTGGCAAGCAGTTGGTGGCGCAGTTAGTCGACCTCACCTTCTACGAACCGCTGCGCCCGTCGTGGCCGTCGTAGGTGCATGGAAACTCCCATGCCGAAAACCATGGCTGGGCGTTGCGCGCCGGCGCTCGCGGCAGGCAACACCGTCGTACTTAAGCCCGCGACGCTGACGCCGCTCCACGGCGATCCGCCTCGCCGGACTCGGACTCGAAGCAGGACTACCGAGGCATCTTGGTGCTGCCCGGCGACGGCGGCGTGGTCGCTGTGCGCGCTTCGTCACGCACGAAGCCGTGCGCCAAGGTCCTTTTCCACCGGTTCCGAGTGACATGGGCAAGAAGGTGATGGCCGGCTGCGCCGAGCAGGTGAAGCGCGTCCACCCTCGACTCGGCGGCAAGAGCGCCAACGAGCCGACGCGACCTGGAGCACGCGGCCGGCGCGCCCTCGGCCATCTTCGACAACGCGGGGCCAGGACTGCTGTAGGATTCTCGTCGAGTCCTCAGCCTACGAGCGCTTCATGGAGACTACTCGAAGTCGCAGTCCGCGTCCTCGATCCCGCCGACGAGCGCGCCGAGGAGATGGGACCTCTGATCTCGGTCGGCCAGCGCACGAGCGTCGACTCCTTCGTCGACGAGAAGTCCGTCGCCTTCAAAGGCAGTGCGCCGTCAGGTCCCGGCTGCGGTACCCGCCGACGGTGTTGGAGTCGGCCGAACGGCGCGGACCGCGCCTTTCGCGAGGAGGATCTTCGGTCCGGTCGTCTCGGTGCTGCGCTTACCAGCGAGGCCGAAGCGATCCGCATCGCCAATGACGGTCCGTACGGCCTGTCGGCTCCGATCTGGACGCGCGACGTCGGACCGCGCACTGCGCGTCGCGCGCGCCGTCGAGACCGGCGCGCTGTGAGCTCGAACTCGTCGGTTCGCTACTCGACACCCTCAGCAGTTGCGACAGCAAGTCCGGCATCAAGTAGCGAACTCGGCCGGAACGGCCTGCGCAGTTTCCGAGTGAAGGACGATGGC
>CAVXRB010000024.1:0-10893 GCA_963764095.1 uncultured Acidimicrobiaceae bacterium | reverse complement strand
CGGCCGAAATCCCCACTGGTTGCGAAAGAGCGCGGTCAGATTGAGGTACTCGCTGATCTCGTCGACCGACATGCCCTTGGCGACGCGGCTGCCGAGGAACGGTGGCGTGAACAGGGGATTGTCGTCGTCGACGTCGGGACTGCGACTCGGCAGTCCCTCGGGCGCCGGCCCGCGTCGCCGCGTATTCGTCGAAGGACCTTGCGCTCGGAGATCTCGCGACCGAAGGAGGGGTCCTCTTCGTCACCGCTGTGCGCAGTTCGCCCAAGTCGATCGAGCACGCGCAGTCCCTCGAAGGCGTCCTTGCCGTAGAAGAGGCGACCGCTGTAGATCTGGCGCAGGTCGCGTTCGACGTAGGTGCGCGTCAAGCGCCGCGCCGCCGAGCAGGACCGGGACGTGGCTCATGCCGCGCTCGTTCATCAGCTCGAGGTTCTCGCGCATGATCAGCGTGCTCTTCACCAACAGACCGCTCATGCCCGAGCGCGTTGGCCTGATGTTCTTCGATCGCGCTGCAACATCTCGTTGACGCCGACCTTGATGCCGAGGTTGAAGACCTCGTAGCCGTTGTTGGTGAGGATGATGTCGACGAGGTTCTTGCCGATGTCGTGTACGTCGCCCTTCACGGTTGCGAGCACGACTCGCCCGCGCCCACCCTGGTCGACTCTTTTCCATGTAGGGCTCGAGGTAAGCGACCGCTGACTTCATCGTCTCGGCGCTCTGGCAGCACGAACGGCAGCTGCATCTCGCCCGATGGCGAACAGGTCGCCGACCTCGCGCATGCCGTCGAGCAGCATGTCGTTGACGATGTCGAGCGGGCCATGCCTTCGGCCATCGCGGCGTTGAGGTCGATCCTCGAGCCCGACGCGCGCGCCGTCGATGATGCGTCGGCGCAGCCGGTCGCGCAGTTCGAGGTCGTCGAGCGAACTGGTGGCGCTGCGCTGGACGTCGAGACACCTTCGTAGAGGCCGAGGAGCACCTTGAGGGGGTCGTAGTCGTCGCTGCGACGGTCGTAGATGAGGTCGAGGCAGACTCGTCGCGCCTCTTCGTCGATTCGATCGAGGGGCAAGATCTTGGACGCGTGCACGATCGCGGCGTCCAGTCCCGCATCGGAACACTCGTGCAGGAAGACGCTGTTGAGCACTTGGCGGGCGCCGCGGGTTGAGTCCGAAGGAGATGTTGGAGAGTCCGAGGATCGTGCGCACGCCCGGCAGTTCGGCCTTGATCCGCCGAATCGCCTCGATCGTCTCGATGCCGTCACGGCGCGACTCGACCATCCCGTCGAGAGCGGCAGCGCGAGCGGTGTCGATGAAGATGTCCTGGCGGTCGAGGCCGTAGCGATAGACCGCGAGTTCGGTGATGGCGCGCGCCGCTCGCACCTTCCACTCGGCGGTGCGCGCCTGTCCCTCTTCGTCGATGCAGGTCGCGACAATGGCGCACCGAACTCGCGCGGCGAGCGTGAGGAATCCGTCGAGGCGCGTTCCCGGGCCGTCGCCCTCTTCGAGGTTCACCGAGTTGAGCATTGACTTGCCGCCGAGCCACGTGAGCGCCGCGCGCGCGACCTTGGTCTCGGTCGTGTCGACCATGATGGGCACCGACGACTGCGTGGCCAATCGACTCATGAGTTCGTTCATGTCCGCCACGCCGTCGGCCCCGTGTAGTCCACGCAGACGTCCAGGATGTGCGCGCCCTCTTTGATCTGATCGCGCGCCATCCCGACGCACGTGTCCCAGTCACCCTCGAGCATGGCGTCGCGGAACTTCTTCGAACCGTTCGCGTTGGTGCGTTCGCCGACCAGCAGCACCGATCGGTCCTGTTGGTACTTCGTCGCCGAGTAGATCGACGCGACCGCGGGCTCCAGCACCGGTGAGCGTTCGGCCGGCGTGAAGCGCCCGCGGACCGCTTCGATGACGTGCGCCATGTGTTCGGGCGTCGTGCCGCAACATCCGCCGACGGCTTGGACGCCGTACTCGGTCACGAACTTCGATCAGGTGTTCGGCGAGCTCGTTCGGGCGTGAGGTCGTAGTGCATCTTGCCGTTGACCACGCTCGGCAGTCCGGCGTTCGGTAGGCACGACAGCGGCATCGGCGAGGACTCGGCAGGTTGCGCAACGGCTCGTACATCTCGACCGGACCCGTCGCGCAGTTGAGTCCGAGCACGTCGATGCCCAGCGGACTGCAGCGCCGTGATGGCCGCGCCGATCTCGGTGCCGGGCAGCATCCGTCCGGTTAGTTCGATCGTGACCTGGGCCTGGATCGGCACGACGCGTCCGTGTCGCACCATCGCGCGGTGACAGGCGGCGATCGCGGCCTTGCCCGAAAGCAGGTCGTAGATCGTCTCGACGATCAAGTAGGTCGACGCCGCCTTCAAGGAGTCCGAACGCCATCTCTTCATAACTGGCCGAGAGGTCGTCGTAGGTGATCTGACCGAACGAAGGGAACTTCGTGCCCGGTCCCATCGAGCCGGCCGACGAAGCGCGGCGAGTCGGGACTGGCGTACTCGTCAGCGACGCGTCGCGCGATCTGCGGCCGACACCATTGCGAGTTCGAAGGAGCGATCGGCGATTCCGTACTCGTCGAGCACGACCGAGAACGCACCGAAGGAGTCCGTTTCGATGACGTCGACGCCGACGTCCAAGAACGAGCGGTGCAGCGCCTCGACGGCGTCGGGTTTGGTGACGACGAGGATCTCGTTGCATCCTTCGAGGGCCGCGCCGCCGAAGTCATCGGCGTGCAGATCCTGCAGTTGCAAGTTCGTGCCCGTCGCGCCGTCGTAGATGAGGACGCGTTCGCGCAGTGCCGCGAGGTACGGCGTCGTTCGCGCTCGGGTCGAGCGAAGGGCGGACGCGCGGGGACTCCATTGACTCATCAGGCTAACCTGCACACGGCCATTAATCACTACGCTGCGACAGTGAAGATCTACACGCGCGACGGTGACGACGGCACGACCGGTCTCTACTTCGGCGGTCGCGCGAGCAAGAGTTCCGATCAGATCGACGTGAACGGCGCAGTCGATGAAGCGCAGGCGTCGCTCGGAGTGGGCGCGCTCGCTGAGCGAGCCGGGATCACGACTCGAACGAACTCCTGATCAGCGGTCGAACGAGACCTCTGGGTCCTGATGGCCGAAGTCGCGACGTCGCCCGACAACCGTCACAAGCTCGCCGCCGCGAAGTCACTCGTGACCGACCGAGATGATCGCGCGCCTCGAGACCGAGATCGACGCACTCTCCGAAGACATCGAGATGCCCAAGGAGTTCGTCGTGCCGGCGAGAATCAACTCTCGGCGGCGCTCGATGTAGCGCGCACCGTTATCCGTCGCGCCGAACGCGTCGCGGTGGGCTATCCGCTCGAGGATTCGTTCGTCGTCGCCTATCTCAATAGACTCAGTGACCTCGTGTGGACGATGGCCCGCTTCGCTGAAGGCGTCACATACACCGCACCGTCACGAATCCATCACTAGGAGAGACTGCATGGCCCGCTCAGCTCGCATCGCCACGTCGGCCGAGGCCGCGGCGCAGCCGACCGTGGTCGTGCCCGTCGTCTTCGATGACGGAGCAGCGTTCGTGGCCGAATCGGTGCCCGAGAGCCTCGGCGGACAGAGCATCCCGCGCACCCTCTCCAAGGAGTGGTGCGCCAAGCAGGGTCTCAAACCCGATGCCGGCAGTGTCACGGTGCTGCGAACGTTCAAGGACACGAACGTCGCGTTCGTGAGCCTCGGCTCGACGTACAACTCACTCGAGGGGTACCGACTCGCGGGTGCCGCGCGCGGCGCGCTGCGCCAAGGACGAATCGGTGGCGCTTCTTCTTGCCGACCGACGGCATCGACGATCCCCTCGACGCGGCCCAAGCACTCGTCAGCGGCGCGCTGCTCGCGTCCTACAAGTACAAACAGGGCGACGCGACGACGACCTTCGACGTCGTCCCGCTCGGTTCACCGCTGCCGTCGGTCGAGACCCACGACGACGTCACCGAGGGCGCCCGGCGAGGCGAAGCCATCGCGAGTGGCGTCAACTGGGCCAAGTACCTCGTCGACACGCCCGCCGGCTCCATGGCGCCCAAGGAGTTGGCCCGTCAGGTCCAGTCGCGTCTGGACGACGACGAGCACGTCACGTCGAGATCTGGACCGAACCGCGGATCCGCGAAGAACGCCTCGGGGGCTCTTGGGCGTGGGCGAGGGTTCGGCCCAGCCCTGTCGCCTCGTCTACGCCACCTACGACCCGAACCCCGACGTCGAACTGCCCGCACATCGCGCTCGTCGGCAAGGGCGTCACGTTCGACTCCGGCGGACTCTCGCTCAAGACCGGCGAAGGCATGATGACGATGAAGACCGACATGAGCCGGCGCCGCGATCGTGCATGGCGGCGATCTCGATCGCGAGCCGCCTCGCGCTCGAGGTGAAGATCACGGCTATCGCCCCGATGACTGAGAACCTTCCGAGTGACCGCGCGACCAAGCCCGGCGACGTCCTCACGATCCGTAACGGCATGACCATCGAAGTGCTCAACACCGACGCCGAAGGTCGACTCATCCTCGCCGACGGACTCAGCCTCGCTGTGGAGGCGAATCCCGACGCGATCATCGACGTCGCGACGTTGACCGGCGCCCAGCGCGTCGCCCTCGGCGACGAAGTCGGCGCGATCTTCACGTCGACCGACGAGTTGGCCGACTACTTCGCCATCGCGAGTGCGCGAAGCGGCGAGTTGCTCTGGCGTATGCCGCTCTTTGAGAGCTACGAAGCGGCGCTCGAGTCCGAGGTCGCCGACATGCAGCAATATCGGACGACCCGGCAACGGGGCGATGATCACGGCCGCGTTGATTCTCCAGAAGCTTCACGGACGGACGCCCGTGGGCGCACCTCGACATCGCCGGCCCCGGGCGAGCAGACGCGAGTCGCGGCTACACGACGAAGGGCGCCACGGCCTTCAGTGCGCGAACGATCGTCGAGTTCCTCGAGGCCGTCGCCGAAGAGGCGCGCGACTAGTTCTCGACGATCCGCACGCGCGACTCGCGACTCGGGACGTCGCGCGCGAGTGAGGATGACGCCACGTCGTTGCCGTCGGCCCGGCCGATCAAGACCGTGGCGAAGAGGTCTTCGTCGTCGATGCCGGCCCAGCGCACGATCGCTTCTTCGTGACGGAAGTTGCCCCACAGAGCGGCCTGCCAGCCGCGCTCTTCAATCAACAACAAGAGCGCCATGGTCGCCATGGCGGCGTCGGTGTGCCAGTAGGGAATGCGCCAGTTCGATTCGTCGTCGAGGCCCGAACTGCGCTTGTCCGCTTCGGCGTAGCGTGCGACGTACTCGGCGCGACGTGACGTCACGAGCACGACCGCGCCGCAGCGCTGGAGACCCTCGGCGCGACGGGCGTGCGCGCGCCACTCCTCGTCGGTCGCGACCTCGAAGTACTGGGCGGTCAATGACGGCCCCACGACGTGGAAGCGCACGCCGGCACTGTTGCCGGCCGTCGGCGCCCAGAGCGCCTGGGCGCAGAGTTCGCTCAGCCACCGGGCATCGACCGGCGTTCCGTCGAAGGAACGGACCATTCGGCGTTGGGCCAGCAGCTCACCAAGTTCCACGGGTCGGGTCTACCAGAATCCCGAACACGATTGATGACCCAACAGGTAAGATTTCAGCACGGAGAAGGAGCGAACGTTGTCGACACCTCGAGATCTACTGAACGCCGCGAAGGCCGAGATTACCGAGATTGATCCGAACGACGTCGCCACGCGCCTCGATCACTTCACGCTCCTGGACGTTCGCGAACCCGAAGAGTACGAACAGGGCGCCGTGCCCGGCGCGGTCCACTTGCCGCGGGGCAACCTCGAGTTCTCGGTCGAGGGTCGACTGCCGGACAAGAACGCGCCCATCGCGGTCTACTGCGCGGGTGGCGTGCGCTCGGCCTTCGCCGCGAAGACCTTGCAGGACCTCGGCTACACCGACGTCGTCTCGGTCATCGGCGGCTTCAACAAGTGGAAGGACGAGGGCCTCACCTGGACCACACCACAGGTCCTCTCAGCCGATCAACGAATCCGCTACCAACGTCACCTCCTCCTGCCCGAAGTGGGCGAGAAAGGACAGCAGCGACTCCTGGCCTCCAAGGTCCTCCTGCTCGGCGCGGGCGGGCTCGGTTCACCGGCGGCGCTGTATCTCGCCGCCGCCGGCGTCGGGACCATCGGCATCATCGACATGGACGTCGTGGACACCTCGAATCTCCAACGTCAGATCCTTCACAACGTCGAGCGCGTCGGTATGCGCAAGGTCGACAGCGCGAAGATGACGCTCACCGCGATGAATCCCGACGTGAACGTCATCACCTACGACACCCGACTCGGCGCCGACAACATCCTGGACATCATCGACGGCTACGACGTGATCGTCGACGGGACCGACAACTTCCCGACGCGCTACCTGGTGAACGACGCGGCGCTGGTCAAGAACATCCCCGTCGTGCACGGCTCGATCTTCCGCTTCGAAGGACAGGTCACCGTCTTCAGTCCCTACATCGGTCCGTGCTATCGCTGCATGATCCCCGAACCACCGCCGCCGGAGCTCGCCCCGAGTTGCGCCGAAGCGGGCGTGCTCGGCGTCCTGCCGGGAATCGTCGGATCGATTCAGGCGATTGAGACCATCAAGTTGCTCCTCGAACTGGGCGATCCGTTGGTCGGTCGACTCCTCACCTACGACTCGATGGACGAGAGTTTCCGGACCTTCAAGGTCCGTCGCGATCCGGCCTGTCCCGCCTGCGGCGAGAACGCCGGTCCGATCGTGATCGCCGAGTACGACGATCTCTGCATGCCCCACCCCGTCTCGGTCTCCTAGGCAAATACGAGACCTGGCGTTCGATTCAATGTGATTCGAATGGTGGGCGAGGCACCGAAGTGCGCCCTCGTGACGCACGCAGGACAGCGCCTATCGTTGTTGACGTGACGTCAGACGAACGCCGTACCGATTCGGGGATTGTCGTCCAACCGGTCTACGACGACGCTGATCTCGAAGGATTCGACGCGGCGGTGCAGTTGGGCCGTCCCGGTCACTATCCCTACACCCGAGGGGTGCAGCCCACGATGTACCGCGGCCGCCTGTGGACGATGCGCCAGTACGCCGGCTTCGGGACGGCCGCCGCGACGAACCTGCGCTTCAAGTTCCTACTGGATGCCGGTCAGACGGGCCTGTCGTGCGCCTTCGACCTGCCGACCCAGATGGGCTATGACGCCGATCACGCACGCGCCGAGGGCGAGGTCGGAAAGGTCGGCGTAGCGGTCTCGTCCTTAGATGACATGCGCGACCTGCTGGCCGACCTGCCGCTCGACCAGGTGACGACGTCGATGACGATCAATGCCACGGCATCGACGCTGTTGTTGCTCTATCAGTTGGTCGGTGAGGAGCAGGGCGTGCGCGGTGACCAGCTGCGCGGGACGATCCAGAACGACATCTTGAAGGAGTACGTCGCGCGCGGCACCTACATCTACCCCCCGCGCCAGTCGATGCGACTCGTCGTCGACACCTTCGCCTACTGCGCCAAGGAGATGACGCAGTGGAACACGATCTCGATCTCCGGCTATCACATCCGTGAAGCCGGTTCGACGGCCGTTCAAGAGATCGCCTTCACGCTCGCCAACGGCGTCGCCTACGTCGAGGCCGCGCTGGCGGCCGGGCTGGTGCTGGATGAGTTCGCGCCCCGGCTCAGTTTCTTCTTCAACGCGCACAACAACCTCTTCGAAGAGGTCGCCAAGTACCGCGCCGCGCGGCGGCTGTGGGCCTCGATCATGCGCGACCGTTTCGGGGCCACGGACGCGAAGTCGATGACGCTTCGCTTCCACACCCAGACCGGGGGATCGACGCTGACGGCCCAACAGCCGGAGAACAATATCGTGCGCACCACGATCCAAGCGCTCGCGGCGGCTCTGGGTGGTACGCAGTCCCTGCACACCAACGGCTTCGACGAGGCGTTGGGTCTGCCCACCGAGCGCGCCGCCAAGATCGCGCTGCGAACCCAGCAGGTCCTCGGCTACGAATCCGGCATCGCCGACACCGTGGATCCCCTCGCCGGTTCCTACTTCGTCGAGTCACTCACCAACGAAGTGGAACGATTGGCGCGCGAGTACATCGAGGCGATCGATGAGCGCGGTGGCGCGGTGGCGGCCATCGAATCGCACTACATGCAAGACGAGATCGAGTCGGCCGCCTACGAGTTCGCCCGTCGGGTCGACCGAGGCGAGAAAGTTGTCGTCGGCGTGAACCGCTTCGAAGAGCGTGACACGACCAAGGCCGACGTCTTTCCCATCGACGAAGAGCAGCAACGTGCGCAGATCGCACGGGTTCGCGCACTGAAGACAACGCGCGACAACGACGCAGTGCGCGCGGCCCTCGATGACCTCAGCGACGCGGCGCGCGGTACCCAGAACGTGCTCTATCCGATGAAGACGGCCCTGTCACGAATGGCGACGTTGGGTGAAGTGGCCGACGTTTTGCGGAAACGCTTCGGGGTCTACACGCCGAGCTAGCGGTTGAGCGGCTCGTGGAAGTGCGTGACCACGGGACGCTCTAAGTAGAACGGATGGGTCAGCTCTCGCCAACGCTGGAAGTCATCGGTCTCGCGCCACGCCATATGGGCCTCAATCGACGCCCAGCGGATGAGCAACAGGTACAACGTGGGGTCCTCGGCCTGGCGACGAAACTCTCCACCGAAGCACCCGGCGGCGGAATCGAGTATCGGCAACGCCTGACGTGCGGACGCCTCGAACTCCACTTCGCGACCGGGCGTCACCGCCACGACGACGTGCTCGAGCATCATGCGCGGGACATCAATCGCGCGCGGAGTTTCTCGTCGTTCGCGACACCGATCGCCGTGTGCGCGAGCGCGATCGCCCCGGCGAGTACCGCGCGGTCGGCCTCGGGCGTCATGCAGGCCGCGGTGAACTCCGGTTGGTGATTCACTGCGCCGTTCGTGGGAATCATGAGGAGGGGGTGGATCGACGGCACGACCAACGAAACGTTCGCCATGTCCGTCGAGATCGCTGGCCGGTCGACGCCCTCGTCGTCGAGTTCGAAGGAGCGGCCCAGAGCTTCGGCCGCGACTCGATAGTGCGACAGGATCTCGGGATCGGACTCCATGTGCGAGAAGGCACTGCCGATCTCTTCGATGAGCAGTGACGCTCCGGTGGCGAGAGCCCCGGCTTCGAAACAGGCGTTGATGCGCACGCGAAGTTCGGCGAGGCGATCACTCGTGAGCGAACGCGCCATGAAACGACCAACGGCGCGACTGGGGATGATGTTCGCGGCCGAACCACCCTCGAGCACGATCCCGTGCACCAGGTCGCCCGGACGGAGCTGCTGACGCAGGAGACCGATCGCCACCTGGGAGATCGTCATGGCGTCGAGGGCGTTCACGCCGACCCACGGCGCGGCCGCGGCGTGCGCCTCCTTGCCTTCGAAGATGACGTCAAAGTGATCGACCGCGAGGCAGAGCGCGTCGAGTCGTTCGGTGGGGAAGGGGTGCACCATCATCGCGGCGTGGACGTCGTCGAAGTAGCCAGCGTTGATGAGGTCGATCTTGCCGCCACCGCCCTCTTCGGACGGCGTCCCGAGCAGTGTCACGGTGAGGTTCAACTCGTCGGCGACTGAGCCGAGGCCGATGGCGGCACCGAGGGACGACGCGGCGATGATGTTGTGGCCGCAGGCGTGACCGACGTCGGGCAGTGCGTCGAACTCTGCGCAGTAGACGATGTTCAGGTCTCCCTCGCCCATCGTCGCGCGAAAGGCCGTCGGCATGTCAGCGATGCCGCGCTCGACACGGAAACCGGCCCCTTCGGCCAGTGTTGCGACCGCGTCGGAACTCTCGAACTCGACGTAGCCCAGTTCCGGGTGCTCGTGGATGAAATGGCTGAGCGCCACCAGGTCGTCGCCGTGGCGCTGGATCGTGCTGGCGGCGGATTCGCGAGCGCTCACTCGACGACCACGACCGTGTCACCCGCGCTGACCGAGTCGCCGGCCGTCACGCTGATCGAGACGACGACGCCGGACTTCTCGGCATTGACCGAGTTCTCCATCTTCATGGCTTCGAGGATAACGACGGTGTCGCCGGCTTCAACCTGCTGACCGACCTCGACGTTCACCTTCACGATCGTCCCCTGCATGGGGACGATGACGTTGGCCGATCCGCTGCCCAGTACGCCGGCGTGGTGTTGTCGACGAGGCTTGGCGGCGGTGCTCTGGGCTCGAGGCAGGCCGTCATCGAACTCCGGCACCCACAGCGCAACGGTGACGCGCCGGCCGTTGACCTCGGCGGTGACGTCTTTGCGAACCTGTCCGTCGCCGACCGAGACGGCCGCCGTCACGACCTCGGGCAATGTCGTGAAGTCGAGTTCACTCTCGACCCAGTTCGTCGAGTGCGTTCCGTCCACGAACTTCTCATCACTCAAGATGACGACGTCCGCGGGCAACGTCGTCGCGACGCCTTCGATCGTCGTCTCTTCGATGGCGCGCAACATCCGACGACGAGCGCGCTCGCGGTCCGGCGCCCACGTGATCAACTTCGCGATCAAGTTGTCGTAGTACTGCGAGATCGCGTCGCCGGCGCCGTAACCGGCGTCCAGGCGAACGCCCGGCCCGGACGGCTGATCGAATCGGGTGATCGTGCCCGGCGTCGGAATGAACTTGCCGCCGGCGGGGTCCTCGGCGTTGATGCGCACTTCAATGGCGTGACCGTCTCGTCGGACGTCGTCCTGCGTGAAGTCGAGCGCCTCACCGGCCGCGATGCGCAACTGCCATTCGACGAGGTCCAGTCCGGTCACCAACTCGGTCACCGGGTGCTCGACCTGGAGACGCGTGTTCATCTCCAAGAAGAAGAAGGCGCCGTCTTGGTAGAGGAACTCGACCGTGCCGGCGTTCACGTAGCCACAG
>CAVXRB010000023.1:0-73040 GCA_963764095.1 uncultured Acidimicrobiaceae bacterium | reverse complement strand
TCTCGAACATGAGCGCCGTCACGCCGGGGTTCGACTTCATGCCCGCGCCGATGATCGACACGCGACCGATGTTGTCATCGCTCGTGACCTCGGTCGCGCCGATTCGTCCTTCACCCGGTCGCACGCCTCGCTCGCGGCGGCGAGGTCGGTCTTGGCGACGGTGAAGGAGATGTCGGTGATGCCCTTGGCGCTGGTGTTCTGCACGATCATGTCGATGTTGATACCCCGGTCGGCGAGTTCGCGGAAGAGTCGCGCCGCGACGCCCGGTCGGTCGGGCACGCCGCCGACGGTGATCTTCGCCTCAGACGTGTCATCGGTCACGGCCGATACGACGGCTTCTTCCATGGTGGGGTCCTCCTCCACAATCCAGGTGCCTGGCTCCCAGGTAAAACTCGAGCGAACGTGCAGCGGCACGCCGTGGCGGCGAGCGAACTCGACGGAGCGCAGCATCAAGACGCGTCCGCCGGTCGCGAGATCTCCATCATCTCGTCGAAGGAGACCTTCGGGATGCGACGGGCGTTCACGACGACGCGGGGATCGGCCGAGAAGACGCCGGTGACGTCGGTGTAGATCTCACAGACGTCGGCCTTCAGCGCCGCGGCGAGCGCGACGGCCGTGACGTCGGAACCGCCGCGACCGAGTGTCGTGATGTCGCGCTCGGTGGAAACGCCCTTGAAACCCGGCAACGACCGGCACCAGACCGGCGTCGACCGCCTCGCGAATCCGGTCGGGACGCATCTCGAGGATCTTGGCGCGGGTGTGATCGGTGTCGGTGATGATGCCGGCCTGGCTCCCGGTGAAGGAGGCCGACTCCACGCCGCGCGCGCCGAGGGCCATCGAGACGAGCGCCATCGAGATCCGCTCGCCCGCGGTGAGCAGCATGTCGAGTTCACGCGGCGGCCGCGTCGGCGAGACGTCGTCGGCGAGCCGATCAGGTCGTCGGTGAACTTGCCCATGGCCGAGACCACGACGACTACGTCATTGCCGGCGGCGCGCGTGCGCGCCACGTGATCGGCGACGGCCTTGATGCGATCGGCGTCGCCGACGGACGTGCCGCCGAACTTCTGAACGATCAACGCCATGGAATCAACGTTACTTGAGGCATTCGGAGCCCTTCAGATGGCGGAGTAATGTCGCACCCATGGCAACTACGAAACGTGAACGTCAGAAGGCCGCGCGCCGCGTGAAGATGGAGGCGATGCAAAAGCGCGCGAAGCGGCGCCAGAACATGCGTCGCGGCATCATCGTGGGCATCGTCGCGGTCGTGGTGCTCGGCACCGGCGCACTGCTCTTCGCCGGCAAGTCACCGACGACCACGACGACGACGTCACGCCACACGGCGCGCCACGACGACCACGACCGCGGCCCCGCGACAGCCCGGCGACTATCTCACTTCTCAGCGCTCGCCGACCCGTCGCCGGCCGGCACTGGGGCAAGGCGCCGACGCTCGTCGTGCCGCCGGGCGCGCCACCCGACCAAGCCCGAACCCGCCGACTTGATCACGGGCACCGGGGCCGGCGCGTTGGATCGGCGACAAGTTCACGGTGCAGTACAGCTCGCCGACGTACGCGACGCGAAAGGTCATCCAGTCATCATGGACCCAGCGCCTTCTCCACCACCCTCGAAACGGGCGGCCTGATCCCCGGATGGGTCGCGGGAATGGAGGGCATGAAGGCCGGCGGTCGACGCGAACTGATCTTGCCACCCGTTGACGCCTACGGCGCCACCCCACCAGCGGGAATCCCGAAGAACGACACGCTGATCTTCATCATCGACCTCATAAAGGTGACCAAATGACCGACGACATCCCCAACCCCGACGGCTCGAGCGAGAAGCGACAGAAGTTCAGCGCCGCGCCACCGATGATCATCGACCCCGCGAAGAACTACACGGCGACCATGGTGACCTCCAAGGGCACACTCGGAGATCGTCCTCGACGCGCTCGGCGCACCGACGACGGTCAACAGCTTCGTGTATCCTCGCGCGCTGGCACTACTACGACGGCATCGTCTTTCACCGCGTGATCCCCGGCTTCGTCCTCCAGGGCGGCGACCCCACGGGCACCGGCGCCGGTGGCCCGGGCTACAAGTTCAACGACGAGTTGCCCAAGCCCGGTCGCTACGAAGTCGGCTCGCTCGCGATGGCGAACGCCGGTCCGCACACGAACGGCTCGCAGTTCTTCGTGATCTCCGGCCGGACGGCGTTCGGTCTCCCGCCGCTCTACGCGCTCTTCGGCAAGGTCGTCAAAGGCCTCGACGTCGTCGAAGCGATCAACGGGATCGGCACGTCGTCGGGCAAGCCCAAAGAGGACGTCATCATCGAGTCGGTAACAATCACCGAGTCCTAGAGCTCGACGACGTCGTGGCCGCGCGTCACGACGACGTCACCGGCGATCACGCTCCACCTCGCGCCGTCGTGGCCCACGATGCCCGATGGCCCGATCACGACCAACGTCACGTCGTTCAACAGACTGCGCGTTCGCGACATCTGCTCGTCACTCGACGGCGCGCACAGCGCCGCGCCGCTTCGATATCCCAGTCCGGTCGTCGGCGCACCGCCACGCGGATCGATCATCACGTCACCGAGGACCGACGCGACCGCACCGACCGCGATGAGCGTCGACGCAGCGTTGATCGCATCACCGAAGGCGTTCGCGCGCCAGACCGATCGAGCGTGCAGCGGCGAACCGTCACAGAGGACCACCACATCGGCGTTGGTCAGTATGTCGACGATCGCGGTGTCACTCGTCGCGACCCGATCCGAGACCATCAACGCTTCGACGTGCACGTTGAACTTCTCGAAGGCCGTGCCCGTGACGACCGCGGCCTCGGTGAATCCAGTGAACGCCGCGGCCGTCGGAACGATGACGACGCTGGCCTCTTCGTCGAGCACCCACTGTCCGCCGCGAAGCAACGCGCTCAGCGCGTCGAGCGATCCGACCGCGAACGTTGAGGTAGCCATTCGATAAGTTTCGCATCAGGAGCGCTTGAGAGCGCCAAGTATCCTCGCTAGATGGGCTTCCAAAAAGTCGGCGTACTCGGATCGGGAATCATGGGCAGCGGCATCGCCGAGGTCGCGGCCGCCACCGGCGCCGCGGTGATCGTTCGATCGAGGAGCCACACGACCACCGACGCGATGTTGGCGACGGTGGCCAAGTCCCTCGCCAAGCAGGTCGAGAAGGGCAAGCGTTCGCCCGAGGACGCCGAAGCGATCATCGCTCGAGTCTCGGCGACCACGCACTTGAGCGACCTCGCCGACTGCGACTTCGTGATCGAATCGGTGATCGAGGACCTCGAGGTGAAGCGCGCGGTCTTTCGCGAACTGAGCGCCGTCGTGAATCCCGAAGCGATCATCGCGACGAACACCTCGACGCTTTCGGTGATCGAACTGGCGATGGAGACGTCGCGACCGGAGCGCGTCTGCGGCCTGCACTTCTTCAATCCCGCGCCGGCGATGTCGCTCGTCGAGGTCGTGCGTCCGATCTGCGCCAGTGACGAGACGATGGCGGCCGTCACCGAGTTCGTGCTCGCGTGCGGCAAGGAACCGGTGAACGTCAAGGACCAAGCCGGCTTCGTCGTCAACGCACTGCTCTTCCCGTACCTCAACAACGCGGTGCGCCTGCTCGAGCAGGGCGTCGCGACCAAGGAGGGCATCGACATCGCGATGAAGGGTGGCTGCGGTTTCCCGATGGGACCGTTCGCGCTGTTGGACCTCGTCGGTCTCGACACGTCACTCGCGATCCTCGACGCGCTCTTCGCGGAGTTCGCCGAACCGAACTTCTCGCCGCGACCACTGCTGCGACGCATGGTCTCGGCCGGTCAACTGGGACGCAAATCTGGTTCCGGGTTCTACGACTACCGTCGCTAAAGAGATCGGAGGTGAGATGACCGAACGTTCTAAGCCGTGGGTGATGCGGACCTATTCGGGTCACTCCAGCGCGGTCGCCTCCAACGAGCTCTACCGCTCGAACCTGGCCAAGGGCCAGACTGGTCTCTCGATCGCCTTCGACCTGCCGACCCAGACGGGCTATGACCCGGACGACCCGGCCGCCGCCGGCGAGGTGGGTAAGGTCGGCGTGCCGATCGCGCACCTCGGTCACATGCGCCAACTCTTCGACGGTCTACCGCTCGCCGAGATGAACACGTCGATGACCATCAACGCCACGGCCGCGTGGCTGTGGGGTCTGTATTTGGCCCTGGCCGAAGAAGAGGGCGTCGACCCCAACCAACTCCAAGGCACGACCCAGAACGACATCGTCAAGGAGTACCTCTCGCGCGGCACGTACATCTTCGCGCCCGAGCCGTCCAAGCGGCTCATCGTCGACATGATCGCCTACGGACACGACCACGTCGCCAAGTGGAATCCGATCAACGTCTGCAGCTACCACCTCCAAGAGGCCGGCGCGACGCCCGTCCAGGAGATCGCGTACTCGCTGGCGACCGCGATCGACGTGCTCGACGCCGTGCGCGACTCGGGCAAGATCGAGCCGAAGCAGATGCCCCACGTCGTGGGACAGATCTCCTTCTTCGTGAACGCCGGGGTGCGCTTCATCGAAGAGATCGCCAAGATGCGCACGTTCACGGCGATGTGGGACGAGATCTGTCGCACCCGCTACGACGTCCAGGACGCCTCGCTTCGACGCTTTCGCTACGGCGTGCAGGTCAACTCGCTCGGGCTCACCGAACAACAGCCCGAGAACAACGTGCAACGCATCGTGCTCGAGATGCTCGGGGTCACCCTGTCGGCCGACGCGCGCGCGCGCGCATTGCAACTGCCGGCGTGGAACGAGGCACTGGGGCTTCCCCGGCCGTCGGACCAACAGTGGAGCCTTCGCATGCAACAGGTCCTCGCCTTCGAGAGTGACCTCCTCGAGTACCCCGACATCTTCGCTGGCTCATCGGTGATGGAGGCCAAGGTGCATGAGTTGACGACCGGCGCGGAGAACGAACTCGACGAGGTGTTGGCGCTCGGCGGCGCCTTCGCCGCTATCGACGAACTGAAGAGTCGACTCGTGGCGAGCCAGTCCGCGCGCGTGGCGCGAATCGAGTCGGGCGAGCAGGTGGTCGTGGGCGTCAACCGTTTCACCGAGACGGCCGAGTCACCGCTCACGAGCGACAGCGCCGTCGAGACGATCATGACCGTGGACCCGGCCGTCGAGCGCCAGTTGATCGACGACGTCGAGCGGTGGCGTTCGACGCGCGACGCTGTCGCCGTTCGCGTCGCGATCGAAGAACTCGCTCGGGTCGCCAAGAGCGACGATCCGGCGGACAACATCATGGTGGCGACGATCGCCCTCGCCAAGGCCGGGGGCACGACCGGCGAGTGGGCCAATGCGTTGCGCGACGTCTTCGGGGTCTATCGCGCACCGACCGGCGTTCGCGGGGGCGTCGCTGAACGCGGCGACCTCTTCGCCGCGCTCGTCGCGCGCTCGAGGGCCGTCCAGGAAGAGCGCGGCCGACCACCGAAACTGCTCGTCGCCAAGCCCGGGCTCGATGGACACTCCAACGGTGCCGAACAGATCGCCGTGGCCGCGCGCGACGCCGGCTTCGAAGTCGTGTACCAGGGGATCCGACTCTCCCCCGAAGAGATCGTGGCGGCCGCGCGTGACGAGGACGTCGACGTCATCGGACTGTCAATCCTCTCCGGTTCGCACCTGGCCCTCGTGCCACGGATCCTCGAGTGCCTTCGAGAGGTTGACCTCGATATCAAGGTCGTGGTCGGTGGGATCGTGCCCAGTGAGGACGCGGCGTCACTGCTCGATCAGGGCGTGGTCGCCGTCTACACACCTAAGGACTTCTCTCTCGCGGCCATCATGGACGACCTGTTGGGGATCGTCGAGTCGCTCAGCCCAGTCGGGGTCGACGATTAGCGAACGGTGAGTCGTTGAACCAGCGTCCCGAGAACCGCCAACTCGACACCTGATCGACGACGGCGACCGTCTTCTCGCTACGCAGCACCTCTTCGAGTGCGGCCACCAGCGCCGCCAACTCGTCGGGTGGGAGCTCGGGGCGCGGCGTGAGGCCGTAGTTCACAGGGGGACGTTCCCGTGCTTGCGCTTCGGCAAGTCCTCGCGCTTGCCGCGCAGTAGTTCGAGGGAGCGGCAGAGGATGCGGCGCGTGTCGGCCGGGTCGATGACGTCGTCGATAAAACCTCGCTCGGCCGCGATGTACGGCGAGGCGTACTGTTCCTCGTACTCCTCGATGAGTTGCTTGCGCATCGTCTGGGGGTCCTCGGCGTTCATCAGGTCACGACGGTGGACGATCTCGACCGCACCGGCCGAACCCATGACCGCCAGCTCCGCGGTCGGCCACGCGTAGGCGAGGTCGGCGCCGATCGACTTGGAGTTCATGACGACGTAGGCGCCGCCGTAGGCCTTTCGCGTGACGACCGAGATGCGCGGGACCGTCGCCTCGCAGAACGCGTAGAGCAACTTGGCGCCGTGGCGGATGATGCCGCCGTACTCCTGGTCGGTCCCGGGCATGAACCCGGGCACGTCGACGAAGGTGACGATGGGGATGTTGAACGCGTCGCACGTGCGCACGAAGCGCGCGGCCTTTTCGCTCGAGTCAATGTCGAGCACACCGGCCAAGACGTTCGGCTGGTTCGAGACGATGCCGACGCTGTGGCCGTCGATGCGCGCGAAGCCGCAGGTGATCTGCTGGGCGAAGGTCGCGTGCACCTCCATGTAGTCACCGCCGTCGACGACCGAGGTGATGACCTTCTTCATGTCGTAGGGCAGGTTCGGCGACGCGGGCAGGATGTCGCGAAGGTCCTCGCACAGCCGATCGGGGTCGTCGCCGGTGAGGATGCGCGGCGCCTCTTCCATGTTGTTCGAGGGCATGAACGACAAGAGGTAGCGCACCTCGTCCAGCACGCTCTTCTCGTCGGGCATCACGAAGTTGGCGACGCCCGACTTGGTCGCGTGGGTCAGTGCCCCGCCGAGCTCTTCGAGGGTGACGTCCTCGCCGGTGACGGTCTTCACGACGTCGGGACCGGTGATGAACATGTGACTCGTGTCCTTCACCATGAAGATGAAGTCCGTCAACGCCGGGGAGTAGACCCCGCCGCCCGCGCAGGGCCCGAGGATCACCGAGATCTGGGGCACGACACCCGAGGCGCGGGCGTTGCGGATGAAGATCCCACCGTAGGCGTGGAGCGCCGCGACGCCCTCTTGGATCCGCGCGCCGGCGCCGTCGTTGAGTCCGATGATCGGCAGACCCATGGTGGTCGCCATGTCCATGATCTTGTGGATCTTCTCGCCGTGGGTCTCGCCGACCGCCCCGCCGAAGACCGTGAAGTCCTGGGAGAAGACGCAGACCTTGCGACCGTCGATCTTGCCGTAGCCGGTGATCACCCCGTCGGTGTACGGACGATTCTCTTCGAGTCCCATTCCCGAAGCGACGTGTCGGTTCAGCATGTCGAGTTCTTGGAACGTGTCCTCGTCGAGCAGGTACTCGATGCGCTCGCGCGCGGTCATCTTGCCTTTGGCCTGGTGTCGTTCGATGGCCTTCTCGCCACCGGCGACGCGGGCCTCGGATTTGCGAGCGTCGAGCTCGGCCAGACGTTCCGCCATTGAATGCTCCATGAAGAGCAAGGCTATCCAAACGACGCCGACACCGTTCCGTGGCGCCAATTGCGCGATTGGCGCTCCGCCGTCGGCTCTCACAACATCAGTGCACGGCGCCTCGCGTGGGCACGTGCGGCGGACAACTCCGACACAAGAGACGCGAAGAAGCGCCATCCAGTGCAACAATCAAAGGATGGTTGCGTTCTTCATCGTGCTGTTTTTCATCGTCGTACTGGGTGCCGTCGCCTACGGTACCCAGACTCGTCGTCGGCGTATCGCCGTCGAGGGCATGGCGAAAACCGCCAAACTACTGGAGGCCATCGCGGACACACCCGTCGTAGCGCGCGAGGCCACGATCACCACCCATCCGCTGACCGACGCCCTGACGAACTTGGGCACCCGACCGTTGCTCGAGCGCGACCTCGCCGTCTACGGCGGTCAGGTCGCGCGCTACGGACTCCACATCTGCCTCGCCCTGATCGACGTCGATGGGTTCAAGAAGTTCAACGATCAATACGGAATGGCACGCGGGGACGAGATCCTCGCCACCATCGCCGGGCGGATCGCCAGTCGGTCACGCTCCGGCGACTCCCTCTATCGCTTGGGTGGTGACGAATTCGTCTGTCTCTTGCCGGAACAGACGCTCGAAACGGGAGCGAAGGTCGTGGAGCGGATGAAGCGCAGCGTCGAGGAGCTCGCCATTCCCTTCGAGGGCGCACCCAACGGAATCGTCACCGTGAGTGCCGGCCTCGCGGTACTCAACGCCGAACACCAAATGACGTTTGATGCACTGATGAAAGAGGCTGAGGACGACCTCCTCCAGTTCCGGTAAACGCGAAGAGGCGGGACTACGTCGCCTCTTGCACCAATTCGATGAGGGTGCCGAACGAACCCTTCGGATGAATGAAGGCGACGGTCGTGCCCCGCGAACCCGGACGCGGCGTCTCATCGATCACCCGTGCGCCGCTCGCCTTCACCAACGCAAGCGTCCCGGCGCAGTCGTCGACCCGATAGGCGATGTGATGCAGTCCTTCGCCGTTCTTCGCGAGGTACTTCGCGACCGGTGAGTCCTCGCGCGTCGGGGTGAGGAGTTGGACGTAGGACTCGGCCACCTTGAGGAGTGCCTCGTCGACGCCGTCGGATTCGACGACCTCGCGATGGACGACCACGGCCCCGAAGACCGATTCGTACCAGGCGATCGCGGCGTCGATGTCGTTCACCGCGATGGCGACGTGATCGATCTCGGTCAACTGGGACGTCACGACGACGCCAGATCGTGTCGGCGGAATATCGTCAGGCGTTCTTCGCCCACGCGCGCGCGCAGTTCGGGGTTGGTGATGCCGAGGCCCTCTTCGTTCGCGACGCAGAGGACCCCAATCTTGCCCTCGTGGCGATTGTGGTGCAGTTGGTAGGCCGCTTCGCCGGTCTCTTCGAGTGGGAAGACGGCTGAGAGCGGCGGCACGACCTTGCCGTCGATGATCGTCTGATTGGCCGCCCAGGCCTCGCGGTAGTTCGAGAAGTGCGAGCCCTTGATCGTCTTCAGCTTCATCCAGAGATGACGGTTGTCATACTCGATCATGTAGCCGCTGGTCGCGGCACAGGTCACGATCGTCCCGCCGCGTTTGGCGACGAAGACGCTCGCGCCCATCGTCGAACGCCCGGGGTGTTCGAAGACGATGTCGGGGTCGTCGCCGACCAGGGCGCGGATGTCCTTGCCCAGACGACGCCACTCGCCCTCGTCCTGGGTGTGCTCGTCCTTCCAGAACCGGTAGTCGTTCGCCCGCCGGTCGATGACGTACTCACAGCCCAGTTCGTGCAGGGTCTCCACCTTGGCCTCGCTCGAGACGACGCCGATCGGCGTGCCGCCGGAGTTCAACACGTGCTGTACCGCGAAGGAACCAAGTCCGCCCGAGGCGCCCCAGACGAGTACGAGGTCACCCTGGGTGACCGGTGCGCCGTTGTGCGAGACCAACATCCGATAGGCCGTCGAGTTGCACAGCGCGTTGACGGCCGCCTCCTCCCAGTTGAGGTGGGTCGGTTTGGGCATCAACTGGTTCGCCTTGACGACCGCGATGTCGGCCAGACCGCCGAAGTTCGTCTCGAATCCCCAAATGCGCTGGCTGCTCGAGAGCATCGAGTCGTCGTGACTCGTCGGGTCCTGGTCGTCCACGTAGTTGCAGTGCACGGTGACCTCGTCGCCGACCTTCCAGTTCCGCACCGCCGATCCGGCGCGGATGATGACGCCGGCGGCGTCCGAGCCGATGACGTGATAGTCGAGCGCGTGACGTTGACCCCAGAACGACTCCTTCCCCAGCCGGTCCAGGAATCCGAAGGTGGACAGGGGCTCGAAGATGCTGGTCCAGACGGAGTTGAAGTTGATCGAAGAGGCCATCACGGCGATGAAGACCTCGTCGGGGGCGAGCTCCGGCAACGGCACCTCGTCGACGTGCAGGCTTCGTCGCGGATCCTTGTCCACGCTGGCCATGCCCTCGAACATCGACTGCTCGTCACGGCGCACGAAGACCGCGCGGGTCATGGTCGGCATCTCGGTCGAGGACAACTCCTCGGCCGAGGCGCCGGAGCGCACCGCGTCGAGGATCTCACTCATCCCGGCGAGGTTACTTGGCCCCGTGACGAGGTTCGTTCGAGAACTGAGAACGCTGAGCGCTTTGACGCCCTTTCGTCGACTCCGAGGAGGATTGTGAAACGACGTCTAAAGTCGTCTTGCATTCAATGCGCGAAGGAGTCTCCATGTCACGAAGCGTCATCGTCGCCGGTACTCGAACGGCCATCGGAAAACTGTCGGGCGCGTTCGCGTCCCTGAGCGCCCAGGACCTCGGCGGCGCCGCGATCAAGGGTGCGCTCGAACGCACCGGCGTCGATCCGGCCAGCGTCGACCTGGTGCTGATGGGTCAGGTCCTCCAGGCCGGGCAAGGCCAGATCACGGCCCGTCAAGCCGCCGTCAAGGGCGGCGTTCCGATGACGGTCAACGCCACCACCATCAATAAGGTCTGTCTCTCCGGGCTCCAGACGATCTACCTCGCCGACCTCATGATCCGCGCCGGTGAGGCCGACGTCATCATCGCTGGCGGCATGGAGTCGATGACCAACGCGCCGTACCTCTTGCCGGGCGCGCGAGCGGGCTACCGACTGGGCGACCAGAAGGTCGTCGACTCGATGATGTTCGACGGCCTGACGTGCGCCTTCGACCAGTGCGCCATGGGGCTCTCGACCGAGCGCTATAACCAGGGACGGATCTCTCGCGAGCGCCAGGACGAGTTCTCGGCGCGCAGTCACCAATTAGCCGCCGCGGCGATCGCCGCTGGCAAGTTCAAAGAGGAGATCGTCGACGTCGCGGTGCCCCAGCGCAAGGGCGATCCGATCATCGTCTCGATCGACGAGGGCGTGCGCGCTGAGACGACGGTCGAATCGCTCGCGCAGCTTCGCGGGGCCTTCGAGAAGGACGGCACGATCACGGCCGGCAACGCCTCCCAGATCTCCGACGGCGGCGCGGCCGTACTCGTCATGTCCGTCGAGCGCTGCGAACAGCTCGGCCTCACGCCATTGGGCGAGCTCGTCAGTTACGGCCAGGTCGCCGGTCCCGACGCCTCGCTGTTGACCCAGCCCTCGCACGCGATCCTGCAGGCGGCGAAGAAGGCCGACCTCGACGTGAGGGGACTGGACCTCTTCGAGATCAACGAGGCGTTCGCCGCCGTCGGTCTCGCGTCGGTCGACGACCTCGGCATCGACGAGGCCAAGGTCAACGTGAACGGCGGCGCCATCGCCCTCGGTCACCCGGTCGGCATGTCGGGCACGCGCATCGCGCTCTCGGCGTTGCACGAACTTCGTCGACGCGGCGGCGGCGTGGCCGCGGTCGCGCTGTGCGGCGGCGGCGGTCAGGGCGACGCGGCGATCCTGCGCAGTCTCTAGACGGGGACGTAACTCGCGACGACGTCGTAGCGTTCGAGGCCGACCGGTCGGTCGTCGGGCAACGCCAGGACGTAGGCCCCGCCGAGCGGATAGTGGTCACCGCGCAGCGACTTGGGCAGCTCTTTGGCGAGCGCGATCATCACCTCGTGCACCGTCGGATTGTGGGCCACGACCAAGAGCGACGTCGTCACCGGGTCAATGGCCGCGAGGTCGATCAGCAGGTCCTCGGCCGTGACGTCGCGACGCCCGTTGTAGATCAAGTCGCTGAACTCACTGCGCTCGACGAAGGCCGTGCCGTGAAAGGCCCGTCGAAAGGTCTCGCGGGTCCGGGCGGCCGAGCTCACCAGCGCCGTCGTCGGCCCGTACTGGCCGAGTTCACTGGCGTCACTCGCCCACGCACGAAGGCGATCGCACTCGTCGCGCCCACGTTTGTTGAGCGTGCGGACGAAGTCCGACTCGCCCGGCTTGGCCGGTGAGGACTTCGCGTGTCGCACCACAGTTAGATACCGCACCTGAGAATTCTGACCGAAATCCGTCACCGTCGCCGCGGTCGCGGTCGTTTAGCGTTGAGGGGTGCACGCCTCCCTGACGTATTTCCAGGCGATCATCATGGGTCTGACGCAGGGCATCACCGAACTCTTCCCGGTCTCGAGCCTCGGCCACGGCGTCTTGCTCCCGGCGCTGCTCGGTTGGCACAACCTCGTCAACTCCCAGTCGAAGTCCGAATCGTTCTTCCTCGCCTTCATCGTCGGACTTCACGTGGGCACCGCCCTCGGCCTGCTCATCTACTACCGCACGACGTGGATCAAGCTGTTCCGCGGGCTCGGCCGTCAGTTGGTCGGCGTTCCCAAGGCCGGCATCTCGTCGCTTTGGCACCTCAACGAACCCGACATCGATCCCAACTACCGACTCCTGTTCGTGCTCGCCGTCGCCACGGTGCCGGTCGGGATCGCCGGGCTTTTGTTGGAGCACAAACTGCGCGTTCTCTTCGCCAAACCACTGGCCGCGGCGATCTTCCTGACGATCAACGGCGTCATCTTGCTCGTCGGCGAGCGACTGCGCCGAAACAGCGGGCGACACGTCAAGTTCAAGAAACTCGAGACGATCTCGCCGACGAGCGCCTTCGCCATCGGGTGCTCGCAGATCTTCGCGCTTCTCGCCGGCATCTCGCGAAGCGGTATCTCGATGGTGGCCAGTCTGATGGACGGACTGGACCACGAAGACTCCGCGAACTTCGCGTTCCTACTGGCGACACCGGTCATCTTGCTCGCCGGCGTACTGAAGCTCCCCGACTTGATGGGACCACTCGGGGACGGGGTGCGCTATCAGACCCTCGTCGGCGCGCTCTGTGCGATGGTGACGGCACTGATCTCGGTCAAGTTCCTCACCAGGTGGTTCACGACGAAGACCCTGACGCCCTTCGGCTTTTACAGCCTCGTCGCCGGGCTGCTCTGCGTCATCCGATTCGCTTAGTCCGAGAGGACCCGACGCCCGTCGATCGCGCGACCGAGGGTGAGGTCGTCGGCGAACTCCAGGTCCCCACCGACCGGTAGGCCGCTCGCCGGCTGGGAGACCACCAGACCCGGCACCTGCAACAGGCGACTGAGGTACATGGCCGTCGCGTCGCCCTCGACGTTGGAGTTGAAACAGAGGATGACCTCCTTCACCGGACCGCGCAGCCGCAGGATCAACTCTTGGATCCGCAATCGGTCCGGCGTCACGCCCTCCAAGGGATTCAAGACGCCGTGCAGCACGTGATAGGTGCCGTGGAAAGCCCCCGAGCGTTCGACGGCCACGACGTCGGGCGGATTCTCGACGACGCAGATCGTGGTCTGGTCGCGACGATCGTCAGCGCAGATCGGACAGAGTCCGCCGGTCTCGGCGATGTTGCAACACCGTTCGCAGAACGAGAGTTTGGTCTTCATCTCCTCGATGGAGACGGCGAGTCGAGCGACGTCCTCACTCGGCTGACGCATCAGCCAGAAGGCGATGCGCTGGGCCGACTTCGGTCCAACACCGGGGAAACGACCCAGCTCATCGACGACTGCCTGCAACGGTGGCGGGTAGCTCACGAGACCTCCGTCGCGCCGGGGAACATCTCGGTGATCAAGTGATCGCCGGCCGAGTCGACGACGATGACCGTCTCGTCTTGGGCGTAGCTTTCCTCGACGTCGACGTCACGCGTCCCGATGGGACGAGCGCTCTTGGTCGAAACGTTCGTCGCTGACGCACCAACGTCGGGTCGACGGCCCAGGTGATCTGCAGCGGGGCCTTGAACTCGTGTTCCATGGCGCTCTCGCAGTCCTTGGGAGATCATCTCGGTGTTCTGGCGCATCTCTTCGCTGGGTAGTGCGATCGTGAGGTTCTGTCCGTCGAGTGAACGCACGTAGGCCGACTTGAGCAACAACTGCGCGCCGCGTGACGTCCTGCGGGACGACTCGCTCGACGAACCTCGCTCGAACGTCGTCGATGTCGAGTCCGCCTTCAACGACTCGTGCGGGAACCTCGGGTTCGACGATATCCGCCGTCGGCGGCGGCGCCGGCTCCTTCGCGCGGACGACGTCGGCGCGGCCGGCGCCGACGAACCAATCGGGCGAAGAACCGCGGGCGGGGTGGGCGCGAGCGGCTCCACGCGAACACCGTCACGCTCCAGTTTGGTCAGTCGCTCGTCGAGCGCGTCGATCGTGCTGTCCAACTCGGGCCTGATGAGTCGGACCATGGCCACTTCGAGGATGACGATCTTCTCCGGCGCACTCTTCATTTCTCGCATGGCTCGCCCAACGGTCTCCAGTACGCGAACGGTGCGCGGAAGTCCGAGTTGACTTCCCCACTCGATCAGGCGATCACGGTCGCTGTCCACGGCGTCGGCGACCTCGGGCGCCACCTGGAGCAAGAAGACCTGTCGCACTTCTGCCGCGAAGTTCTCCGCGAGTTGTTCGGGGTCCCATCCCTCCCTCGTCAATTCGGCCAGCGACTTCAATGCGGCGACCGCGTCGGCGTCGACCAGGGCGCGGAAGAGTCCGTCGAACTCGGGCTGGGTCTCGATGATCGAACCGGTGGCGATGAGTTGGTCGAGCGCGCTGAGGGCGTCGCGCGCCGAACCACGTCCGAGACGCACGGCCGCCTCGATCGTCGCGTCGTCGGCGCTGAGACCGGCGGCGTGTTCGACTTCGTGCAACAAAGAGCTCAGGGTCTCGCCGTTGAAGAGTCGGAACTCCAGGTGCTGGGTACGCGAGCGAATCGTCGGCATGACCTTGTGCGGATCGGTCGTGGCGAGCACGAAGACGACGTGTGACGGCGGCTCCTCCAGCGTCTTCAAGAGAGCGGCCGAGGCCGCCTTGGAAAGTTGATGTACTTCGTCGAAGATATAGACCTTCCAGCTGCCCGGCGTGCCGTGCCAGGCCCCGGCGGTGATGTCGCGGATATCGTCGACGCCGTTATTGGACGCGGCGTCGAGCTCGGTGACGTCGAGCGAGGTTCCCTTGGTGATCGCGACGCAACTCGCGCAGACGTTGCAGGCGTCGCCGTCCTTGGGATTCTCACAGTTCAGCGCCTTGGCGAGAATCCGCGCGGTCGTGGTCTTCCCGGTCCCGCGTGGTCCCGAGAACAAGTACGCGTGGGACACGCGGTCGTTCTTGACTGCCCCTTGGAGGGCGCGAACGACGTGATCTTGACCTCGCAGTTCGACGAATCGCCCCGGTCGAAATCGGCGATAGAGCGACGTGACACCGTCGATGGAAGTCGGGGTCGTCGACGCATCAGCCATCAACGCATGCTAATTGGGGGTAGTCAGATGCCGAGATCCAAAGCAGTGGTCAGGCGATCCGTGGCACCCAACACGATTTGCTGAGAGCTGCTGGCTTCCACCCCTGACTCGGTTCACAAACGGTCGTCGCACGGGACCCGACCACTGCTTTGAACCTCGGCGTTGAAAAGGCTACCAATGATGATGCGGCGCGAGTCCGTCGGCGCCCTCCTGCGGCTCCGATAGCCTTGCGAGCCGATATTCATTTCAAAAGGTGAACGTCGGATTTGAGGAGGAGTGCGAGAGCGGCCGAATCGGCACGATTGGAAATCGTGTGAAGGGAAACCTTCCGTGGGTTCAAATCCCACCTCCTCCGCCACACCGGGTCCCGGTCCTGCCAGCGTCAGCCCGGCAGGCATTGATTTGCCACGGCAACCGCACGGCTCACTCGTGAAGAGCCGAACAAGCGCCACTCCATTGTTGTGGCGAATAAGTGTGGATTCCATTACGAGCCGCTTAGCCTGGAAACAGCAGTATTTATGAGGCTTGCCATTTTTTGTCACTCCCAATGATGAAGCATGACGATCTTTGGGAAGGACAGATATGTCCGCCAACGAACGACTATCGAAGCAACAGACCTCGCGGGACACTCTGAATCCAAAGCGCCGCTTCCCTGGTCGAGGCCACATTTCGCGAACGCTCCGGCTCACGTTCAACGCCATGAGCGTGACCGGCATCGCGTTCATCACGCTGGCGGCGTTCGGCACCCAGGCCGCGATGGCCGCGACCGCGACGGTGAATCTCGGAACCTCATCGGCCTACGCGGTCTTGGCCGGCAGCACCATCACCAACACCGGCCCGACGTCGATTGGTGGCGATATCGGCCTCTCACCAGGGACGGCGGTCACCGGATTCCCACCCGGGTCGCAATCCTCGGGCACCATGAACATCACGAACGCCGCGGCCCTCGGCGCCGAGAACGATCTCATCACCGCGTCGGTGGACGCCGCCGGTCGAACGCCGTTCAACACCGTGACCGGTGACCTAGGTGGGACGACGTTGGTCGGCGGGGTCTACCAGGCAGCCGCTGCCATGTTCCTCACCGGCAGCGTCACGCTGAACGCCGCTGGCGATCCGAGCACGGTGTGGATCTTCCAGGCGGGCACGACGTTGACCACCGCGTCGGCCAGCGACGTCGTTCTCGAGAACGGCGCTCAGGCGTGCAACGTGTTCTGGCAAGTCGGCAGTTCCGCCACCTTGGGGACCACGACTGACTTCGCGGGCACCATCATTGCGACACAGTCGATCACGCTCGACACCAGTGCCACGGTCAATGGCCGAGTCTTGGCCCTCAACGGTGCCGTCACCATGGACACCAACACCGTCGACGTGTCCACCTGCAGCCTCGCACCTCCCCCGCCCACGACCACCAGCACGACGACCACTAGCACGACGATCGCCGCGACCACCACGACGGCGCCAGGCTCGGCGACGACGACGACCGCACCGGGCACCGGTACGACGGGAACTCCGACGACCATCGCCGTCCTCGCTTCGGCGAACGGGACGACGACGTCGACGTCCCCGCTGCCGATCGGCGCACCGGAGACCGGAGCCGGCGGAACGGCCCGCGGCTCCTCACTCTTCTGGCCCCTCGGCCTGGCCGCGTTGGGTCTCGCGGGGGTCACCCGAGTACTGGTGATCCGAGCGCGCAGAGCCCGCTAGGGATTAAAAGGCGCGTCTTCGACTATTAGCGTTGACGCATCTGTGTGGCCAAGAACTCGCGTTCGGTCTCATTGCGCGTCAGCTCGACGGCGCGGTTGCTCTCGAGGAGTGCCTCATCGCCACGGTCCAATCGCCGCAACAGATCGGCCTTGATCGCCGGGACGTAGTGGTAGTCCTTGAGTCGGGCGTCGGCTTCGAGCTCTTCGACCAACGCCAGCGCCACGGCCGGTCCGTCGACCATCGACACGGCGACCGCTCGATTGAGGGCCACGATAGGCGACGGCCACGATACCAACAGCAGGTCGTAGAGACGGACGATCTCAGGCCAGTCGGTGTCGCCATAGGTCGGGGCCGTCGCGTGCACCAAGGCGATCGCGGCCTGCAGGACGTAGCGCCCGGGCTGGGTGGCGCGCAGTCCCTCCGCGATCAACTCGCCGGCGCGTTCAATCGCGTGCGTGTCCCACCGCGCGCGGTCCTGGTCTTCGAGGAGTATCAACTCGCCGTCGGCACCCACGCGCGTGGAACGGCGCGCGTCCGTCACCAACAGCAGCGCCAAGAGTCCTCGGACCTCGCCCTCGTCGGGCATCAACTCCCGGAGCACGTCTGTCAAGTGCAGGGCCTCGTCCACGAGTTCCGGACGCATCAGCGACGTGCCGGTCGTCGCTGTGTGGCCCGTCGTGAAGAGCAGATAGATGACACCGAGCACCGCGCGAAGACGGTCCGGCATCTCGGCTTCGGTGGGCATGCGTAGCGGGATTCGCGCCGTCGAGATCTTCTGCTTCGCCCTCGTCAACCGGGCGCCCATCGTGGTCTCGGACACGAGAAAGAGCCGTGCGATGTCTTCGGTCGACATGCCACAGACCAGGCGCAGCGTCAGCGCCATCTGCGCCTCGGGCGCCAGGGCCGGGTGACAGCAGAGGAAGATCAGGCGGAGCCGTTCGTCCTGCATGGTGTCCTTCGAATCAGTATCGATCAGTGCACCTCGATCATCGTCAGTCACGAGACCGTCGACTTCGACGAGCAACGGCAACTTCGTTCGCAACGTCACTTCGCGGCGGATGACGTCCACCGCACGGCGCTTGGCCACCGTGCTCAGCCACGCTCCGGGGTTGCCCGGTACGCCGTCCCTGGTCCAGGCCTCGAGCGCCGCGGCGAACGCCTCTTGCGCGCACTCCTCGGCGACGTCGAGGTCACGAGCCGTGCCCACCGCTGCAGCGAGCACGGCGGCCCACTCGCGACGATGCGCGTCAGCGATGGCGCGTTCGACGTCACCAGACTCGCCGCGCCACACCTAGTCGAACCCCGGCGTCATCGAGCTAGTGCTGGTGAGCGTGACGCGTCGGGATGACCCAGTCTTCGACCGGTCGCACCTCGACGCCGCCGCCCTGGTGGCAGATGGGATTGGTCTTGGCGATCGCCAGCGCGGCGTCGAGGTCACTCGCCTCGATGATGCAGAAGCCGGCGATGACCTCTTTCGTCTCGAGGAACGGTCCGTCGGTGATGACGTCACCGCGAATCGACGTCGACATCGTGTGGGGCTCGAGCGCGAAGGCCGCGACCATCGTGCCGGCGTTCTGCAGGTCTTCGGAGTGCTGCTCGTGTTCGGCGCGGCCCTTGCCCCCGTCGTCCTCGTGGTGGTCAGAAACCGGTGCGTACAACAGGATTGCGTATTCAGCCATGATGGCTCCTCTCGGGCGACTCCCTGCCGCCTACATCCTTACGTCGAACCACTTCGACAGATTCGACAGAGGATTTTCATCCTTTTCAAGAAACCTTGCCACACCGCGCTCGCCGGCGCGACCCTCGGGCGATGGGCGCGAATCGTCGTGACCGACGAACGCAGGACCGCCGCCTCTTTGGCCCCTCTGTGTGACCGCGTTGTGAGTGCGCGGTCCACCTACGCCGACAAAGTAGGTTCAGTTCAGGGTGAGAACGTCACCCGATGGACGCCACACGCCGAAACGACGACAGTTCTTCACTTTTGGAGGTCGGCGCGGCAGGGGGTAGCAGTTCGTGAAGGACGACCAGACGACGATCCCGGATATCGGGGACTTCTTCTACAGTTCTCCCGATCTCCTGTCCATCTTCGGCAGCGACGGCGAACTCATCCAGGTGAATCCGGCCTGGCACGACATGCTCGGGTGGGACTTCGACGAACTGCGCGGTGTGCCCTTCGCGGACTTCGTCCACCCCGATGACGTGAAGGCGACCGAAGACGAGTTCCGGGCCGTGATCCGCGGGCCCGACGAGACCCGACGGGGCTTCACCAATCGACAGCGCTGTCGTGACGGCACCTACAAGACGATCTCGTGGAGTTCACTGCGCAAGGACGGTTGGATCTGCGCCACGGGCCAGGACGTCACGGACCGCGAGGAGATGGAGTCGAAACTCCGTGAGAGCACCGCGATCGCCGAAGCGATGTTCGAAGCGGCCGCCGACTCGATCGTCATCATCGACCGTGACCTCAACATCGTCGGTTCGAGCCCGGAGAGCGAGAAGATCTACGGCTACCCCGAAACCGGACGACGCGGTCACACCGGACTCAACATCATCCACGAAGAGGACCGGCCGATCGTCGAGGCGGCGCTGCGCAAGACCTTCGAGATCGACGACGTGACGACGGTCAGCTTTCGCGCCCGCCACGCCGACGGGCGCGAGATCACGCTCGAGACGCGCGGGCGCGCGTTGCGCAACCCCGACGGTCCGCCGCAACGCGCCGTCTTCATCACCCGAGACATCACGGCGGCGGCGCAGACGCAGGCCGCGCTCGCCGAGAACCTCGCCAAGATGCGCGCCATCATCGCCACGGCCGTCGACGCGATCACGATCGTCGATCGCGAGGGCATCATCATCGAGGTCAGTCCGGCCAGCGAGGCGATGTACGGCATCCCCGATGACAAGCGTCGTGGACATTCCGCGCTCGAGTTCGTGCACTACAACGATCAAAGCATCGTCATGGCCGCCATCCGAAATATCTTCGACGAGGGCGAGGCCTCGACGGCGCGCTTCCGCGTGCGCCACGAAGACGGGCACTGGGTCACGGTGGAGTCGCGCGGACGCGCCCTCGACAACGACGGCGAGCCGCCCGTCGCCGCCGTGGTGATCACACGCGACATCTCCGAAGCCGTGGCGCTCGAACACGCGCTCGAGATCGCGAGGTCCGAGGCCGAGCGCCACGACGCCGCCAAGAGCGAGTTCATGTCGCGCATGAGTCACGAACTACGGACGCCGCTCAACTCGGTGATCGGCTTCTCACAGTTACTGCAAATGGAGTCCAGCGATCCCGACGTCCTGCGAATGCTCGGTCACATCAACAACTCGGGACAGCATCTCTTGAACCTGATCGACGAGATCCTCGATATCTCGCGCATCGAGTCCGGTCGCATCATCGTCACGCTGCGAGCGGTCTCCCTCGATGACCTGGTGCGCGACTGCGTCGGCATCATCACCCTCCAGGCCGCCGAACACGGCATCGAGATCGAGGTCCGAGAGATCACCGACGCGTTGGTCCGTGCCGATAAGCAACGCCTGCGTCAGGTCTTGTTGAACCTTCTGTCGAACGCGATCAAGTACAACCTGCCCAAAGGTCACGTGACCGTCAGCACCGAGGTCAACGGCGACCTGGTCCGTATCTCGGTCGCCGACACGGGGCTCGGCATCAGTCCGGAGATGGTCGAGCGACTCTTCATCCCCTTCGACCGACTCAACGTCGAGGCGACCGGTATCGAAGGAACCGGACTCGGCCTCGCGCTCTCGAAGAACCTGACCGAGGCGATGGGCGGAACGTTGACCTTTGACAGCACGCCCGGTAAGGGTTCGATCTTCACCGTTCAACTGCCGATCTTCAGAGGTTCGTAGTCCCGTCTTCGCTGGTGACGAGCTCAGACACCAAGGCTCTGACCCTCGAACGGATCTCGTCGCGAATCAGACGCACGGTACGCACGTCCTTATCGCGCGGGTCTTCCAGTTCCCAATCCTCGTATCGTTTGCCGAGATAGACGGGACACGCGTCGCCGCAGCCCATCGTCACGATCACGTCTGCCTCCAGCCCCATCGCTTCGGTCAACCGCTTCGGCGCCTCTCTCGATATGTCGAGACCCACTTCCTTCATCGCTTCCACGACGGCGGGGTTCAACGCCTCGCTCGGGTCCGATCCCGCCGAATGGACCACGAGGCCGTCACCGCCCATTTCACGAGCGAAGGCGGCGGCGATCTGTGATCGTCCGGCGTTGTGGACGCAGAGGAAGAGTATTTCGGGCCGGTCACCGTTTCGCGTCATCGCGCCCCGGCTCCGTGCGCCACCGTCACGTTCTGGGCGTCGCGAGCCGTGACGTCGACGAAGAGCGCTCGCACGAGGAGGTAGCCCAAGAGTCCGCCGATCACCTCGGCTCCCACGAAGAGCGGCGACGAGCCCGGTGCGATACCCGCGAATGAGTTGGTGAACACGCGACCGAACACGATCGCTGGATTCGCGAAACTCGTCGAACTGGTGAAGAAGTACGCGCACGCGATATAGGCACCGACGGCGGCGGGCGCCAACGAACTTCGTCCGGTCTTGGCCAGCGCGAAGATCACCAAGACGAGGCCCGCCGTGGCCACGACCTCGGACACCCCGTGCGCGAACGTCGCTCGATGGTCCGTCGACAGCGTGATGGCGGACCTCGAGAACATGACGTTGGCGAGAACCGCGCCACTGCCGCAGCCGAGGAGTTGCGCCCCGAGATAGGTCCAGGCGTCGCGCCACGAGATTCCACCAAACATCGCGTCGACAAAGGAGATGACCGGATTGAAGTGCGCCCCGGAGATCGATCCAAACGTCAGGATGAGCACGTAGAGCCCGACGCCCGTGGCCGCGGCATTTTCGAAGAGTTCGAGTCCCACCGCGTGCGGTGAGAGCGACTGGGCGGCGATCCCGGAACCGACAACGATGGCGGCGAGGAGGAGACTCCCCAGGTACTCAGCGAGCAGACGTCGCCAGAGTTGCGGCTGAACTAGCAACACGCCGTTGCCGCACGCGCGTCGCCGTCGATCCCCGAGCCCTGGGTCGTGCAGCACGAGCCGTCACCACCGATTCCGTCCGCGGTAGAAGAGTCTTCGAGCACGGTGTAGACCTCCCACGGCGAACCGTCGACACCGTCGACCCAGACCTTGTCCTGGACGGCGAAGCAGCACGTTGCGTTCTCTTCCACGCGCGTTTCAAAGCCGACGTTCGACAGATACTCGGTGGCCCGCACCACTTCGTCGGTCGAAAAGACCTCCACGCCGAGGTGATTCAACGAACCGGGCGTTCCCTCGTTCGCGATGAGGACGAGCTTCAGCGGTGGATCGTCGATGGCGAAGTTGGCGTAGCCGGCGCGGACCTTCGCCGGCTGCGACTTGAAGAACTTTGAGTAGAACGCGATCGCCTCGTCCAGGTCTGAGACATTGACGGCTAGTTGGATTCTTGACACGGTATCCCTTTCACATTCATGGTTGTCAATGTAAAGATAGCCGTCATATTGATGGCTGTCAATGTTATTATTGACCAATGACGCGTTCCCTCCCACTCCTGATCACCGATGACTCGACGGTGAGCTGCTGCAGCCCACTCGGCGAGAGCGAGTTGAGCGAGGCCGAGGCTCTTTCGGCGGCGACGATATTTGGAGCGCTCGGCGACCCCGTGCGACTGCGGATGCTCTCGTTGATCGCCGCGGAGTCCGAAGTATGCAGCTGTGCCCTCGAGGGACCGCTCGCCAAGAGTCAGCCGACGATCTCGCACCACACGCGAATACTCGCCGAAGCCGGTCTCATCGAAGGTGAGAAACGTGGACGCTGGATGTGGTGGCACGTCGTTCCCGCGCAGCTCAATGAGGTGGCGAGAATCCTCACGCTCGGTGTGGCCACTGCGTAGTACTTGACGTGACGTGACCGTGACGGCAGCGATTCAGCCGCCGCCGTCCCCACTCACCGACTTGTAACCACGCCCTTCTACGATGGCCCCGTGAACGACCCCATGACCGTTGACGACCTGTTCGATCTGTACGAGTCGCGCGGGGATCAGTCCTACGGCGAGTCGATCACACTGAACGAGCACGCGCTGCAGTGCGCCGCGCTAGCGCGCGACGCGGGCGCCGCTGAGGCGCTCATCGTCGCGGCGCTCTTTCACGACGTCGGTCATCTCGCGCTCGATGTCCAGGCGACCCCGGACTTCGACCTCGAGCGCGATGACGACGACCACGAGGCACTCGGGGCGCGCATCCTGGCGCCAATCTTCGGTGCGCGCGTCGCTCAACCGGTCGCGCTGCACGTCACCGCCAAGCGTTGGCGCTGCACCCGAGAGCCGGCCTATCGCGACCGGCTCTCACGCGCCTCACAGGCGACGTTGATCGCCCAGGGCGGACTCTTGAGCGAAGAGGAGTGCCAGCGCTTCGAGCAGCACCCCGGTTTCGAGGACGCCGTGGCGCTTCGCACGTGGGACGACGTCGGCAAGGTCGAGGGACTCGGCGTCGGGTCGCTGCGCTCCTGGGAGCCGATGGTTAGGTCGCTGGCCGAGACGCGGTGACGAGCACGTCGCGGGCGTTCGCGACGAGGTCGACGCGCGTTCCGAGTTCGAAGACGTCGGCTGCGCTACTGAGGACGTCGGCCTTCACCGACGCTCCCCCGATGCCGACTTCCAAGCGCGTCGTCGCGCCGAGGAAGCTCTTGTGCGTGATGATGCCGAGTCCCGACGGGGCAACGACGACGTCGACGTCCTCGGGACGAAGCAGCGCGTCAAGGGCGTCAGTACCTTGGGGCACGTCGCCGCGGATCTTCACCTCGCGACCGAAGAGAGCGACCGAGTCACCCGTTCGCTCCACGCCGACTCGACTCGAGATGCCGACGAACTGCGCGACGAACTCGGTCGATGGTCGCGAGTAGAGCTCGGCCGGCGTCGCGATCTGCTCGGCGCGACCGCGCGACATGACGCAGACCCGGTCGGCCATGGAGAGCGCCTCCTCCTGGTCGTGGGTGACGAAGACCGTGGTGATCATCAGACGCTGTTGGAGCGCACGAATCTGGTCGCGGAGCTCGGCGCGCACCTTCGCGTCCAGGGCGGAGAGTGGCTCGTCGAGCAAGAGGACCCGGGGTTCGATCGCCAGGGCACGCGCGAGGGCGACGCGCTGTTGTTGACCACCCGAGAGTTGGTGGGGGTACTTCGTCGTGTGCTCGGCCAGTCCCACGAGGCCGAGGAGTTCATCGGCGCGAGCGCGACGAGGGCCGCTTCGCTGATGACGAAGCTGGAGCCCGAAGGCCACGTTGTCGCGGGCGCTCATGTTCGGGAACAGCGAGTAGCTCTGGAAGACCATGCCCATGTCGCGCTTCTGTGCCGGAATGTGCACCACGTCCTTGCCATCGACCGTGACCCGCCCGATGTCCGGTCGCTCGAATCCGGCCAGCACGCGAAGCGCCGTCGTCTTGCCACATCCCGACGGGCCGAGCAGCGCGACGAACTCACCCGGCTCGATCTTGAGCGTGAAACCGTCGAGCGCCGTCGTCGAGCCGAAGCGTCGGGTGAGATTTTCGAGGACGACCGGCGCGCCGCCCTTCGGCGTGGATGCCTCGGTCGCGGTGACGGGTGGTGATTTCGTGTCCATGGACATCAGCTCCTCCTGGAGTGCGACTTGCGGTCGAACGAGACGATAATCATGAGTACTACTGCCGTGCCGAGCAGCGCGAGCATCGCCACGAGCGTATTGATCCGGGGGTCGATCGTCGGCGCGTCGTAGATCCACACCGGAATCGTCTGCCATCCGTCGAGGTTGGCGATCGTGAACTCACCGAAGACCAACGCAATGGTCAACACCGACGCCGACATGAGAGCACTTCGTAGATTCGGGACGAGGACGCGCATGATGATCGAGACCCATCCGGAACCGAGCGAGCGCGCCGCCTCGACGAGCGTCTTCAAGTCCAGGGCGCCGAGGCCCGCGTCGAGCGAGCGATAGACGTAGGGCATGGCGAGGACGACGTAGATCAACGCCAACAGCCACTGCGACGACTTCAACCAGAACGGCGTCACACCGTCGACGCCGACGATGAGCACGATGGGCGGGATGACGATCGGGCAGGACCGTGATGACTTCCATCACGCGACGGAAGCGCGGCAGGCGCAGGTGCACGTAGATCATCGTCGGCACCATGAGGACCATCACGATGATCATGGTGACGATGGCCAACTCCGTGGAGAGCCACAGCGCGGAGAAGAATCCCGGCTGCGTACCGATCTCGGTCAAGGGATGCAGGGAGAACTGTCCATTGTCGTTGGCCAACGAGAACTGCATCGCGGCGTAGAAGGGGACGATGAAGTACGCCGCGGCGAGCCAGAGCACGATCCCTCGTCCCCAGTGGACCCGACGGAACCAACTCTGCTCCGGCTGCAACTCCGGGTGGTCTTCCATGTTGACGTCGTGTTCGATGACGTAGCCGAGCTCTAGCGAAGCCATCGTGACGTCCTTCTGCGCAGCAGGGCGTAGCCGATCACCGAGATCAACAGGATGACGATCATCGAGAAGCCCAACGCGTAACCGAGGTTGGCCTGGTTCGCGAGCACGTTCCCGTTGAGGATGTCACCGATCTGGATCGGCGTGATCGCGATCGAGCCGGCGGTCAGGGCCTCGGCCGTCGCGTAGGCCGAGAAGCCGCTGCCGAAGAGCAGGAACATCCCGCCGAGTACCGCGGGCGCCAGCACCGGCAGTCCAACGTGTCGCCAGTAGCGCCAGTTCGATGCGCCGAGGTTCGACGCCGCTTCGCGCCACGATTGATTCAGTCCGGCGAAGGCCGGCGTGATGATGAGCACCATCAGGGGCAATTGGAAGTACATGTAGACGAAGGCGACGCCCCAGAACTTGTAGAGATCGAATCCGTGGTCCCACGGATTGAGACCGATGTCGGCCAACCAGTGCGTGGCCACACCCGACAGCGCACCGAAACTGGCGATGAACATGAAGGCGAGATTGACGCCGCCGAACTGTGCCAGGACGCCGGAGCAGGCCGCGGTGAGGCGTTTGAAGAGTGCGTGATTCGACGTCGCGATGGCGTACGCGAGGAAGGTGCCGAGGACGCCGGGGATGATCGACGTGACGAGCGCCAACTTCAGGCTGTTCTCGAAGCCCGCCCGGTACTGGCCACCCATGAGGATGCCGTCGTGGACGTGACCGGCCGACAGGATGGTCCGGAAGTTGGCCATCGTCAATTTGCCCTTGGAAGAACGGAACGCCAGGTTGATGATCGCGACCGTCGGCAGGAGCAGCCCCAGGGTGATGTAGGCGAGAAACGGCACCACGGGCGCACCGGTTCGAAGTGTCCGAAACAGCGCACCCGCGAATGACTTCTTGTGGCCGATCCCATCACTGACGCCCGAAGGGGAAGGACTGGCGTCAGTGATGAGATCAGACATGGTGGTTGGGTACGACGACTTAGCTGCCGCTGATCGCGCCGGGCCAGTTGGCGTCAACCGTGGATCCGGCCGTGGTGACTTGCGCCGGGGTCGGGAACGTCAACGCGCCCTTGGGCGCGGCGGGCAACTTCGCCAAGAATCCCTGGTTGACCGTCTTGTTCGCGATCATGCCGGGCAACTCGATCGGACGGGCGTAACCCTGCAGGAACAGGTTCTGTCCCAGCGACGAGTACAGGAACTCCTCCCAGAGGCGCGCGGCCGCCGGGTCCGGAGCGTCCTTTGTGATCGCCTGGGTGTAGTAGGCCGCGATCGTTCCGTCGGTCGGGATCACTGACTTCCAGCCCGGGACGGCTCGCCGCGACGCCGTTCTGCAGGTAGTCCCACCAGATCAGGATCGGCGTCGCACCGGAGGCGGCCGTCTGCGGCCGTGCCACCGGGCACGAAGTTACCGATCTTGTTCAGGTTGGCGAAGAACGTGATGCCCGGTTCGATGTTGGAGTACGAGCCGCCGTTGGCGATCGCCGCCGCCCACACCGCGTAGAACGCGGCCGAGGCAGAGGTCGGGTTGTTGTTGATGGCGACCTCGTTCTTGTAGATCGGGTTGGTCAGGTCCGCGAAGGACGTCGGGCAGGTCGTGACGATCTTGGTGTCACAGCCGATCGCGACGTAGCCGCCGTAGTCATCGAACCAACGACCCTTCGGGTCCTTCGAGGCCGACGGGATCAGGCTCCAGGTCGCGACCTTGTAGGGGGCCCACAGTCCCAGGTTCGACGTGGCGTAACTCGTACCGACGTCCACGACGTCCGGGGCGTCCGCGCGTCCCTTGTCCTGCTGGATCGCGGTGATCTCGTTCGCACTCGATCCGTTGGGGTTGGCGTCATTGATCTTGATGCCGTACTTCTTCGTGAAGTCCTTCATGATCAGGCCGTAGTTCGCCCAGCCCGCGAGCGGGATGGTGATGACGTTGACGTGACCTTCCTTCTTGGCGGCCTTGACCAACGCGGTCATTCCACCGGCGGCCTTGGCCGACGTGACCGTCGCCCAGTTCACCTTCTTCGTCGCGGCGTTCGCGCCTCCGCTCACCAATGCAACACCGGACAGCATGGTGCTCACCAGTCCAGCGGCGACCGCCACCTTCATTTTCTTTGTCGACACTCGTCGTCCTCCTAAAGGTGAGTGCACCGGGTTGGTGACTCGCGATGAGAGTAAGTTGCGAGGGTTAGCCGAGTGTGACGCTACGGAGCAACGAATGTGACGAGTTGCGGGATTCTTTGCGAACGATTCGACACGCGAGAGGGATGACATGAGTGACTCAACGGCCCTGAAGTGCCTGCGCTGTCAGGGCCCGCTGCAGCCTTTGGGCCAGGAATCGATCGTCACCGGCGGCTCCGGTGCGGCGGCCAAGTTCTTCCTCGGCCAGATGGCCGAGATGCAAGAGAAGAACTGGGTGGTCAGCGCCTACAGCTGCGCCAACTGTCACCACGTGGAACTGTTCGACGCCGGACAATAAACCACATCTGTCGCGACGTACTCGTGCCGGCGTACGCCAGCGACGGACGCCCGTGTGACCAACCTGAATTCCATCGGTCGTAGTCCCGACCGCGTCGCCTCGTGCGAACGGGCCTAATGAGGGGACACCAACAGATCGAAGGCGAGCAGGTCGACGACCGAATCGATGACGTCGTCGGCGCCGGAAGCGATCAGTCGTTCCTGGTCGTCATTGCCTGACAGCACACCGACACAGTATCCGGCCCCTACACGCAGCCCCGCCATCATGTCCGACGCGGTGTCACCCACCACCATCATCGAACTGGCCGCGGTGATCTGGGACTTCAGCGCGCAGTACCAGAGCATGTCCGGAGCGGGTCGACCGCGACCGGCGTCGGCCGGGGACACGCGCAACTCGAAGAGGTCGCCCCACCCGAGCACGTCGATCAGCACCTCGCGGGTGCTCGGTGAGAATCCCGTCGTCAGCGCCACCTGCAGACCGGCCCCGCGTAGCGTTTCGACGGTGGAGCGCGCTCCCGGGATCTCGCTCACGCCGAGTTCTTGAGCCGCTTCGACGAAGTTGCGTTCGAAGGCGTCGTTGGCACTCGACGCTCGCTCCCCGAACAGCGCGGTGAAGACTTCGATCTTCGACTGACCCATGGTCTCGATGACGTAGGTCTGGGCCAACGTCGCCTCGTCGGCGCCGACGTCGAGGTCCTCGATCGTGCGGCGAAAGGCCTCCAGCACGAGGCCGTTGTCCAGGACCGTCGTCCCGGCCATGTCGAAGCAGATCAGCTCGACGTCGTTCATTGGAAACTCTCCTCCGCGATGGCCGGGGCGAGCGTCATCCCTCGACCACCGGCGCCCGTGACCGCGCTCACGCCACCCGCGACCTGCTTGCGGAAGTAGATCTGGTTGGGCGTCGGGTCGATCAACTGGTGATAGACGCCGCTCCAGCGTCGCTGGATTCGAGGCATCTCGTCACCGATCACCCTGCGGGCCGCGTCTTCAATGATGTCCATCGGTCGGTCCAGCGTCTCGAAGAGACCGGGCATTTCGGGCTCGTGCGTGTCGCCGATCGTGAGACCGCCGTGGAGGCGCTGTTGACAGAGCAGTTGAATCGCGTAGTCCGCGGCCGGCGAAGGTTGATCCTCCATCACCTCACGCGCGATCTCGGCGAAGCCCGGGTAGTAGCGAAATGAGTCACCGTTGGCGACCGACGTCGTCAACGCGCCCTCGAGCGGTTCGGTCTCGGCCATGTAGAGGCGCACCTTGCGCAAGGGCTCGTCTTCGAACAGTTCGGCGGCGAAGCCGCTCAACGTCGCGCCCAGACAAAGGACCACCTGGTCGCCCCCGTAGTGCACGCCGCGATGGTCGATCGCGTTGTGCTCGGCGACGCCCACGAGTTCGTGTCCCGGGAGGTACTCGTAGCGGCGCGTGTTCTCCATCGAGGTTCGCAGCGCCCCGAGCGCCGCCCGTGATTCGACGGCCGCGTCACGACCGCAGTAGAGACCGGCGGCGAACTTGCCCTGCAGCGCCGGATTTCGCTGCGTCACCTCACCCGCCGAGAGCAGTTCGAACTGGCGCGCGTCGGCGTCGCCGCGGGCCACCGCGCGCGTGGCGACCTCGAGTTCCCGCTCGTCGTCGAGGAGCGTGATCGAGCCGTTCGCGCGAAAGCCGACCCCGGGCACGTCGCGCGCGACGTCCTCCCACAGATCTCTCGCGCGCAGGGCGAGCGCGAGTTCGCGACCGACGGCGCGTCCGCTGACCCACACGAGACCGAAGTTGCGCACGGTCGCGCCGCTCGGTATCAGGTCGCGTTCGAGGTGGACCACGCTCGCACCGCGCGCCAACGCGAACAGCGCGTGCATCGCGCCGAAGACCCCGCCACCAACGACCACGACCCGCTGACCTTTCAGCGTCGCTTCGATGTCGTTCAACACGGTCGCGAAGTTAGGCCGGCGATATTTCGTGACTGTGACGAGTACGTGTCGTCGACACAACTCTTTGCGATCACTCGACCGGGCGACGCTCTCGAAAGAACGCACGGAGCAGCTCGGCCGACTCCTCGCCCAGCACGTCGTAGGTGAGCGACGCCTCGTGCAGCAGGCGCGGGTCGCTCAAGACGTTGTAGCGCGACCCGACCGCACCGGCCTTTTCGTCGAGCGCGCCGATGACCACTCGTCGCACCCGGGCGTTGAGCAGTGCCCCGGCGCACATGACGCACGGCTCAAGCGTCACGTACGCGGTGACCTCGTCCATTCGCCAGCTAGGTCGCGAGAGGGCCGCGTCACGTAGCGCCACGATCTCGGCGTGGGCGGTGGGATCTTGGTCGAGTTCGCGACGATTCTCTCCCACGCCGATCACGACGTCGTTCTCGACCAAGACGCACCCGACGGGCACGTCCTCGTGAGCGGCGGCCACGATGGCGATGTCGAGTGCCGCGCGCATGAAGAGTTCGTCGTTGGCCGCGTCATCCACGTCCACGAACTTACGAGAGTTGCGCGCACTCGACGCGCCAAAAGGCAGTCATCGGAGCCGTTGTAGACTTCTCGACGGAGGGGTGCGAGAGCGGCCGAATCGGGCAGTCTCGAAAACTGCTGTGTCTCCGGGCACCGTGGGTTCAAATCCCACCTCCTCCGCCAGCGAGAACGGGTGACTTCGGTCGCCCGTTTTTTGCTCTGGGAACGCATCGCAGTCGCGCAAGTACGCTGGTTTCGTGCGGCGTGAGCCGACGAATCTCAGGAGCGAACCATGGTCTCGTCAGTCGATACTTCAGTGGGAACCGAGCGCAAGGTCGTCACCGAACTGCCCGGTCCGAAGTCGCGTGCCCTGCACGAGCGACGTCACGCGGTCGTCAGCGCGGGTCTCACCCAGGGCTTCCCCATTTACATCGACCGCGCCGACGGAGCCATCCTCGTCGACGTCGACGGCAACCAGATCCTCGACCTCGGATCGGGCATCGCGGTCACGTCGATCGGCCACGCCGTGCCCGAACTGGTCGACGCCGTAAGCGCCCAGGTCGCGGCCTTCACCCACACCTGTTTCATGGTGAACCCGTACGAGAGTTACGTCGAGGTCTGCGAGGAGCTCGCCGCGCTGACGCCCGGTACGTTCGCCAAGACCTCGGCGCTCTTCAACTCCGGCGCCGAGGCGATCGAGAACGCCGTCAAGATCGCTCGCCTCGCGACCGGTCGTCAGGCGATCATCGTCTTCGACCACGCCTATCACGGCCGCACCAACTTGACGATGGCCCTCACCGCGAAGAACATGCCCTACAAGGACCACTTCGGTCCCTTCGCGCCCGAGATTTACCGCGTGCCGATGAGCTATCCCTTCCGCGACGGTCTGAGCGGTGCCGACGCGGCCGCGCGCGCGATCAAGATGATCGAGACCGAGGTCGGCGCCAAGAACGTCGCCGCCTTATTGATCGAGCCGATCCAGGGCGAGGGTGGCTTCGTCGTGCCCGCCGACGGGTTCTTGCCGGCGTTGTCGGAATGGACGACGGCGAACGGTGTCGTCTTCATCGCCGACGAGATCCAGAGCGGCTTCTGTCGCACCGGCGACTGGTTCGCCGTCAACCGCGAGGGCGTGATCCCCGACATCGTCGCGACCGCGAAGGGCCTCGCCGGCGGCATGCCGTTGGCCGGCGTGACCGGGCGTGCGGAGCTGATGAACGCGGTCCACGAAGGCGGTCTCGGTGGTACCTACGGCGGCAACCCCGTCGCCTGCGTGGCCGCGCTCGCGACGATCAAGACCTTGCGCGACCGCAACCTCGTCGAGCGGGCGCGCGAGATCGGTGACATCCTCTTCGCGAACCTGCGTTCACTGGCCCAGGACGTCGCCATCATCGGCGACGTGCGCGGTCGAGGCGCGATGGTCGCCATGGAGTTCGTGCAGCCCGGTACCAAGGAGCCGAACGCCGCCGCGGTCAAGGCCATCGTCAACTACTGCAACCAGCACGGCGTGATCGCGATCTCGTGCGGCACGTACGGCAACGTCGTGCGACTCCTGCCACCACTGGTGATCACCGACGAACAACTCGCCGACGGACTCGACGTTCTCGGCGCCGCGGTGCGTTCGACCAGCTAGCTCAAACAGGTCTGCGTCGATCGCGAACCGCGCGCCGGCGTCTTGGCGATGTCCATGGCGATGGTGGCGGCCGGGATGGCGTAGGCCGTCTCCCCCTGGCTCAGTGACTTCGAGAAGACGACGCCGGTGACGTCGCCGCGCACCAACACCGGACTGCCGGAGTTGCCCGGTTCGATGTTCGAATAGACGACCAGTACGGTGCGCGCGAAGGTGGTCTTGTCGTAGATGTCCCTGGACTGCGCGGTGATCTCCCCGTCGATCACCGAAGGACTGATCGTGCGCGGTCCATCGAGAGGAAATCCGATCACCTCGGCGTGCGCGCCCGACGACGGCACCGCCGACTGCAGCCTCATCGGAGGAGCACTATTCAGCGCCGACGTGCGAAGGATCGCGATGTCGTTCACCGGATCGAACAGGGCAACCTGCGCGTCCACTCCCGCGACCGAGACACTCGTCGCGCCGGCGACCACGTGCGCGTTCGTCACCACCAGGTGCTGCGTAATGAAGAAGCCCGTTCCCTGATGCGTGTCGGGACAGCCCATGGCGAGCACCTTGACGACCTGACTCGGCGACCGCGGCGACAACGAGTTCGCGCCGAGTTCGGCGCGCCCTTCGCCGAGGGAATCGTCGGTGACACGATGCTCGCGAAGACACTCGGGAAGTTGGCGTTGTGCAGGAGCGTCTGAAGGCGGGCCTCGGCCGAGGGGATCGTCGGCAGGGCCCTGTCGAGATCGCCGACGATGCGCGATCCCTGAATCCCACTCGCCGCGGTCGACCACGACGTGGCGACCAGCAACGCCGCGATGAGCCACACGGTGATGAGGGCACCGGCGACGCCGACCACGACGCCGGCTACGGAGTCGACCATGCCCAACTTGATCATCATCGCGGTCCGTCGAATCGACGCGCCCACGACGTGCCCGATGAAGTGTCCGGCGTAGGCGACGATCACGACGATGAGCAGCGCGAAGATCGGGCGCCACGACGAGTGCGTGATCTTCGTCGAGAGCGACGGCGCGATGGCCACGCCCAGGTAGAAGCCCGCGATCAGGCCAATCCAGCCCAGGACCTGTCGAAGAGCCCCTTGGAAGTAGCCCCGGATCGCGGCCACGATGACGATCGCGACGATGAGTACATCGACCCAGTTCATGGACTCCAAGTTAGACCGCTCCTTCTTCGGTTCAGGGCCGAGGCGATGGCCGGTTCAGTATCATCAACTGAGCGACAACGGTCGTCACGATCTCAAGGAAACAATGATTCGAGTGCCAGCCCTCGCGCGTTCTCTGGTACGGGTCACGGCTCTGTGCAGCGCCGCCGGCATCGTCTTGGCATCGTGTGGGACGACACCGGTAATCGTGACGCCGGTCGTGACCGGTCTTCCCGCGATCAGCATCTCGGTGCCGTTGTCGAACGTCGCGTGCACAACCGACAACACGTGCGTCGCGATCGGCACCTCGAATCTCGAGGTGAGTCCGACCTCGGTTGGCGAGTACCGAACCGAGACCGGGCGATGGACGTCGATCACGGTGCCCACGACCGACACGTCGACGTACGTACAGGCCTCGTCGTGTTGGAACGATGGCTGCCTCTTCGTCGGATCACAGTCGAGCGGCGATCTCGTCTGGCGATACGACGCGACGTCCCAGACGATCAGCGCTCTCACGGCGCCAACGGGAGCGTCCGGCGTCGCGGCGGTCAGTTGTTATGGAGCCATGACGTGCGCAGTCCTCGACAACGCCAAGAGCGGTTCGCGAATCCTCTTCACCAACGACGGCGGCACGTCGTGGTCGGCGCCGCTCGCGGTGGGCGTACCGTCACAGGATTCAGCGTCGTCGCTTGCCTGCACGAGCGCGAGTCATTGCATCGCGAGCTTTCTGAATGCGTCCAACGGAATCGTCGTGGCCGCGTCCTTGAACGGCGATACGCCGTGGGAAACACTCACGAGCCGCTCGACGCTCACCTGGGGAGCGCTCACGTCGCTGACGTGCGCGGGACACAAGTGCGTCGGATTGGCGAAACTCTTCACGGGCTGGCGGATCGTACGGACGAACAATTTCGGAACATCGTGGTCCAAGGTCGCTTCGCTCCATGGTTCTATCTCGTCCTTGGCTTGCACGTCACTCCAACGATGCGTCGTCGGTGGAATGACGAACTTCCAGTCGTCGATACCGCTCCTGGCCACGGTGGCGTCCGGTTCGGTCAAGGTCGCCAAACTCAAATACGTGCCGTCCCCCATCGCGGACGTCGCGTGCGGATCGAAGATCTGCACCGCGGTCGGCGTGACCACCGTGGTGACGTTGAAGCCCTAACCCTTGATCGACGAGGCGATAAGTCCGGGCAGCTTCGCCCATGAGGGCGCGCCCTCGAAGGCGAGCAGTTTCCTCATTACCACGCCGGCGTTTCGATTCGTGGCGAACCATACCGGTGCGGGCTTCGCGACGAACGCTCCGCGGACCACGGACTTCTGCGGTCGAGCGAAGAGGTAGGCGTTCCCCACCGCCCCGCTGCCCGACTGGATGTCGGTGATCGTGTGTCCCGGATACGCGCCCCACGTCGTCGAAGCGAACGCGTAACTCATGGCGTGCCAGAGGTTCACGCCGATCGATCCGTAGCGCAGGTCGGCGACCGCCTGCTCGATCGCCGCACCGGCGTCGGGATCCTTCATTGTTCTCGGGTCGCAGATGAGCGTCATCGAGAGCGTCCCCCAGACGACGTCGTTACAGAAGTCGACCGCGCGGCGGATGAAGTCGACCGTCGAATCGGCCACGAGCGCAGTTTCACTCGTGAGCGCGCAGAAGGCTTCGACGTTCAGACAGATCTCGTCGGCGTTGGAGGCGTCGACATCGCGAACGATCGTCCACGGCATCTCGTCGGGGCTCGCCGTCCCGACCTCGTGGGCGTCCGGGTGCACTTCGAGGAAGGCGGCGCGACGCTCCTTCGCGCCGGGGTAGTACGCCTCGCGCGGGGGAAGCGACGCGAAGACCGATTCGAGTGCGGTGAAGAACTCCTCGCGTTGGGCCCAACCGGCGTGCGTCACGATCACGCGCGGCGTCAGGCAGTTGAAGCCGGCGTTATTGGCCACCATGGTCGCCACGTGACGCGCTTGGTAGTCGATCTCTGCACTGGTCCAGGCACCGGGCACGATCACCACGGGCGAGACATTGCCCAGTTCGGCCGTCATCGGCTTGGTCACGACGGGATCATTGGCTGCCTTGCGCCGAGCGCCTTCGGGGCCGACGCCGAAGACGATTGCGTCGTGGGTCTTATCCGAGCCCGTCATATGGATATCGGTCACCAGTTCGTGTCCCACGAGGTACGCACCGACCTGGGCGCCGCCGCTTACGATGCGCAGGTATCCCGCGTCGATGAGTGAGGCGAGGGCGCGCTCCCAGTAGGGCACGAGGTAGTCGTTGACGGGATTGGCCTTTAGGACGGCGACCTTGCCTTCGGCGAACAGTTTCGTGAGAACGTCGCGCGGACCGAGCGATCCGACGTTTCCGGCGCCCAGGACGAGCGAGACACCCACCTGATCGCTCGGTATCCGATAGGCCCACGCCTGCGTCGATTGAACGTCTTGTTCGGTGACGCCGGGCTCCATCCAGACCTCGGCCGTGATGCCCGCGTAGAGCATCCGATCGATGAGCGACGACGGCACGACCTGGACGGCGATCCGCTCGCCCGGCTTGTGTCGCACCGGTCCGGGGTATCGCGGTCGTCCGTAGCGCGAAACGTCTAACATCGAGCGTCGAAACAGTTGGGCCATGTGCACGAACGTACCGATGCCCGCGAAGAGCTCTTCGCCCCCTTCGGGACTCGACGTGTCGTAGCCCTTCGCCAAACAGGCCGCGGCGTTCCACTCTTCAGCGACCGCGAGCGTGTCGATGACGATTCGCTCGAGGAGCGCCGCGCGTTGCTTTGGCGTGGTTGCTGACCACTCCATCGCTCGTTGCACGACGGTGTTGACGACGTCGTCGAGCGCGGACTCATCAACGCTGACGTGATCTTGGGATCCGGACGTGGGTGCCGCCGCACCTCGCGTTTGGCTCACCTTGCCCCTCCCCTGATATTTGTATGCGAGGCTAGTCCCGTGAGTTTGAGCAGCGCCCCCGTCCCTTCCGGCTGGTACCCCGATCCTTCGGGCGCACGCCAGTGGCGCGTGTGGACCGGTGCGCAGTGGTCCGAGTTGACACGGCCCTACGGTGAGGCGGCAACCGGCCCGAGCATCGCGACCGACCTCTCGCTCATTCAGGCCCTCCACCGACTGGTGCGTTACGGCATCGCCGGGAGCTTCGCGGGCATCGGCATACTCGTCAGCGTCCTGGCCCACTGGCCCGGCACCGCACACCCCGTCTCGGAGTGGTTCGCCGTCGCGGCCTGCAACGTCGCCGTGGCGCTCTTGTTGATCGGATCGGCCGGTTTCGCGTTCGCCGCGCGCGAACTCGAGGGCCACTGGACTGCGTGGGCCTTCATCCCGGGCGTCAACCTCTTCGTGGTCAACGTCGTCGTGACGCAGCGACTCGGGGGCAAGCCGCTTCGGCGTGTCGGCGCCGAGATCGTCTTGATGGGACTCTTCATCGCGCAGTTCCACGCCGAAATGTGGCTGTGCGTCGCGCCGGTGATCGTCGCGGTCGGCCAGTCGCAGTGGGTGGCCACACTGATCGATCACCTCTTGACCTCGTCGCCACCGTCATCGCCCGTCGCCTCTTGAGGTCGCGGTGATCGACGTCGACGGCCCACACTGATACCGGCTCGTCAAAGGAGATAGCGGATGTACGAATGGACCGAGGAACAACAGGCCATCATCGATGTCGTGCGCCGATTCGTCGACGAGGAGATCCGCCCGCAGCTCGACGATCTGGAGCACAACGGAATGCCGCCGTACGCCATCCTGCGCAAGATGTACGACGTCTTCGGACTCAAGGAGATGGCGAAGGAGGGCTTCGCGCGCCAACTGGCGCGCAAGATCTCCGGCGAAGAGCCGTCGCGCGAGAGTCGCGGCTCGGACCCGGCGGCACAACTGATCTCCACGATCGAGCTCTGTCGAGTGAGCCCGGGACTGCTCACCTCACTGGGCGTCTCGAGTGGCCTGGCGGCCGGCACGATCAACAAACTCGGGACACCGGCGCAGATGGAGCGCTGGGCGCTCGACCTGATGACCTTGGAGAAGATTGGCGCGTGGGCGATCACCGAGCCGGACTCCGGCTCGGACGCGCTGGGCGGCATGCGTACGAGTGCGCGACGAGACGGCGAGGACTACGTCCTCAACGGTCAGAAGACCTGGATTACGAACGGTCCCTACGCCGACACGATCGTGATGTACGCGAAGCTCGACGACGGCAGCGGCGAGGAGATGCGCAACCGCAAGGTCCTCACCTTCGTGCTGGACAAGGGGATGGAGGGCCTCGTGCAGGCCGCGCCGATGCGAAAGATGGGCCAGCACGGTTCGCCGACCGGCGAAGTCTTCATGAGTGACGTGCGCGTCGGGCGCGACCGCCTCCTCGGCGAGAGCGAAGACCCCGTCGGCGGCGGACGCCAGAGCGCGCGCGACAACTTCGTCGCCGAGCGCGCCGGCGTCGCCGCCATGTCCCTCGGCATCATCGAGGAGTGCCTGAAACTCTCGATCGACTACGCGAAGCACCGTCGGCTGTGGGGAACCGCGATCGCGGACTATCAGCTGATCCAGTTGAAGCTCGCGAATATGGAGGTGGCGCGCGTCAACGTACGCAACATGGTCTTCGCCCACATCGAGCGTTCATCGAACGGCGCGGTGCCGACGTTCGCCGAAGCCTCGGCGATGAAGCTCTACTCGGCACAGGCGGCCTGCCAGGTGGCCGATGACGCGATTCAGATCTTCGGTGGCAACGGCTACATCGCCGAGTACCGCGTCGAGCAACTCAGCCGCGACGCTCGCGTCCTTCGCATCTACGCCGGTACCGACGAGATGCAAGTCATCGCGATTGCGAAGGACCTCGTTCGCGACTAAGTTCATCCGTCCGCCCAGCGATGCGCGAAGTCGGTCAGCCACACCGTTCCATCCCTTGTAGGACTGCATCGCTTCGGGCGCCGTGTCGAGGTTCAAGAGCAGCGTCGCACCGAACTCCTCGTGCGTGTCGCAGAGTTCCTTGGCCGACGCCACGTAGTTGCGAATCGTGAAGACGATGGCGTCGCTCTGGGGCAGTCGGCGAAGCGTCTGACGCTCGACCCGGAAGAACCAGTCCGATAGGTCACCGTGCGGACTCCGTCTCGCGCTCGTCGGCTGGTGCAACGTCGGTGAATCGATCAATGTCCAGTTGAGTCGCCAAAACGATCGTTGCGGTTTCAGTCGTTCGAAGAAGGCGTTCGTCGGACGGCTCAGTTCGACGTCGTAGGCCGGCACGGGACGATGTATGTCATCGAGCGTCGTGCCCAACTTGGACGCGAGGTTCCAGCGCGACGGAAAGCAGACGCAGGCCGCTTGCAGTCGCCACGCGTCGGAACGCACGAGGACGCACAGGTCCTCTTGCACGATCCGAGCGGCCGCGACCACGGGATGGTCGTCCTCTCGAACATCGAAGGCGATCCCTGGTTGGTGGACCTCGAGGAAGCCGACTACTTCGGCGAGCAGTTCACGGCTCCCCTCGTCACCTTCGGGGTTCGCGGCAACGACGACGTCGTAGGCGGCCTCGAGGAGTTGTCGCTTCTGTTCGAGCTCGTCGTCGCGGCGCGCGTCGACTTCGAGCCAGTGGTCCATGTCGAGCGGTCGAAGTCCCATGGCCATTCGCCATTCCTTGGCTTCGAGCGGGACGTAAGGGAAGTCGCTCACGGTCGAGGGCGCTTTCGTAAGACGAACCAGTAGATGCAAAAGACCGTGACCGGCACGACGATGATGATGATGCGCGCCTCCGGCAGCACGACGCCGCGATGGACGCTCACGATGGTCGTCGTCGTGTTGAAGGCTTCGATCAATCCAGTCAACGCCACGCACTCCCTACGGGAGCCCGCTCACCCCGAACGCTTCGGCTCGTCACTGCGCACTCTTCTCTGACGGACCCATCATCGCCTCGAGACGTTCGAGGATGTCCGAGATCGCATGATCTTGAGCGTGGAGGTGCTTTTGAATCTCTTCGGACTCTTTCAAGACCGCCTCGGCATCTTTGTACGTGTCTTCCGCACGTTTGTCGGCGGCGCGAGCTTGGATGTTCTGTCCCACGATGATGATCGGCAACAAGACGAGTTGGAGGAACGAACTCGAGAGCCACACGATGATGAAGTACGTGCCCTGTTTGATCGCGTCCGGCAACGCGAAAAGGGCGATGACCGTGAAGATGTAGGCCATCCACATCGTCCCGACCACCAACGTGATGCGGAGGCCGAACCTCGCGTTGAAGCGGATGAACGGGTTGGGATGATCCAGGGGACGAAGGTCGCGGGTCTTCGTCGGGGTCGCGAGCTTTCGCTCCTCCACCCAGGGGTGTCGAACGTATTCGTAGATGTTGGGCATAACGGAATCCTACGATGACGTCATGGACTTCTCCCTTGAAGGCAGCAGCGCGGTACTCGTTCGCACACCGGAAACACTGCGAACTCTTTTACTCGACCTGCCCGAGGCGTGGACCATGTCCGACGAGGGTCCGGGGACGTGGACGCCGTACCAAGTGGTCGGCCATATGGCCCACATCGAAGAGTCCGACTGGATGGACCGCACGCTCACGATGCTCGCCGAGGAGCGGCCCGCCTTCGAGCCGGTCGACCGCGAGGCCGGTTTCGCCCGATACGAAGGCTGGTCGATGGTCGAACTCCTGGAACACTTCGGCGAACTTCGTAGCGCGAACCTCGAACAACTCACGAGGCTCGTGTCGATCAACGACCTGGATCGAATCGGCGTCCATCCCAGCTTCGGCGAGGTGACGCTGCGTCAACTACTGGCGTCGTGGGTGGTGCACGATCTCAATCACCTCGACCAGATCGTCAAGACGATGGCGAAGCAGTACCGCGACGCGGTGGGTCCCTGGCGCGAGTTTCTTCCCATTATCGACGCGCCGTGATCCAGCCGTCGTCGACGCTATGAGGGTCGGCGCACCAAGTCGGGTGAGGTCTCCATGCCTTGGTTCCAGACGGAGCGCGCGATGATCTTCGTGGTGTCGGCGCGGTAGCTGTACTTGTTGGCGATGTCGCGAATCTCTTCGAGGAGACCCTCGTTCAACGTCGTCGAGTCCAGCCCCAGCGCGATGAATCGATCGCGGCTGACGTTGAGTTCGTTCTCCACCGCCTCTTTGCGGGGGTTGGGCAGGTTCGCGATCGCGACGCCGGTCTCTTTGGCGATGAGTTCGGCCAGTTCGATGACGCGATAGGTCTCGGTCACCTGATTGAACACGCTGACCTGTTCGCCGCGCTCCGGCGGATTCTCCAACGCGATCTGGATGCAGCGCACGGTGTCGCGGATGTGGATGAACGCACGGGTCTGTCCGCCCGTGCCGTGCACCGTCAGTGGGTGACCAATGGCCGCCTGCATCAAGAAGCGATTGAGGACCGTGCCGTAGTCGCCGTCGTAGTCGAAGCGGTTGATCAGACGCTCGTCAAGGATCGTCTGGGGCGTCTGGGTTCCCCACACGATGCCCTGGTGGAGGTCGGTGATGCGCAGCCGGTCGTTCTTCGCGTAGAACGCGAAGAGCAACTGGTCGAGCGTCTTGGTCATGTGATACACCGAACCAGGGTTCGCGGGATGCAGGATCTCGCGCTCGATCTCACCGTCCGGTGTCGGCACCTTCACGGTGAGGTAGCCCTCGGGGATCGGAGCCGAACCGGACCAGCCGTAGCCGTAGACGCCCATGGTGCCGAGGTGCACGAGTGCGATGTCGAGTCCGCTCTCCACGATCGCGACGAGCACGTTGTGTGTGCCGCGCACGTTGTTGTCGACGGTGTAGCGCTTGGCGGTGGCGTTGCGCATGGAGTACGGCGCCGCACGCTGCTCGCCGAAGTGCACGATGGCGTCAGGTCGCTCTTCGCGCAGCAGCACCAGGAACCGCTCGTACTCTTGCGCGAGGTCGAGGTGGATGAAGCCGATGTCCTTACCCGTCAACTCTTTCCAGGTGCGGATGCGCTCGCCCATCGGACGAATCGGGGTCAGCGACTCCACTTCGAGTTCAAGGTCGATCTCACGGCGACTGAGGTTGTCGACGACGATGACGTCGTGACCGCTGTCCGAAAGGTGTAGCGACGTCGGCCAGCCGCAGAATCCGTCACCGCCGAGTACCAATACCTTCATACATTCTCCTCATTCGAAGCCGACCTCACGACTTCAACCAAGTATCGAAGCCCCGTTCGAGGGAATCTTTACCCTTAGACCTTACCAGCGCACGAAATCTCGTTCAGTTCCCGAGAACCGAACAACGAACGTCATCTACCGCTTCATCATTGGTCAGCGTCGTTCATCCGATGCCGTCCACCAGCGGAATCGTTCATCGCCGGAATAACCGTCGCGCCGTAGGCCTCAAGGGTCTCGGCGTTGGCGTCGTGCTGCAGATAGAGCGCGAACTGGTCGACGCCGATCGCGCGTAACTCTTCGAGGCGCTCAACGTGGCGCTCGACAGGGCCGAGCAGGCAGAAGCGATCGATGACCTCGTCGGGCACGAACTCGGTGTGCGTGTTGCCGGCGCGACCGTGCTCGGCGTAGTCGTAGCCCTCGCGGCCCTTGATGTAGTCGCTCAGCGCGACCGGGACCCCGGCGTCGGGGTCGTTGCCGTAGCGCTCGACGATGTCGGCGACGTGATTGCCCACCATCCCGCCGAACCACCGACACTGGTCGCGTTGGTGCGCGATGTCGTCACCGACGTACGCGGGCGCCGCGACGCAGAACGTCAGCGACGCCGGATCACGGCCGGCGTTCGCAGCCGCCTCGCGCACGTGCGCGATCATCCAGCGCGCGATGTCGAGGTCGGCCAACTGCAAGATGAATCCGTCGCCGACTTCGCCGGCGAGCGTCAAGGCCCTGGGTCCGTAGGCCGCGACCCACACCTCGAGCTCACTCGCGACGACCCACGGGAAGTGCAGCGTCGAACCGTGATACTCGACCGATCGACCATTGGCGAGTTCGCGTATCACTTCGATCGAGTCGCGCAAGGTGGTGAGCGAGGTGGGTTTGCCGTTCGTGACACGAACGGCCGAGTCGCCGCGACCGATGCCACAGACCGTGCGATTGCCGTACATCTCGTTCAACGTCGCGAAGAGGCTCGCCGTCACGGTCCAGTCACGCGTGGCCGGATTGGTGACCATCGGGCCGACTTTGATGGTTCGCGTGGAGGCCAGTATCTGGCTGTAGATCACGAACGGCTCCTCCCACAAGATGTGCGAGTCGAAGGTCCAGGCGTAGTGAAAGCCGAGCTGTTCGGCACGCGCGGCGAGTTCGATGACGCGCGCCGCCGGAGGGTTGGTCTGCAGGACGACGCCGAACTCCATGATCACATCCTTCGCTTCGCGTCTAGATCAGATACTGGCTGAGACCCCGACGCAAGAACTTGCCGTGTCCGACCGATCCGGTGAACGTGTCGTTCTCGACCACGACGCGTCCGCGCGACAACACCGTCACGACGCGACCGTCGATGTGGCTGCCTTCGTAGGCCGAGTGGTCCATGTTCATGTGGTGGGTCTTCACGCTGATATCGGTCGTGCCCTTGGGGTCGTAGATCACGATGTCGGCGTCCGAACCGGGGGCGATGACGCCCTTCTTCGGGTAGAGACCGAACATGCGCGCCGGCGTCGTCGAGGCGAGTTCGATCCAGCGCGACAGCGTTATCTCACCGGTCACGACGCCCTGGTACAGAAGGTCCATGCGGTGCTCGACCGAGCCGATGCCATTCGGGATCTTGGAGAAGTTCCCCAGTCCGAGTTCCTTCTGGTCCTTCATGCAGAACGGGCAGTGATCGGTGCTGACGACCGACACGTCGTTGGTGCGCAACGCGCGCCACAGTGAGTCTTGGTGTCCTTCGGCCCGCGAACGAAGCGGCGTCGAACAGACATAGGCCGCGCCCTCGAATCCCGGCTTCGAGAGGTGCTCTTCGAGACTGAGGTACAGGTACTGCGGACAGGTCTCGGCGAAGACGTTGGCGCCGAGACCGCGCGCGTGCGCGATCGTCTCGACGGCGTCGCGCGAACTGACGTGCACGATGTAGAGCGGCGCCTTGGCGACCTTGGCCAACATGATCGCGCGGTGTGTGGCCTCTTCTTCCAACTCGACCGGTCTCGTCAGCGAGTGGTAACGCGGATCGGTCTCGCCGCGTTCGAGCGCCTGGGCGACGAGGACGTCGATGGCGGGACCGTTCTCCGCGTGCATCATGATCGTGGCGCCCAGGTCGGACGCGGTCTGCATGGCGCGAAGGATCTGACCGTCGTCGGAGTAGAAGACGCCGGGATAGGCCATGAACAGTTTGAAGCTGGTGATGCCTTCGTTGTTGGTCAGGTCCGACATCGCCTTCAGCGCGGCATCGTCGACGCCCCCGATGATCTGGTGGAAGCCGTAGTCGATCGCGCAGTTGCCGTCGGCCTTCTCGTGCCATGCGGCCAGGCCGTCGTGCACGTCCTCGCCGGTGCGCTGCACCGCGAAGTCCACGATCGACGTCGTGCCGCCAAAGGCCGCGGCGATCGTGCCGGTTTCGAACGTGTCCGAGGCGTTCGTGCCACCGAAGGGCAGTTCCATGTGCGTGTGGACGTCGACGCCGCCGGGGATGACGTACTTCCCCGTCGCGTCGAGCAGCCGGTCGCACGTGGACTTGACGCTCTCGAAGTAGCCCGGGGTTCCGAGGGCGGCGATCTCGTCGCCGTCGATGAGAACGTCGTAGTCCTGGGCGCCGGTGGCGGAGAGCACCTGACCCCCGGTGATGAGTACGCGCGCCATGACTACCAGTCCGTCAGTGGTTCGTACATGTCGGGACGGCGGTCGCGGTAGAAGGCCCACTGCTCGCGGACTTCTTTGAGCAGGTCCATGTCGAGGTCGCGCACGACCAGTTCGTCATCGGACGTGCTCGCCACCTCGCCCACGAACTGACCGCGGGGACTGACGAAGTAGCTCTGGCCGTAGAAGTCGTTCGTGCCGAGGTCCTCGACGCCGACGCGGTTGATCGCGCCGACGTAGTACTCGTTCGCGACCGCCGAGGCGGGCTGCTCGAGTTGCCAGAGGTAGGCCGAGAGTCCCCGGCTGGTCGCCGAGGGATTGAAGACGATCTTGGCGCCGGCGAGACCGAGGGCGCGCCAGCCTTCTGGGAAGTGTCGGTCGTAACAGATGTAGACCCCGATGCGACCGACCGCGGTGTCAAAGATCGGGTAGCCGAGGTTGCCGGGGCGAAAGTAGAACTTCTCCCAGAAGCCGCTGACCTGGGGGATGTGGGTCTTGCGGTACTTGCCGAGGTACGTGCCGTCGGCGTCGATGACCGCGGCGGTGTTGTAGAGCACGCCCTCTTGTTCCATCTCATAGACCGGCAGGATCATGACCATGTTGAGTTCGGCCGCCAGCGCCATGAAGCGCTGCGTCGTCGGACCCTCGGGCACCGCTTCGGCGTAGTCGTAGTAGGCGGCGTCTTGCACCTGGCAGAAGTACGGGCCGTAGAAGAGTTCCTGGAAACAGATCACCTGCGCGCCCTGGGAGGCTGCCTCGCGGGCGTGGTGCTCGTGAAGGTCGATCATCGATGCCTGGTCGCCGGTCCAGGCGGCTTGCACCAGTGCTGCTCTCACGACGTCGGACATGGCGCCTCCTCTCGAGCGGACGGTTGCCGTCGAATAGAAAGAACCCTAGACAAAGTTCACCGATGCCGTGAACGCCCGTTTCGAGGTTGACGCGTCGGATTCGTTAGGAAATGGCCTTTTGGTAGACACGCGTCGACCACCACAGCACGAGCGCGGTCAGTGGTACGAGGACCGCGAATCCGACGCCGACTTGGAATGTCGCGAGGCTGCCGGCGGCGAGCTGGCGTCCGGCGTCGACGGCGTAATACAGGGGATTGACGTGCGCGATCCCCTGTAACCACCCCGGCGCCAAACTGAGCGGCAACATCACCCCGGCCGTCAGCAGTATCGGCAGGTTGAGTCCGGTGACGACACCGCTGATGCTCGTGATCTCCCCCTTCATGATGATCGCGATAGCGGTGACCCAGGCTTCGAAGAGCGTCAACAGCAGCACCAGCAAGATGGCGAAGAGCAAGAGCCCGACCACGTGCACATGGAACCCGAAGGCCACGCTGATCACGACGATCACCGCCGAACTGATCAGCGTCCATGCGTTCCACATCAGGATCGGACCGACCAGCAAGGCGAAGCGACTGGCCGGTGTCACCCGGAAACGCTCGATGAGGCCGTCTTTGAGCTCAAAGATCGTGGGCCACACCGAGAACAGTCCGGCCGTGGCGAAGAGCAACGAGATGATGCCGGGCAAGAAGATCTGCACGACGTGACTGGAGTTGAAGCCCGGTCCGGAGAGCTTCTTGAGCAGCGGCATGAAGAGCACGAGATAGAGGATCGGTGTCGTCAGGTTCACGACGATGAACATCGGATTGCGCAGGTGTTGCATGAAGAGGCGCATGAAGAGCAGGCGCATGTCGGCCAGGGTCTTCATCGTCACGCCCCCACGTTCTGGGTCGCGTCGCGAAGCGAGCGGCCGGTCTGCAACAAGAAGACGTCATCGAGCGATGGCTGCGACAGCGAGACCGCTTCGACCACGACGCGTTCGCTCTCCAAGAGAGCGAAGAGTTGCGGTAGAGCCTGGGTCCCGTCGTTGACGTAGAGGCGCACGGCGTCGTCTTCGACGTGGGCGTCCAGGACGAACGGCTGGGCCGCGAGCAGTGCGCGAACGGCGTCGAGGTCGAGCACGTCGATGCGCGGGCGAACCACGATGGCGTCACCGGCGATCTGTGCCTTCAACTCACGCGGTGTGCCTTCGGCCACGATCTTGCCGTTGTCCATGATCGCCAATCGGTCACTGAGGACGTCGGCCTCCTCCAGATAGTGCGTCGTGAGGAATATCGTCGTGCCGGCGTCGCGCAGTTCGCGCAGGTGCACCCAGAGGTTCGCGCGATTCTGTGGATCGAGTCCGGTCGTCGGCTCGTCGAGGAAGAGGACCTCGGGGCGGTGCACGATGCCGCTCGCGACGTTGAGACGACGTAGCTGTCCACCGGAGTAGGTCTTGGTCTTGCGGTGCGCGAACTCTTCGAGCTGCAGTGTCCTCGAAAGTTCCTCGACGCGCTGGCGAGCGTCGGGCAGTGACATCCCATAGAGGCGACCCTGGAGTAGGAGGTCCTCGTAGCCCGTCGCCTCGTTGTCGGCTCCCCCGAGCTGGCTGACGTAGCCGATGCGCTTTCGAACCTCACCGGGACGCTTCTTAACGTCGAAACCGGCCACCATCGCCTCGCCGTCGTCGATGGGCAGCAGCGTCGCGAGCATCCGGAGTGTCGTGGTCTTGCCCGCCCCGTTCGGGCCCAAGAATCCGAAGATCTCCCCTTTACCGACCTCGAGATTCACGCCGGCCACCGCCTTGACCTGTTCCTTCTTGACGGTGAACGACTTCTGTAAGTCCCGGGTCCTTAGGATCACGTCACTCATCTGTGCCCCCTACACTCGTTGAAATCACGGCACAATGCGGTAGAATGTTTAGTGATTAAGTATCTTAATAGCAAAGAGACCTGATGTCAAGTAGCCCGAAGGATTCACCGGCGTCGCTCTCCGACGAGCGAGCGACGCTGGTCGAACAACTCCAATTCCTCGGTCAGATGTCCAGCACCGAGGCCGCCCTCTTCCATCACAACGCAGCGGCCGCCAACGGACTCGGGATCACGGACTCCAAAGCGCTCTCCACGTTGACCCAGGAGGGTTCGATGACCGCCGGCGAACTCGCCAAACGTCTCGGACTCACGACCGGCGCCGTCACCAACGTCATCGACCGACTCGTTCGTGCCGGCTGCGTACGGCGCGTCGCCGATCCCAAGGACCGCCGAAAGGTGATCGTCGAGGCCGATCTGCCCAACCTCGAGAAGATGAGCCACGTCTACGACTCGGTCGCCAAGGCCTTCCAGAAGCTGCACGAGCAGTACTCCGTCGAGGAGCTTCACTTCCTCATCGACTACTTCACGCAGTCCGTCGAGGTGACGAAGTCCGAGGTAGCGAAGTTGGCGGCCCGAGGCGAGTGACGCTTCGAGCGACGAATTAGCTCCGTTGCGCCGGCTTGGCAACTTCGTTGGTGTCTGCGCCGTCGCTCGAGTGATTCTCAATTCGTCGTTGCTTCCTCTCGAAGTGATCGTGGAACAATACGGAACCGGCCCCGAACAGTGCGAAGAGGACCAGCGAGGTGACGAGCGGTCGATGGCCGTGACCGGCGATGCCCGGGCGAAGGAGTATCTGGAAGAGGCCGAGTATCGAAATGGCGAAGGCGACGCCCCACGCCCAGTCGTTCCAGCGCTTCACCGTCCATCCGGGCAGCCCGCGGATCGGCAACATCCCGAAGAACGAACCCACGAGTCCGCTCACGAAGAGGGCGCCGAGCACGTCATCGGCCAGCACGACGCCGACGAAGGCACCGGGGCGCAACGCCGCAGCGTTGACCGGGATCCACGCCCACCACGCGAGTGCACTCATCACCAACGTGGTGCAGACGCTCAACGCCGCGAGGTGGCCCTTCTCGTTCGTCGCCAGGTCGCGAGTGAAGAGCACCCCACAGACGAAACCGTAGAGGTAGCCCGGCTCGAAGTTGATGAGGCGACTGAAGAGGACCATAGCCACCGCCAGCGCGAGACCCGCGGGCAGCGCCATTAGCTTGCGCGGTGAACTCCCGTGGCGTCTGGTGTGATAGATCGCGCCGATAACGGCGGGCATGGTGACACCGATGGCTAGAGCGAGGGCCACCGCGATCAACGTCACGAGTGAACTCACCGTCAGCCCAAAGTTCCCGTCATTGAACGCGTTGGCGAGCACTCCACCCACGAAGACGAGTACGAACACCCAGCGCTTCTCGAGATACGAGAAGTCTCTCGTGAAGCGGCCTTCGACCAAAGGATTCGACGTTTCGCGCGACTCCGCCGCGGCGTCACGACGCGGCCGTATCCGCAGCCAACGGAACTTGCGGCGCCACCACAGAGCGAGGTCGGCGTAGTTCTCTTGGAGCGTCTGGTTGAAGAGTTGCGAGGGAAATGTGAGAAGTAGTGCGATTGCTGCCGCGATTCCGCCGTTGACGGCGAGCGACGACAGCGGAAGTAGCGCTTCACGTGGCGTGGGAATCGAAGTCGTAATGCTCGAAGGAGCGACCACAGGTCCAAACTGCGTGAGGGATACGTCATCCAGGCCGTCTTCGGTGTCATTCGAGGGGTCGCCATTGATGAACGAAACCTTCGTCACCGTCGACGTCGCGATGAACGAGTACTTGAAGCCTTTCCAGACCTGCCGTATCGAACCTTTCCCCTCGGCGTTCGTCGCCTCCATGACCTTTATACCGTTGATGAAGACCGCCATCGTGCTCGACACACCGAGGACGTTTCCCGGACTGTAGACGTTGCCGACCGAGAAGCGAAGCGTGTAGCGATCGCTGACGGTGGTGGACACTGACTGCGTCACTCCCGTTGCGGTATCGCTGATTCCGGTGAGGTCGAGCCACTGCACCGAGTGATCGCCTTCAAATGTGAATCCGTTCTCGACGAACGCGCCGTTCATGACCGCCACGTCGCCCGGCGCACCGATCACGTGCCAGCTCTTGAACGAGTACTTGTTCGGAACGAGATCGTACGAGCCAATGCCTACGACTGGTGATGAGAAATCGCCGTTGTGAATCAGGTTCTGTGACGCGGCGGCCGGCGTGGCGAGAACCACGAGCGCTACGAACATGGCACCAATGAGAGCGAGAAGGTCTCGACGCATTTTGACATTCTGGAGAGTTCTGATGTCGATTTCAAATGGCGATCGCATCGTTCCGAAAGGTGGAGACTTCGATCGTCAAATGGGTGCGGCTGGAGGGATTTGAACCCCCGACACTCGGTTCCGAAGACCGATGCTCTATCCGCTGAGCTACAGCCGCATTCTCGAGTCATTGCGCACAACCCGAGAGACCATCGTAGTACTGCACCGTTTGGCGCTACGGCGACGTCGCCATCGAAGTTGGGGCTGAGGTCCAGGTCTTTGTTGGCGAACGGTCGTTGTTTTGACAACGATTTTCGCGCGCCGTCGAAGTGGGGCTTGCACTCCAAATGATGCGGTGCTACATTTAACCATTATGTTAAATGCACCGGAGAGGACGAGCGAGGACCTGGACCTGCTCTTTGGAGCCCTCTCCGATGCGACGCGCCGGGGAATCGTCGAGCAACTCGCGGTCGGCGAGGCCACGGTGACCGAACTCGCCGCCCCTTACGCGATCAGCCTCCCGGCAATCTCACGCCACCTCAAAGTCCTCGAACGCGCGTCGATCATCACCCGAAGCCAGCAAGGAAAGTGGCGGAGTGCGCGACTCTCCCCCGCGTCGCTCGCCGGCGCGGCGGCCTGGCTCGCACTCAACGAACGGCTCTGGGGCGAGAGAATCGATCGACTCGACGACCACCTCGCTCGACTCGCGATCGAACCAGCCACGCCAAACGCAGTCGAAATTCTCGACAGAACCAAGAGGGGTAGACCATGACCACGACCGATCCGCAACTCGCTCTGACACGCATCGTCAACGCGCCGCGCTCACGCGTCTACCAGGCCTTCGCCGATCCCGACCATTTCGCTGCGTGGTGGGGTCCGTTTGGGAACTCCCTTCCTCGCGACGAGGTCGAGTTCGACCTACGCACCGGCGGATACATGAAGTGGTCGGAAGTCTTCCCCGACGATCCCAACATCTGGACGAAAGGTCGGATCGACCTCACCGACGTCGTCGACGGCGAGTTGCTCGACGGCATCATGCGAATCACTGGAGAGCTGCCGGGTGACAACGAACCGTTCGAGACTCGAATGCGCGTCGAGTTCTACGATGAGGCACCCGATCGAACGCGACTCGAGATTAAGCAGTGGCTCCCGGACGGCTACGTCGCTCCGAGCGTGAACGGCTGGGGCGAGGCGCTCACGAAACTCGACGATCTGCTCGCTGGCTGAACGTGGCAGTGTCGAGCTCGTTGGCTCGGTCCGACCTGACAAATGTCAGCGGCGGCCGATGACCGAAGCCACCGACCGCCACTGTTGACAGCAGTTGTTCTGATTTGATTCCTTATGCGCCGGTGTACCCACCGGTGGCGAGTCCGATGATGCTGGCGTCATAGGCCGCGTATGACAAGGCGATGTTCGCGTCCAGAATACGGTGATTCTGGTTGACGAAGACCTTCGTGTTCCCGGGGAAACCCTGCGGCGTCTGGGCGAGCACAATGCTCTCGACGGTCAGAATCTTCGTTGACCAGTTCGAAAGGCGCGTGACGTAGTTGTTGTAGTGGTTTACGGCATTCTTGTAGCCCGGCAGACCGACGATCGACGTCACCTCTGACTGAAGCGTCGACTCGTTGCCCTGCAGCACGGTCACTTGACCCGCGACAACGGAGGCTTCGATCATCTCGAAGACCTGAGGAGACATCACTGCGTACACGCGGTTGTCCTTCAACATCGCGGAGCGATCGGCATTGAGTTGTGCTCTGGTGGTGTCCATCGGCACCTTGGCGATCAAGGCGTTGATACTCGCCTGCTGTGTCAAAAGGCGCGCTTGCAGTGTCGCCGAGACACTCGCGCTCAAGGTCGCCGCCGCCGTCACGTCTGAGACGAGGTGCCCCAACTGCGCGGCGCGGTTAGCCAACTGAACCTCGAGCGTCTTTTGCGCCGTTACGAAACTGGCACTCGGGGCAATCGTGGTCGTGGTCGTGGTCGTGGTCGTGTCTGCATATGCAATTGTTGGAATACCGACGCCCATGGCCGCGACGAGCGCGAATGCCACGAGAGATCGGGTGGTTAGGTTTTTCATTTTCTCCCCTTTCAAAGGAACCCTCTTCAAAGTAGAGAACGCAATTGTGAGGCTCATGTGAAGCCACTGTCAGATGGTTGAGAGATAGTTCCGAATTTGGTGGGAAAAATGATGCACCGCGGCGCTGGTTCCTTGTCCTGTCGCGGGAACGGTCACGAGTGGCTGAGGATGGTGCCGATCACATCGCCGACGATCACCTTCGCGTACTCGACCACGACGGCCCTTACTGAAGCGAGATCACCATCGTTCCCGCGTTCGGCCTGGCCCGCGCGCGGAGATTCCTCACTTCGCCAGGGTGATTGTGAGGGTAAATGACTTTGTAACGTGCGTACCTGACGCGTCACTCGCCACCGTCGTGAGTCGAGCAGCGATTCGTCGAGCCTTCTGGAGGGCGGCGTACAGCGTGCGGTCGACGGCGATCTTCAACGGTGCCACCGTTCCCGCGGACATCGAGAACGTCGCGCTGACGAGTTTCGCGTGATGAAACTTGGCACCGAGGATGACGATCGACGCGGATCCGCTGCATGGCGACTCGGCGCCGCCGGGGCAGAGGAGTTGAATCATCGCGTGACCACCTCTGGAGGTCACGCGCCCAGATCTGATGCGCGGGGCGATCGACGACGCCGCCGCCCCGGGAGAGATCGGAATGTTCGCCGTCGTCGGAACGACCCCGGCGCCGGCCAGGGTGGGCATGGATGCATTCGTACTGAGACAGGGCGAGAACTCCGAGGTCGACCCATCCGTCGCGGTGGCCGTCATGGTGATGGCCCCCATTGCGGCGGGCAACGCCGGATAGTTCAGTGTGAACGTCTTGTGTCCCGGAAGGCTGATGAAGCTCTGACCGGCGATGAAGGTCCCGCCCTGCCCGGGAGAGAAGCCGTTCGACTTGCAGGTCTCTTGGCCGTAGAGGTCAATGGTCAGAACACCGGATTGGGGCACCGAACCCGTGACACTGGTGGAACTCGCGGTGGCTTGGTCCGACGTGATTTGCGGATACGCTTCGGCGTCGTTGGGTCCCGATGTGCTGCCGGGCACGTCCGGGTTGTAGAGAAAACCGTTTCCGCCCAGTTCGATACCCTGGGCGTTACCTCGCATCGAAACTTGAGCGATGGTGCTCCCGGAGCCTGACACGACGTCGACACCCGCGCCAGAGTTGTTCGACATTACGTCGTTCTCCACCTCGTTGTGGCCCTCGAACAGCGAGATCGCCCCGTACTTCGCCTCGAGATCGCTGAAGTCATTGGTCTCGGTACTGAGCGAGCCCCCGATCGTCGTGCCGTCGATTCGCACCGCAACGCCCGATCCCACGGGTTCATTCGCCTGGCCCTTGAAGAGGTTGCCCTGGACGGCGACCGACGCGTTGAAGACCTCGAGTTCGTCAACTATCGACGACGTCTCGAGCGTGGTGTCAAAGACGTTTCCCGGACCTGTCCCTGGGGTCGGGGTCTGTCCCCCTATGGTCGCGGCGCCCGTGACCTCGACACCCCCGAAGAAAGTGTTGCCCTGGACAACGGAACCACCGGCGAAGATCGCGCCGTAGACCCGGTTCCCCTCTCCCTGACTGGGACCTCCGACATCTTGGACACCAGAAAGGTAGAGACCGGGCTCGGCGTCGAAGTCCGGGGGCGCTCCGCGAGGTGGCGGGCCGAATAGTCTTTCGTCACTACCGGGCCGAATTCCGATGTCATTGCCCTGGATCACGTTGGGACCGAGGGAAAGACCGCCGTCGTAGATCGCCCCGACGCCCCGGCTCTCCGTATTGCGACCCAGCGGAGGTGACTCCCAGGACAACGCGAACACGTCGCCTTCGCCTGACTCCGTACCGCCGATTTGGTTGCCGGAACTCTCGATATCGACTCCAACCTGTGCCAACTCTCCTCTGAGAAGGGACTTCCCACTGGGATTCCACTGCGGCGCCGTGCCTCGGGCATCGGTCATGAACCAATCGCCTTGAATCGTGTCGTCGCCTCCCACGAGTTGGATCTGGTCATTGAAGCCGTTGATCACCATGCCCGTGATCGTTGAACCGGCGCCCCGGACGGCGACATAGAGACCGCGCGTGAGCGATCCACCATCGTTGTTGCGTGCCTCACCGCTGAGTTCGACGCGACCACCGGGTTGACTGCTCGCGTCGATGTCGGTAGGGGCGTTGACTTCCAATCCCTGTTCGCCCAGGTCGATTCGGGGGACTGAACCGTCGAAGACGTTGGCGTCTTTGTGCAGGATGTCAAAGCGAATAGTGTCGCCACCTTGGACGTTGGAGACCGCGACCGCTTGGGCCAGCGTGCATACCGGAGGCGTGGACTTGGGATCAACGTTGCAGACACCGTCGCGGGCTTCCGTGGAGTCGACCTTGTCGAGCGTGGAGTTGACGACCAGATCGCCCCCAGATGTGAAGACCCACTCGTTCGTCCCTCCGTTGTTCGGGCACGCCCCCACGACGCTCGTCAACGTGACCGCGCCATCGACGACGGAGGCGTTCGCGGCGAGGTCGGGGGAACCGTCTCCGCCAAAACTGTTGAAGGTGACGACATCACCGCTCTCGACCCCGGTGCCCGTCGAGGCGCCCGCGTGGAAGTTCCAGTCGAAGTCCCCGGTCGTCTTGTCGAAGGCGCTCACGTTCATGGGATAGGGACCCTGGTTTGTTCCTTGGCACGCTACGTCCTTGAGGAGCACCGACCACGCGCCGTCGAGGTTGTACGCCGGCGTGATGGCGCCAGCCCGAGGAGGGATCAATGCACTGGCCATCACCGTCAGCAGCACGAGTACGACGCACAGTCGCGTCACGGAACTGCAAGCGTGTCTCATGGACGCCCCCGAATCCTCGAACACCCCACGGAGCACTCGGCCTCTTCGGGCGTTGCGCGAAACAATATCCCCGATCGCGTTCGAGAGCTCGACAATGTTCCGAACGCTCGAATCTCCTACGATGCCTTAATCGAGACCCTGACCTTTCTCTTCACCGACATCGAGGGATCAGCGAATCTCGTTCGGCGTCTATGCCCAATTGCTGGCAGACCATCATGAGACCATCCGCGACAGCCTCAAGTCCTACGACGGCCGAGAAGTTGGCACCCATGGCGACTCCTTCTTCGCCACTTTCACCTCACCCACGGCCGGCGTGGCGGCGGCGCTCGAAATGCAGCACCTGCTCGCCGGACACACGTGGCCTGGTGAGGAGCGCCCGCGCGTGCGCCGGTCCGAAATGCGAACATCGCCCAACTGGTTGACGGCCTGGACCTAGTGGAGTACGAGCATCAGCGCGAAGTCGGACGCCAACCCTCACCTAGCCAGGTGGTGAATCTGGCTCGTGGTCGGGCCGTTTGAATCTGCAGGTTCAAGCAATCGCGGACTCTTAACCGACGTTGGCTTGTGGTCCAGTTCCGCGAGGCATGTCGATGGTGCGGCTGGAGGGATTCGAACCCCCGACCCTCGGTTCCGTAGACTGTTCCGACGCATTCGCACAAGTGTCCCAATGTCCAAATATGCAGGTCTCGGGCGGTGTCTTGTCCGCCGATGTTCGCCGCTGTTCACCAATATTCGAAAGTTTCATTCCCATTTCATTCCCAATTCGTGTCACTTTCGATCCCAGTTGACTGGCGCGAAAGTGAACTACACGAGTGATGCGTCCTGCAACCAGCTTGACACAACGCTCAGTTGTTTTCGTATCTCGCGCCACCGTTCGCCACGAAGTTCTCAACGTCCACTACCCGAACTCGTCGTGATCGTCCGATGTGCACTGAGGCAATATGTCCCGAGTTCAACAGGTCATACATTTTCGATCGACTGATGGCGAGGGCGCGACCGGCTTCGGGCACCGTGAGAAGAAGCTTTTGAACGGGAGCAGCTCTTGCCGGCGGGCCACGTCCTCGTTGATGTAGAATTCATTGAGCTTAGGCGTCGTGGGAGTTGGTCCGTGGTCGATGACCATCACTCGCCCCCTTGCGCCCTCGATGATGCCGCTTTAGCCGCAGTGCGCGCTTCGACAGAGAGTCGGTGCAGGAACTCAGCGATCGCGGTGGCGCGCGGATCGTCGTAGCCGCGGCCGTCGTAGCTGAAGGAACCTTCGACCGGGTCGTCAGAGTGAGGCGATTTCATATGCTCGGCGCGGGCATCGCGAAGGTCCTGAAATCGAGTGGAGTAGTGGCGAGACTTCGTGATCAGTTGCCCTCGGAAGCCGAAGGCGTGCGCGTGCCCGCGAGTATTCAACGACACGAGGGAGGGATCTTGGGCGAGGTCCCAGGCGGTCAGAGCCAACTGTTGGAGGTGTGAGAGGCGTTGACGTTGAGAATCTCACTTCGAGAGTTGAATCGCCGAGCAAAATCGAGCGATCCGTCGGCTGACTTGGTGGCGTATTTGGCCACGTAGGCCGCGATGCGCAGATCGTCACGATTGAGCGTCGACGCGTCGGTCACCTGAATCTGCCTGCCCCACGTGATGCTCCCGCGAGGACTCGTGACGGAGAACTCCTTCGCCACGCTGTGAATGATGCCGGCGAGGAGTTCGGCGGTCAGATCCGGGAGCGGCGAGCTGAAGGGTTCGCCCGGTCCGTCGAGGCGAAGCACGATGTGAAAATGCGCCAGACCACGACGCTGGAACTCGGCGACCTTGAGGTAGTTCAGTTGGGCGTGCTGTGCGAGCTCCTCAAAGCGGACACCGAGGTGAATGGCCAGGCGACGTCGAATCTGCTCGAAGGTCCTGTTCCAGAGACGTGAGGACTCAGCGTTCCAGAGCACCGCGTCGGCGAAACGGTAACAGAAGTCACAGAGTGGGCTGCCAAGCTCGAGTATCTGCGTCGTCGTGGCGACGCGAACAGGCCTGGACGCGTCCGTGTGTGCAGAAGCGGAGGCGACCGGGTTGACACGAGCCGTCGCACCTTCGCGAGTGGACGATGCCGAACGAAGGGGCCGTGAGCGTGAGGAACAGTCGTGGGTGATCGCTGATTGTTGCAGGCACGCCCTTGCCGCCGATGAGACCGGTCGAGACCACGATCCAGGCGTCGGCCTTGTAGAGGTAGGAGCACGAGGGACAGAGCACAGCACGGCGGTCCTTGCAGGCGACCAGCAGGGGACGCTCGTTGACCTCGCCGGTGGCGACGTTGACGAACTCCCCGCGCAGTCGGATCGGGTGCGAACATCCTCCGGCTTCATTGATGTCCTTCACTAGTTCATGGGTCGACTTTCGATGGGTCATGGTGGCTCCTCTCGGAGAGGAAATAAATTGCTCCTCTACTTAACAAGCCACTCCAAAACGCGAACATTCGAACAAGACTCCTGTAGCAATTTCGACTTTCGGTACGCTGCGGTCACCAGCGGACAGCCGTGGATACATATGCGAGATGCCGATGAGCGCCTGCCTCCATCCCGCGCGTAACTTTTTCGCCGTGTGAGCATCCCCACAACGTTCGTGAATTTGCTCGATTGAACGCCCATGATGTCGTCGATTTCGAGAGTCTTGGTCACCGATTGCAGTCAGTTCGACGATTCCGTGAGTGTGCTGTTCGGTGTGAATGGTTCCCACGAATGTCGCACCACCGACATGCGTCGAAATGGGTGATCATTGACGATCTTCAGGTTGGGCCTCTTGGCGCTACGCGCCAACGGCCCAAAGGAGGCGAGGTCCTTGGTTGATCAGAACTCGTACGACGTGCTTATGCGTAACTTGCCTTTACGTCTTTCAAGACTGGATGACGGCTATAGCGAGAACATTACGGCCACGTTACGAACGGCGGAACGCTCTAACATATCTGCAGCCTGAAGAAGGAAGTCCCCATAATCATTGGGAGCTTCTAAGTCCTCATTCAAAATTCGTCTTATTATTTCTGACGCCTTCATTAAGTCGCTCGGTTCGAGAGATACCCCTTCGTATTCATCAATATCAGTTCCGAATTCCTCATTCATCTGCTTCCAAAGATCTCGCTCAAACGTCCGGTCAACCACGAAGGAAGGCAGCCGAAGCACTTCAATGCGATCTTGAGGAATTAGAAAACCGGCGCGCGGGCGAGGTGGCCCAACAGCCCTTGTAATTCTCATCCTCTAACACCTCTTGACTCATCAACACTGTGTCGATGTTCGAACCGAGCCATAAGCGTCTGGGCACAATTCTATGTCTGTGGAAGTTTTTGGGGAGACAATGACCATTGATCCACGTGCAAAATTTTGATCAAGGGGAACCCGCCAAGAACCACTGCTCCGCCACCATTTCCGCCGTCTCTGCCGTCTCCGCCACCTCCAGAGCCGTCGCGATCAACTACGTCGGCGAGCCATACGTGACGCATTCAATGTTACGTCTCCGTTCGAGCAACAAATTTAGAATCACGTTTCTTTGCGGAGACGAGGTGGCACAAGCTTCTGGGGTCTGCCGGAGACATTTATGGATGCAGTCAATACGGCAAATAAGAGTGTTGCAATCAAGGCAAGGGCTCCAAGAACACCAATTGTTATTCCAACACCATTGTGACCGATCGAAGTAGCAATCGTAATTAGTGCCAAACAAGATGCGCCAGATGCGACACTGATCGACGCAGATACTGATGCCAATGAAATTCGCCCAAAGAGGTTATTTCCGGGCGCTACGGATCTTTCGACCGCGAGCACTTCAGCGCGAAACTCACCAAACCAACATTGGCGCGCCCTGCGAAGGGACAGAACCGCAACGGCAAACCCAGCCACCGCTGTCGTAATCGTGCCAAACATCAGATGAGCCCCTCGAAGAAGTTGATGGTTTCTGAATACGCGTAGTGCATTGCGGTGCCTCCCACAAACGAACCAGCAATTGCTCCGATGCCGCCACAGACTACATCGCCTACGAGGTCTTCGGGACCAAGACAAACCGCAACGCCCTCCCCATAGCCATATTCACCACCGGCCAACGCTCCGGATGCAGATGCCGACGAGTCCCCGACGGCGTATACGAAGTCATGATGCGAAGCCATGTCATTCAAACCATAAACCATGGCGCTCAACCCATCCAAGACGGCGCCCGCCTTGCCGAATACGTCGTCCGCGACGGACTTTAAGGCTTTCAAATCTGCGTTCGTGATTGTCGAGCCAGGGTGCGCCAGATCATATCAGCAATCCGGCGAGGCAGACACCGACGCTGGCGAGGCTAAGTGTCGTTCCGGCGAGCTTCAGGTAGAAGCCGACCCAAAGAAAAATACCCGCATAGGCGGGAAACGTGCTCTTGTACCAAGGCACCCGGCTGCTCAAGGGAACCGGGGTCGAACGGCTTACATACTCCGGACCGGCGCTCCATAGATTTCTTCCTTCGCACGCCGGCACGAGCAGCGTCCGCCGCGAATCCTTTTTGTTGTCCCCGCGCTCGGCGGTCCATCATAGACGCGCAGAAGAGATACCGGCGGAAAACCGGCACCCATCATAGCTGAGGAAGTTCGCTCGGTCGAGGCGATTCCGATGCTTTCGAGCGGCAATTCGTTCGCCAGAGCGGTTCTCCTCTAGGAGTATCCCGGGAAGATGCCGTGAACGCAGCTTTCTGCCAAAGAAAGCTGCTCTTCTCCGATCTCGTCCCGGCCATAGCAATAGGAGAACCGCTCTAAGAGATCAGGCAGGTGCGAGGGCGCGGAAAGCCGAGAACAGAAAAGGCGGGCAACGAAGATACCCGGGCCCGCCCATCTTGCCTTGCCATTTCTGAACTCTACCCGACGAATTTTCGCAAATAGTCGGCGTCGATCTTCAGCGAGTCCATTGGCGGCATGTCGAAGCCTTCCTGTTCCACAAAGCAATGGGTTACATGGCAGCCTTCGCTGCCTCGTCGAAGATCGGCTTGTAGTCGATCGAACCCTGACCCAGTTCCGCGATTCTGGCGCGGCGGCGCGGCGGGGCGGCGGGCGCACCGGGCGCGGCTGGCGTTGCAGAAGGTGTCGCGGAGCAACGGCCGCCGGAGCAGCAGCGGGAGCGTCTGCCATCTTGAAATCCTTCACGTGCAGCATCGTAATGCGCGTCGGGTATTTCTTGAGGTATTCGACCGGATCCGCCCCGCCCACCACCACCCATCCGCAGTCCATCTCCATGGTCACTTTGGAGGGATCGGTCAGACGCATCAACTCGTCGTACGGCACCACGCCCTCGGTAATGCGAAACGCCTCGGTGTGATTGTGGTACCCGAATTGAATACCTGCGGCCTTGAACTTCTCGCCAATCATGTTGAACTGATCCGCATTCCATCGCCAGTCGTCCAGCGTCAAAATACGCTGCCCCGGGGCTGGATTTCCGAACCCCTGACTAGGGCGATGATGTGACCGACACCCAGCTCCTTGTTGAACGCAAGAATCTCGTCAAATTGTTTGGTCAGATCGTCTAGGACGTAATGCGCGCTCACCAGCTTTAGGCCGGCATCTTGCATGGCCTGCTTCACTTCCGCCACGCTGTGGTTGAAATATCCATCGGCTTCCACCTCCTGGTAGCCAAGCGCGCCTACTTGCTTGAGTGTGCCATTGAAATCGTTGGGCAACTGCTGGCGTAGTGAGTAGAGCTGAAGACCAAGAGGCAGCTTGAGCGTCTGCGCATAGAGCGCTGCTCCGCGAAGCACGGTAGACCCGCACGCCAAAGCCGCAGAACTTACTTTCAGAAAATCACGTCGTGAATGAGTCAAAGTAAAGACCTTTCTCTTTCCATCTTCGGCATCGCGGGCCGTTTGCGATCCGCGGTGTCCGTTAGAGCATTTCTCCTAGAGGTGTACCCCGAAGCTGCGACATCCTACGCGGTCTTTCACCAAGAAAAAGCCGCACTTCGAGACCTGGGTGGTGCATCGCCATAGGAGAAATGCTCTAGATATTGCCTTGACGCATCTGATCGGCGAGATACTCCGAGGCGCGCATCGACAACGAGAGAATCGTCATCGTGGGATTCTGCCATCCGCTGGTGACGAAGCTGCTTCCGTCCACGACAAACAGGTTCTTGATGTCGTGGCTCTGATTCCATTTGTTGACCACGCTGGTTTTTGGATTGTCCCCCATCCGGGCAGTCCCTAGCTCGTGGATGCTATAGCCGGGAGTGTTGGGGGTGGGATTCGTCGCCAGCACGTCACGCCGCAGTGCCTCGGCCAGGGCGACGCTGGTTTCAACGGCATCGCGCGACATGTTGAGCTCGTTGTCGCTGTACTTGCCTGGATGCGCAATGCCGGGATGCCCCAGGCATCCACCGTAGTCTTGTCGATGCTGACGTGGTTTTCGTAGCGCGCCAGCACTTCTCCATAGGTGTAGGTGCTAAATCCGCTGCCGCGGTAGTGATTCATCTTTTGCTCAAGCTCCGTTCCGTAGGCAGCAAGAACGTTCGAATCGGGGGTTCCACCGCAAGAGACGTTGAGGATGTAGCCGCGGATAAAGTCCTTCGCCGGCTTGTCAATATTACGGAAGCGCGGCAGCGCCGCGCCGCCTCCCATGAACCCTTCGGGAGCTTTGCCATCCTGTGCTTCCCGCACGGAGCCCTGAATTCCCACGCCGTATGTCTGGTCAATCAGATAATGGCCCAGTACGCCGCTGGAGTTGGCGATGCCCGAGTTCAGCAGCAGACGCGTGCTCTCGAGCGTCCCGCCGCCAGCACTACCACCCGCGCTTTGATCGTCATTTCGCGGCGCGAATGCCGGTCAATGAAGCGCGCCCCGCTCACCAGGCCGGTGTCTTTGTCGAGCATAAGCTCGCTGACCACGGCATTCGGAATGGCCCGGAGCTTGCCCGTCTGGAAGGCGCCAGGCAGCAGAAGATTGATGGAGCTCGCGAGTCCGTTGTCGCCCATCGCCGAGCGGCCCTTGCACACCGGAATCCCCATCGGCTTTCCAACGTCCACCAGCCGCTGCATAAATCCCGACCACGGCGCATTGTCTTCGATGAAATTGCCATCCGGATATTGCGGCAGGCCTTCTTTGCGCCCGCGTACACGGAAGATTCCTTCCACTCGCGAATAATACGGCGCCAGATCCGCAAGGCTGATCGGCCAGTTCTCCCCGTAGCCGTCGTGATCCTTGGCTTTGAACTCGTAGTCGCTCAGGCGAAAGGACTGCCGCGACCAGAAAGCGACCGCCCGCCGCAGAGCCTCACCCGCACCCATTGGTAGGGCTCCTTGGGGTCGAAGGTGTAGGGAACTTCCTTCTCATCCACCCAGGCGTTGGCGTTAAACTCCGTTGCCACCGGCACGTTGGGAACCTTTTTAGGGTCTTTGATCCCACGGAAGGGCAGTTCATACGCGGCCTTTGTGTCGCGGTCCTTTTGGAAATCCACCACCGGACCCGCATTCAAGAGCACACACGAGATCCCTTTGCCGGTAAGGATATTCGCCGCCATCCCGCCGGAATGCCCGGAGCCGATAATCAGTACATCCACTTTCTCTTCTGCCATTCTGGGTCATTCCTCTTGTCAAATCCACTTCTTCATGTCCGGATCGATCGGCTTCCAAAACAAGCCGCCGCCCCGGGTACGTTCGCCTGCCGCCTGCGCCGCTGCGTTCGACGCTTCTGAGTTCTGGGTGGCATTTCGTATATCGTCGTAGGCGATCGCGATGAAATTGGCGAATGGTTCGGCCGGGGGGTGCCATTGCATCCAGGGCTTCAGCCCCGGCCGGATGACTTCGTCCGCCTGCATCGCGTTCAGCGCGGCGAACTCGACGCCGAACTTCTTCTTGGCCTCGGAGTTCAGATGATCCAGGCCGTTACGGTAGAGCGTCTGGCGGTCCTCATAAGAGGACGAAATGAAAAAGTCTAGAAACTCCGGCGTTTCCGCGGCCAGTGCGCCGGGACGCCCGTTGGCTGGCGGCGCCAACATGTCACTTAGCTTACGCAGAGCGGCGAATTGCGATGGGGTGAAGAAACCGACGACCGGCTCCGCGACCACATCCGGAACCGTGGCCGGAACTGGAGGAGCCACGAAATCTGCTCCACCCCGTCCTCCGCGTGGCCGGGCAAGCGGAGCTGCTGGAGCCGTGGCCGCCGGAGGGGCTGGTTGCGCATCCGCAGGTGGCGGAGTGGCCGCTGGAGGGGTGGAAGCCTGCTGCCCGATCGCCGCTTTCGCTGCGATTGGCGCCGCTACAATGCCTTTGACAAAATCCCGTCGCCGCATAGTTCTCCTACTAAAATTCGCGTCCTGAATCTTACATCCGGCTTGCGCACCCGGGCAATTCAGCCCCAAGACGTGGCCAAAGACCTGCGGGCAATGATCTCTCCCATCCTCGATGGGCGTGGAATCGGAAGGAAGTACAAAACCGTTGCGATACGGATTTCATACAAATGCTCAGGCAGATTGCCCAAGCTGCGGTAGAGCCCTTCTGAAAAATTTAGGTGCGCATTCGCCGTCTTTGCCAGCCCAACTTTGTCCTCGCGGTTGCCGGAGCTTTGCCCGGAGGAATCTATCTAAAAGCATTTAGATTGGATTTCGCATGCTGGCTCGGACGAGATCCTAAATCGGCGGACCTATCGGTTGTCAAGCGATTTCTTTCCGGGATTGACGGCCAAGATGCATATCTAAAACAATTTAGGGCAACAATTTAGGGCGCGGTTGCCTTTGCTTTTGCTCGGAACGTTTGCGCCGCGGTTGTCGGAGCGGAAGAGCGCGCAACCGCTGAAGACGCGGACCTCACTCGGGTTGGGGATAGGTCGCTGTTGGGGACGCTTGTCGCCCGATCGCCGCTTTCGTGGCTATCGGCGCCGCTACGATGTCTTTGGCAAAATCCCCGCGCTGCATAAATCTCCTGCCGGAATTTGCATCTGAATCTTTTATTCGGACAGCCGTCTTTGCAACCGGTTCAAAGGAACGGAGCGAGAGCGGAGGCTTGCTACTCTCGCTCCTATAAAAACACGAGAATTCCTAGAATCGCAGAAGCCCCTGAAGGTTAATTCCGCGCTGGGTACTATTGTTGCCTCCGGTAGATTCACCGAAGGTGGAGCTGGTTACGCTCGTGTTGGGGCCGCCAACACCCTGGTGATTGAAGACGTTGTAAGTAACGAAGCTAGTCTCCAGGCTCGTCCGCTCCCAGAGCCGGAAGCTTCGCGATACGGTGGCATCGGCATCGCTAAAGCCCATCGACCGACTCCATTGATGTACATAGGGAAGACGCGCAGGTTATAGTTATTAGGTTGGCAACTCGACTGAGTTACAAAGCCCACGCCGCTGTAAGAGCACGTTACGACGCCGGTTGACCGTCGCGGGCACTGCGACCGCACTTCCGGGGTTGATCCATTGGATATAATCCGACTTGCCCGTAAACACGCCGTTGACATAGATGGGGTGCTTGATCTTGATCGCGCTGGCCTTGACTTGGCCGACATAGAACAGGTTGTTAAATTGGATTAGGTTTCCCGGCGAGGCTTCATAGGTTCCGCTGATCTGGTATCCGCCGAAGACCGCCTGCTTCCATCCGGAGGTGAGCCATTGCTGGCCCCGGCCGAAGGGGCAAACGCCAGACCTCGTTCAAAATAAATCGGGTTGGTGGACTGCTGGTCGACTGTTCAAAGCTTGGCTTCGGATCGAACGCGTTCTTGAAGTAATTGGCGTCATGCTGGTCGTTGACTTCAAGCGATGCCGAGAAGGTGAGGCCATAAGCCCACCGATGCGACAGCGTGATCAGGAGTTCCTCGAAGTTGGAGAGTCCGATGGGTTCAGTTTGGCTGAAGCTGCTGTATTGCGGAAAGGCGCGGACCAGATTCGAAACATTGATCTTCGCCGACGTGAAGTAGCTGCTGAGTGACATGATGTTGTATGCCGCGGGATTGGTGGTAGCGACGCCGCTGAAATTCGCGAGCAGGAAAGGATTGGCGATGGCTGTTCAACAGCGCGTTGGGGCCGAATTGGCTGCTGTCCGCCAGTGTAGAACGACTCGGGCGTGAAGCACTGCTTTTCCCCATTGCGAGATGTGACGTGCGCGCGATGTTGAAGTTGACATCGAGCATGGTCGAAGCACCGAACTGGATCTGCGCCCCGATCGTGCCTCGCTGTTGCCGGTCCGGGGTGATCGAGTGTTGGTAGATGGAAGGACCGCCGCCCAGATAGTACAAGGCCCCTGCGGCGTTGCCGATCGGAGCGTTGAAGCGGGCTCCGCTGGCGTTCGCCGGGAACGGGTCGGTAACGAGAGTACCGTTCGCAGCACCGGGTGTCGTGAAATTCGTTCCGAAGGTGGTCGAGGAAGGTACCGCTGGTGCTGACGCTGTACCCAGACTGGTTGTCATTGCAGGTTCAGTGCGTTGTAGGTGTCAAAGGAGAGACGATACCCGGCCCGGAAGCACAACCCGCAGGCCGCACTGGTACGTTGCTCCTATCCTGGGCAGAAAGCGCGAGCTATTTACACCCCCATTGAGCCCGGAAGCCCCGTTTACCGCCTGCGTAGATAGACTCCGCCCTGAATGGCAAGCGACGAAGGCAACACTGCTTGCTGCGCCGGCCGTTGTCGCAGCGGCTAAAGTCGCGGCAGTACGCTGTGTTCGCCGGCCCCGAGATCGAGGGGAGCGGCGCGGTCGGGTTCCAACCGACAATCAGCTGGTTGTGCTTCTCGACCAGGCCCTGTTCACGCTCAAACCGGAGGCCGGGAGTGAGCGTCAGTTTAGGAGTCACGCGCCACGTATCGTCGCCGTAGAACCCGTAATATGGAGTCTGGAAAGAGAAGAAGTGTTTTGGGACACGCTGTGGCTGGTCTTTACGCCCATGAGAAATGCGGCGTAGCTCAGGATAGTTGTGACGGCGTGTAGGTCGAATCGCTTCCGTTGTTTTCCTGCGTGTACGTGTTGTCGAAATTGAGGTTCCAGAGACGTTTCCACTTACCGGGCTGGCGTTGTTCTGCGTCCGCCATTAGCCCCGGCGCGGATGGTGTGGTGGCCGACGATGTGTGTCAGATTGCCGCGCAGCGCGAAGTCACGGGTGGTGTTCATCGGGTTATCGGTGTTTCCGATACCGGAATAACTGGAGATCCCGATCACCGGAAGTTCATAATCAAATCCGCCTCGGTCTGCTGAGCGTAAGCAGTTGTGTAACCGGGCAATCCGAGAGTGCCTGGATTGAGTTTGTCGAATCCGGGATAGTAGCAGCACGTGTTCTTGAAGTTGGTGCCGCCGTAGGTGACCTCAGAGATTAGTGCGCGAGCTGAAGATGTGATTCCAGCCGACCGTTCCATCCTGCGGCCAGCGCGCCTCATGCTCGTAGCCGATAGAGTCCGAAAAATGAGGATTCGTGTCCTTGGTGTAACGCTGCCAGGTATAACGAACCAGAAATTGTCTTTGGAAGCGATCTTCGAGTCCTCGCGCGTGGTCCAGTCGTGGAAGGTTTGCGGCGTGAGACTGGAGTAAGTGTAGTTGCTGGCTCCCATGCTTACCGATTTGGGAGCGGCAGATAGTCCGCGTTATAGAACTTCACCATGGCGCTGTTCGTCTGCAGACCGGCGGGTATTTGATTGCCGCAGAAGGGCTGGCGCTGCGGTGCCCCGTTTTTTCCGGTCACGTGACCGAAAGGGATTGTAAATCTGGTATTGCCCGAAGTAGGCTTGCCTCCGGGGCATTGCGTCGTCCAATTGGACGGAGTTGTGGAAGTTTTATCCACGCCGAGATAATCGCTGAAGTTCCCGGCCAGTTCCTGCGGCGTGGGAACGGTAGCGTTCGCGGTTCCAGATACCGCCAATGTTGTTGATGATGCCCGACACAAAGAAGAAAAACTTGTTGCGGCCGTCAAAAATATGGGGAATGTAGATGGGGCCGCCAATATTGGCGTCGCCGTTGTTCGTGTTCGTTCCGGCTTTCCGTATCTGTTCTCGATCGCATAGCAGGTGGGGCTGGTGGTGGGGCCGTTGACACAGTTGTTCAAAGACTGCTGATACCGATAGTTCAGCCCTGACCATCGGCTCAGCGCGTCCCAGCGCGTATCCTGGTAGTTCCAACGAACCGCGCCGTGAAGCTCGTTGGTCCCGCCTTTTGTGGCTGTCGTGATACTGACACCCAGGGTATGGCCGATCGAGGCATCGTACCCTGTTATATCCATCTTCATTTCACCTACCGCGTCCGGCGCCGAATTCATTCCTTCCGCTGCCCCGCTGCTTTCGTTTGGAGCCCCGTCCAGGCTGAATTCGTTCTTGCCGATTTGCCGAAGTTTCCAAAATCCTGGGTAAGACCCACCCAGATCAGTCCCGGATTGCCACCGCCGCCGGAATAATCCTGCGCGAGAGACGGCTGGGTTCCGGGAGCCATCAGCGCCAGCCAGGTGGGGCTGTTGCCGCCATAGGGCAACTCTTCCACCTGTCTGGTGGATAGGACTTCGCCCGTCGACGCGCTCTCGGTATTGAGCAGCGAGGCGTCGGCGCTGACGGTAACCGTCTGTCGCACCCGCCGGGGTGAAGCTGCAAGGGAACTTTCAGGCGCGCATCGGCCTCCAGGGTGATTCCCTGGCGGACCAAAGTCTCAAATCCCTGAGAGACAATCTGAATGCTGTAGGTGCCTGGATTCAGGTTGTCTACCTCGAAATATCCAGTGGAGTTGGTCGCGGACATTTGCGAAACGTTCGTCTCGCTATTCGTAATGGTCACCTGCGCGCCCACAACGATGGACCCGCTGGTATCGGTCACGGTCCCGGACAGGCTACCCTGTCCGGTGACTTGGGCGTAGGCGATGAGGGGAAAGAAGAAAAGGGTTGTTAGCAGTAGCGGAAGACAAACTGCCAAATAAAGTCTATCGATCTCATAGCGGAGTTGTGGACTGATCATTATTCGCATAGCCTCATCCAAAAATTCTTGTCTTAAGAGCCGGGTTGTTGTTTTCGGCTTATCGTGTGGAGGTTCACGCATTTCCAGAAAAGCGTTGGCTAAAAGCTTTTAGATTAAGAAGATAGCTGTAAAGCAAAATTCACTTCGATTCCTTCTTGCTGCGAATTCGTCAGGAGTTTCCCATAGGCCGCCAGAATCACTTCTCGGGGGGCTCAATACTAAAAGCATTTAGATATAAGGAACTGTCTTGCTTTCGATCATGCGGACGTGATCTTAAATCCAATTATCTATTCGTTGTCAAGTGGTTTTGTGAAGGGGCTTTGCGTGAAGCCCATATCTAAATGCATTTAGTCGGGCCAGGGCATAGGAGGACACTTGCATTGAAGCCAAGAATCCAGGTATCCGGCTGCTACCGGCCTTCGCGCTGGCGGAGCACCGTCGGCGTTTGGTTCGTGATGCGGGTACATCTTCATTGGAGACGTCTGCTGGGGCGTCCCTCAGGATGCCTAGGGGGCGTGGAGCGGGGACCCGTGCTTTCGCGCACGATCAGCTCCGTGTCCACGTAGAGGGCCTTAGGGCCGTCTTCACCATCCGTTATTTTCTTAAGCAGGGTCTTTGCGGCCAACTCACCCATGGCGGCAAGCGGCTGCCTGATCGTCGTCAGGCGCGGAACACTGAACATGCTTTGCGGAATATCGTCAAAGCCGATCACGGAAACGTCCTCCGGCACCCGCAACCCTGAGTCGGCAAGGGCCCGAATAGCGCCGATCGCAGACGCATCGTTAAACGCAAACAGCGCTGTAAACGGCTTGCCTTTCGCTAGCAATTCCTTGGTTGCTCGATAGCCGCTTTCCGACATCAAAGTATTGTCCGTGGAATAGCTCTCCAGCTGAACGATCTGAGCCGGATGGATTTGGATTCCGTTGCGGTCACACGCTTTCAGGACTTTCTGCAGACGGATTTCAGATGCGCCATTGTTTATAGGCCCTTTGAGCACCGCGAGTTCCCGATGTCCCAGCTCCATTAAATGTGTCACCGCGAGCAGCGTGGCTTTGCCTTCGTCAATCGTGACAAGAGTATCTCCCGGTCGATCGACTTCATCGCAGACGCATACGACTGGCACCGACAGCGCGCGCTCGACGTGAGCGCTGATGAAGATCATTCCTTCGACCGCGCGATCAAGCAGCGTGTCCGGGGGGTTCTCCAGGATTTCCGGCGCCCCGCTATAACTGACGACAAAAATAGAATAGTCTGTGTCGGGACAAATAGCTTTCTATGCCGCTGATCAATGCGCCGGAGAACTCGTCGCTACGTCCGGAATGGAAATCGCGACGACCCGAAGAGTCGCCTGGTGTGATGAAGATAACGGGCGAAGGTGTTTGGGCGGTAATTGAATTTTGCGACCGGCTCATGCGTCCGGACAACCGTTTCGAATGCGCGCGAACACCGAGTTTCGCACCCGCTAGAGGTGCGGATTCGACCGGAAATGGAATACAAGGGATGCTCAATTGGGTTGCCCTCGCCGCGGTCGAGCTTTTTCTGAGAGATTTTGGCGCATTTCCTCGTCGTTGCCAGTCAAGCGCTGTCCGTGGGACCGGGTATGGTTCCGCGGAAACCCATCTAAAAGCATTTAGATTGATGACCTGTGCTGGCTCGGACGGGGAAATCTTAAATCGGCGCGCCTACCGATTGTCAAGCGATTTTTGGAATGGGCCTGTTTCTAAAAGCCTTCAGATGGGATTGCCAGCACCCGATCGGCTCTATCGGAGACGTTTGCTGGGTCGCCCCTCAGGACGTCGGAGAATGGAACAGGGGCCGGTGCTTTCGCGCACGATCGCTTTTTCCCGTGTCCACGTAGAGGGCCTTAGGGCCGTCTTCACCATCCGTTATTTTCTTAAGCAGGGTCTTTGCGGCCAACTCACCCATGGCGGCAAGCGGCTGCCTGATCGTCGTCAGGCGCGGAACACTGAACATGCTTTGCGGAATATCGTCAAAGCCGATCACGGAAACGTCCTCCGGCACCCGCAACCCTGATCGGCAGGCCCGAATAGCGCCGATCGCAGACGCATCGTTAAACGCAAACAGCGCTGTAAATGGCTTGCCTTTTGCCAGCAATTTCTTGGTTGCCCGATAGCCGCTTTCCGACATCAGGGTATTGTCCGTGGAATAGCTCTCCAGTTGAACAATCTGAATCGGATCGACGCGGACTCCGTTGCGGGCACACGCTTTCAGGATTTTCTGCAGGCGGATTTCAGATGCGCCATTGTTTTGTAGGCCCTTTGAGCACCGCGAGTTCCCGATGTCCCAGCTCCATTAAATGTGTCACCGCGAGCAGCGCGGCTTTATCTTCATCAATTGCAACAAGAGTATCTCCAGGCCGAGCGACTTCATCGAGAAGACCATACGACCGGCACGGGCAGCGCGCGTTCGACATGAGCGCTGATAAAGATCACTCCTTCGACCGCGCGATCGAGCAGCGCATCGGGGGGATTTTCGAGAATTTCCGGTGTCCCGCGATAACTGACGATAAAGAAGAAATAGTTGTGTTGGGATAGGTAGCTTTCCATGCCGCTGATCGACGCGCCGGAGAATTCGTCGCTTACTTCCGGAACGAAGATCGCGATGCCTGAAGTGCGTCTGGTGTGAAGATAGCGAGCGAAAATGTTTGGGCGGTAATTGAATTTTGCGACTGCATTCCAGATTCTCTCCTGAGTTTTAGCGGAGATTGTGGAGGCCAGAGGAGATCCGTTGACAACGAAGGATACGGTCGTCGGCGAGAGCTTCAAATGGCCGGCCAGGGTTCTTAATGTGATGCGTCCCGTGAACGGAATTTTTCGATTCCGCGTTCTGCCGCGGCTTGCGTTTTGGCATAAGAGTCTGCGCCCAAATTATATACGCGCGAGGGGCGGCCCTCTATCCGGTGCCCGTATCCTTTGCAAGTCAAAATGCCTGGGCCGTCGAGGCAGCCACAGAAACCGCTGCAGATTGCCCTGATACATCTGGCGGCAAGATACTCCGATGCGCGCATTGACAGCGAGAGAATCGTCATCGTCGGATTCTGCGATCCGCTGGTGATGAAGCTGCTGCCGTCCACGACAAACAGGTTCTTGATATCGTGGCTCTGATTCCATTGGTTGAGCACGCTGGTCTTTGGGTTGTCTCCCAGCGGCCTCCGCCCCAAAAGCCGCGCAGCCACAAATGCTTTGGGACAGCACGGTAAACCGCCCGCGACGCAGTAGAGCAAAACCCTGCGGCGACGGATGGGATCCAAGCCTTATGGCCGGTTGAGCCCGGCGAGAAAGTTCTTGTTCTGCGCCGGGTAGTGAACGATGACCGTCTGGATTTCGTAGGGAGTGACCGGAACCGTGACCTCTCTGCCATTGGCCACCGGAAGGTTGCCCCCCCAGCGGCTTTTCCATCAGGTTCGCCACTGTCGCCGAAGCTATTCCCGGGGGCAGCGTCAGCTTGACGCTGGTCTACTTTCCGGCTCCATTCGAAGAAGCGCACCAGAAGCCCTTCCCAGTCCTCCGTTTTCTTTCATCGCGGTAACCGCTACGTTGTTCGGCTTGGTCTTTACGAATGAATAGCGCGCTGGAGGACACCTCCGCGTGGGCTTCGATCTGCATGGCCTGCCAGCCGGTAATCGTAATCATAGCCCTGGCGGACGGTGAGGGCCTGCTTCCAATCACCGGCATGAGGATAAAGCGCATAAGGTGAAGTGATGATGACCCTGATCCGCTTTCAGGATCGGGCTCCATGGGGAGCGCAGCAAGCGAGAGACGCAGCACGTTGCCCTTGACGTCGTAGCCGTATTTCGTTTCTGTTGATAATACTGAATCCGTTCTTCCCATCGCCCCGATCGGTTAAGCGAATTGCGCTGGCACCTCGAACTTCGAACGTCTTCAAAGCTGTTGTTGCTCGTCGCTCGGCTTCTCAATCGTGCCGTAGGGAATTCTCAAACGTTGCTTCGGGGCTCGAGGCCGCCAGGGTGATAGGCCGCCTTGAGCAGGGATGTGCTGCTCATGCCAATCGATATCGTCGGACGACTCCACCCGAGGACAACCCAGCATAGAGAGCGATGTCCTGGGCGAACTTGGAGCCCTGCCAGTCCCGGGTAACACGGATCACGGCGCGCAACGGAACCGTGTTGCGATCAGCTTGAACCGAATCGGCCACGTCCCCAAGGTCGTAAATACGCGTCTTCGTAATCCGCGTCGATATTCCACGCATCGATATTGCTTCGGGTTATCGTGGAAAGCCTGGAGCGATTGCCGCAGTCCTCGTAGCGATGGCATCGAAATTGGTGGACTTGTTGATCAGGCTGGTGATGCAGCCGGTCTTGCGGATCGACCTTGACCCGGAGATACTGGTTCTCCAGCGTCATGCCGTCGGAGCTGACGCTCAATCGGACGCGCCGTCCGTCCCGCACTCGCCCGCGCCGCTTGACCGTCGGCCGGCCTGGCATAGACCATCTCATAGCCGAGCGAAGGAACATCCGGCACCAGCGTGTTGACGCGGAAGGTATGAGTTGCGGGGATCCTGAACGGTTGCTTCCGCATTCAGAACCTTGCCGGCTCTAGTCGACGATTTCGATGTTCGGAGGCCGCCGCCGGCATTTGCACGGTGAAGCTCAGCCAGGTCCGTCCGCGTCCAAGCCAGCGGATTGAACACCAGGACGGGCACTTCGCTTGCCCGTCCCTTGCGTGTCGATGTAGCTGGCGATCGTCATCCAATGCCCCGTAGCGTAGCTGCGCCCGATGATGAACTTCACCATCTGATAATCCTTCTCCGCATCCCTATAGATGGAGCGATCCCGGACCCCGCGGCTAAATCGTGGAATTGGTTGAAAAGCACCTTCTTCCATGCTTCGTTCAACTCCTCGCCAGGATATGGAGTGCCGGAGAGCCACGCGACGAAGACCACTTCTCGGCGTTGAGCCATCTTCTTCTTCCGCGTCCGCATGTTCTTCTTGTGTTCGGCCTGCGTGGTGGAGACGCCGCGGTGGAATTCGAGTAGAGTTCGTCTTTCCAGTGGGAATGTCATCTCCCCGTGGGCGGGGTGCGGCAAGCTTGGTATCCCCGGCGGCCAGCGTTTTGTAATTCCAGACCGGCGAATGCGTGGTGTCGAGTCTTCGACTCACGTCATGAGAAATAGTACGTTGCGACGCCGAACTCGAGGCTTCGGAAAGGCCTTGTTCGGCTCGCATCCATCGTCTCCCTCGTATCGATCATGCGCCAGCGTCGGGCCGCCGCCATGGTCGCCCACGCCGTAGAGGTGCATCATCTCGTCTTGTGCCCTTGATCAACGGTTCTGGCGTTCACCGTGTACATTCGCGAGCCATGGTGGGATCCGGTTGCTGTTGCCGTAGCCGTCCGGGAAATACGCCAAGCACCCGCTGCCATCCGGCGACTGCCACCAGAAAAGCTTGAGCGGCAACGGTTGGTATCGTTCCACGTCATCTTCTGGGTTACGAAATAGTTGACGCCCGATTTCGTTTAGATCTGCGGTAAGCTGCCAGTTGTAGCCGAAGGAATCGGGGTTCCAGCCTGATGCGTAGTCTACGCCGTAAAGTTCTTCTCGAAATATCGCTTGCCGATGAGCAATTGCCGCACCTGCGATTCTCCGTCCGGCATATTCAAGTCCGGCTCAATCCACATGCCGCCCACCATTCCCAGCGGCCTTCCTGACCGCCGCTGGATCTGCGCGTGAACGGCGGATACTTCCGCTCATCCACAGTGTAGTATTGCGCGGCGGATTGCGGTATAGGTGTACTTGGGATATCTCGTTCATCAACTGCAGCGCCGTGCCGAAGGTCTGGTGCACCACTTCGACGGTTTCCGTCCAAGGCCAGAGCCATGCTGCGTCGATATGGGAGTTTCCCGTCAGGTGAATGTTGGCTTTTTGGAACTCCTGCTGGTGCCCATCAATTGCCTGACGGGCCTGCTGCAGCGAGCTATCGAAGGCAGCCTGGTTGCCGGAGTCGAGCGCGGGGAAAAGTTGATGCCCTTGATCGTGGCGTCTATCTTTTCGACCGATGCTGCCGAGTCGCTCTCGATCGCGGGCAGCAGGTCCGCTGCTGAGATCGCTTCATCGTGAATCTCCTGCGGGTTCGGGCGGCTGGAAGAAAATAGAATCCGTTCGTTCGAATTCCTGAAATGTTTTACTTGGTGCGGTCGGCAGCACCTTGACTGCGACCACCACTTTATCTCCGGGGTGAGCGCTTTCAAAGAGGACGACTGGGTGGAGGCCGCGGCCCATGGCGACGCGACGCCCGTCGAAGTAGACGATTTCCTGCAAGTCGTCGGACGATTGCACCGGGAACTGAATGTAACTTGTGCCCCGCTCAAATCGTAACCGTGTCCGGCCGGGGACTGGATGGTCGCCCGGAACCAGATCTAACTCGCCGGATACGTCGCCGCCCGGCCACTGACCCGCAACTGCTGCTCTACCACCGAACAGGAACCGAGACATAACAC
>CAVXRB010000022.1:0-79236 GCA_963764095.1 uncultured Acidimicrobiaceae bacterium | reverse complement strand
GCGAACTCGACATGCTGCTCACCGCCGGCGAACGATCTCCGATGGCGCTCGTCTCGATGGCGCTCGGCGCGCGCGGCGTGGAGCGGCCTCCTTCACTGGGAGCCAGGCCGGCATCATCACCGACACCGATCACACGCGCGCCAAGATCCTCGAGATGCGTCCCGACCGGATTCGCGAGGCGGTGGACGCCGGTCTGGTGCCGGTTGTCGCCGGGTTTCAAGGTGTTTCCACGGAGCGCGACATCACCACACTCGGTCGCGGCGGTTCCGACGTCACGGCCGTCGCGCTGGCGGCGGCGCTGAAGGCCGACGTCTGCGGATCTACACCGACGTACCGGCGTCTTCTCGGCCGATCCCCGCGTCGTCGTCGAACGCGCGGCGCATCCCGAAGGTCTCCTTCGACGAGATGATGGAGATCGCCGGACCGGCGGTCGCGTCTTGATGCTTCGCTCCGTCGAGTTCGCACGCCGACACGGCGTGCCGCTGCACGTCGCTCGAGTTTTACCTGGGAGCCAGGCACCTGGATTGTGGAGGAGGACCCCACCATGGAAGAAGCCGTCGTATCGGCAGTGACCGATGACACGTCTGAAGCGAAGATCACCGTGGGGGGAGTGCCCGACCGACCGGGCGTCGCCGCACGACTCTTCCGCGAACTCGCCGAGCGGGGTATCAACATCGACATGATCGTGCAGAACACGAGCGCCAAGGGCATCACCGACATCTCCTTCACCGTCGCCAAGACCGACCTCGCCGCGGCGAGGGAGACGTGCGACAAGGTGAAGGACGAGATCGGCGCCGACCGAGGTGACGAGCGATGACAACATCGGTCGCGTGTCGATCATCGGGGCCGGGATGAAGTCGAACCCCGGCGTCACGGCGCTCGATGTTCGAGACGCTGTCGGAGAACGGCATCAACATCGAGATGTCTCGACGAGTTCGATTCGCATCTCGTGCGTGATCCGCGCCGAGAAGGTCGCCGAAGCGGTGTGCCATCTCCACACCGCTTTCGGGCTCGACGCCGCGTAGCGCCTAAGGGGCGTCCCGTAGACTTTCGCCATGCGAGTCGCCGTTGTCGGAGCCACGGGCCAGGTCGGCACTCATGCGCGAGATCCTTCGCGAGCGGCCTTCCCGGTCGAAGAGATCCGCTTCTTCGCCTCGGCGCGCTCGGCCGGCACGACCCTGGACTGGGACGGCACCGAGATCGTGGTCGAAGACGCCGCGACCGCGAACTTCTCGGGCCTCGACATCGCGCTGACCTCCTCGGGCGCGACCTCGTCGAAGGTGCTGGCGCCGAAGATGGCGTCGGCTGGCGTGATCGTCATCGACAACTCCTCGGCGTGGCGCATGGATCCCCACGTGCCGTTGGTCGTCGCCGAAGTGAATCCCCACACCCTGCGCACGATTCCCAAGGGGATCGTCGCCAATCCCAACTGCACGACGATGGCCGCGATGCCGGTCTTGAAGCCCCTGCACGTCGCCGCGGGGTTGCGCTCACTCGTCGTGTCCACCTATCAGGCCGTGAGCGGCGCCGGTCGCGAAGGTGTCGACGAACTCTCGAATGAGTTGGAGAAGTCCCAGGGCCACGACGTACGCGTCCTCACCTTTGACGGGACGGCGTTCCCGTTGGATTCGGGCGTGAAGTTCCCGGCCACGATCGCGCATAACGTGATCCCGCTCGCCGGTGCAATCGTCGACGACGGACTGCTCGAGACCAACGAGGAGAAGAAGTTCCGTGACGAGAGCCGCAAGATCCTCGAGATCCCCGGGCTCCTCGTCGACGTGACCTGCGTACGCGTGCCGGTCTTCACCGGTCACTCACTGGCTATCACCGCGAGTTTCGATCGACCGCTGTCACCCGAAGAGGCCACCGAGTTGCTCGAGGCGGCCATCGGCGTCGAAGTCTAGTCGCACTGCCGATGCCGCGGCTCGCCGCCGGGAAGGATCCCAGCTATGTGGGCCGGATCCGTCGTGCCGAGACGGTCGCCAACGGCCTCGTCGATGTTCGTCAGCAACGACAACCTGCGCAAGGGCGCGGCACTCAATGCCGTGCAGATCGCCGAAGAGTTGCTCGAGATCGTTTAGTCGGGGCCGTTTCGACCGACCTGTCGGCGCGCGAGGTTGACGCAGTGATCGCCGAAGCGCTCGTAGAAGCGCGCGAGCAGCGCGACTTCCACCGCGACCGGCAGTGTCATGGAGCCCGAGGTGAGTTCTGCGGTCAATGAGACGTGTAGGTCATCGAGCTCGTCGTCGATCTCTTCGATCGCGCCGGCCGCTTCCAGTTTCCCGTCGATGATCACGTCGCTCGCTTCGCGCCAGATCATCGAGGCGACCTCGCCCATGCGCTCCACGAGACCGCGGCTTCGCGGCGACATCTCGACGCCGAGTCCGCGCGCCGCGCGCCGCGCGATGTGCTCGGCCAAGTCGCCGCTTCGTTCGACCTCGGGAAGGATGCGCAACAACGTCAGCAATCGACGCCGGTCGGCGATGTTGAGCGATTCGTTCTCGACCAGCTGGAGTTCGGCCGCGTTGACGATCGAATTCACCAGGTTGTCGATCGCCATGTCCTTGTCGACGACGATCTTGGCCAGTTCGCGGTCGCCCGAGAGCAGCGCGTGCGTGGCGCCCGCCATGGCCTCACCCACCAGAGCGAAGATCTGGACGATTTGCGGTCGCATCTCTTCGTCGGCCGTGGCGACCAATGGCGTCTCATCGTCCGGCTCCGAGCGGTTTCCAAATAGCCGATTCATGGCCAAAGGTTAGTTGGCGTCACATCGCATATCTATGGTGGAAGTATCCGGACGAAAGGGATCGAATGGTCGCAGTGATCAGCGCCGTCGTCGGCCTCGCCCTGGGCGTGGCCATCACCTCGGCCCTCATGGTGAAGCGCTCGCAGTCGCTTCGCGAAGACGTACTGCGCTCGCAGTCCGACCTCAAGGTGCGCGACTCACAGCTCACCGAGGCGAACATGCGACTCGAGCGACAGCGCGTCGAACACGAGAGCGCTCTGACGCAGATGGGCGATACCTTCAAAGTCATCTCGACCGAAGCGCTCGATGAAACCGTCCGGCGCTTCAGTCAGTCCCAGGAGGTGACGCAGAATCTTCGCGAGTCGAAACTCGATTCGACGCTGAAGCCGCTCGAGGATCTGTTGGACGAGTATCGCAAGAACCTGGTCGACTTCAACATGCTCAACGCGGGCGCACTGTCGGACGTCAAGAGCAAGGCGGCCGAACTCCTCGAAGCCCAACAGCAGACGCAGTACGAGACGCGGCGGCTGAATCAACTGCTCGGTCGAAGTTCACAGCGCGGCGCCTGGGGAGAGATCCAACTCGCCAACGTGATGAACGCCTCGCGGCTTCGCCAGGGCATCGACTACGAGTTGCAAGTGACCGCGACGAACGATGACGGTCGTTCACTTCGACCGGACTGCGTCGTCAATCTGCCCAACGGCATCAAACTGGCCGTCGACGCGAAGTTCCCGTACGACGCATTCGAACGCTCGTTGGACGAAGAGGACAGTGATGCGCGTCGTGAGTTGCAGTCCAAGCACGCGCGCGACCTACGCAGTCACGTGAAGACGCTTCGCGAGAAGAGCTACTGGGAAGCGGTGTCGCCGGCGCCAGAGTTCGTGGTGTGCTTCATACCGAGTGACTTCGCCCTCTCGGCGGCACTCGACGCTGACCCAGAACTGCTCGCCTTTGCCGCGAACGAACGCGTCGTCATCGTCGGCCCGACGAACCTTCTTTCCCTCTTGTGGTCGGTCGGTTTCATCGTCCAACAACAGCAGATCGCCGTCAACGCCGAACAGATCGCCGACACCGCGAACAAACTGTTCGACCGGATTCGCAAGGTCGCCGAACCGGTGGGCAAGATGGGTCGCTCTTTGGACTCGGTGGTGCGCGAGTACAACACGATGGTGGCCTCCATCGAGGGACGACTGATACCCGTGGCGAGGAGCCTGCGATCGTTCGGTGGTGTGCAGCGCGCGAAGGAGTTGCCCGAACTCGCCTCCGTCGAACGACTGACGACCCCGCTCAACGAGGTCAAGTGGGGGATCGATGACGACAACGCACTGCCCGAAGGCACGGCCGAGATACTCGAACTGGACATCTTCGACGACGAGTGACGTTTTTGATGCGGAGTAAGTTTCTGTGTCGTGGCCCGTACACGCGCACAGCGTCGCCGACACTCGCTGTTTTTGACGATTGCCTTAGTCGCGACCCTGGTCGTTTTGGTCTTCGCGCGAGACATCGCGCGTTCGGCCCACACCGCCATTACGAACCAACGAAGTGAGAATCGCAGCTTCGCCGGTCTCGCCAACACGCTGATCACCCAAGAGAACGACTTTGACCAGCGCACGGCACGACTCCTACAAAGCGGGGGAACGCTGACGCGTCCGATCTTCGACGCCCGTCTCGACCAACTCGACCAACAGCTGGCCTACTGGGCGACCACTGCCGATCTCCTACGTCGACCCAAGCTCGCCCACGACATGAGCGACAAGATCGCCAACATGACCGAGACGCGCGTTGACGACTACGAAGCCATCTTCACCAAGATCGCTGGGAGTCTCGCGTTGCCGACGCCCATACCGCACTACGACGGCGCGCCCATAACGGATCCGGCCGCGTCGCTTTACAGCACGGCACTGTCGTGGAACAAGGAGCGATTCGCGTTGCGTCACGAGCCGGGAACCGTCCGACTCGACAAGCTGAAGTTCTCGAGCGCGAAACTGTTCATGACGAGCGGCGCCGCGGCGCTGACCTCATCGTCGTCACTCGCGGTCGTTCGCGGGATTGGCATCGCCGCGGTGTCGGTCGTCCCCGCGCCGCTGCCCGCAAAGCACGACGTACTGCTGTTGCCGCCGGTGACGAGCATCACGGTCGGTATCTCGGTCGTCAATACGGGATTCGTCGTGCAACAGGTCACCTTGGAGGTCACGATGTCGCCGTCCAACGGGCCGCTTCCGGCGCATCGTCAGATCTTCCACGTCGTGCTGAGGCCCCTCCAGTCCTACGCCTTCGTGCCGCAAGATATTACGGTCGTCCCGAGCGAACGGGCCACCCTCGACATACGAATCACCGGCGCGCCGGGGGCCGCGAACCTCACGCGATCCAAGCGCTACGAAGTCGAGTTGTCACCTCCCGGTCACTCGTGAGATTGCAGCGTTTGCGGTGAGTTGGCGTACGATGGTCTCGCCCCCAAGATGAATCGAGGAACTGTGTCTGAGTCCATTACCGTGACCGACAACCGCACTGGTGAGACTCGAGAGATCCCCATTGACAAGGGTGGCGTCGCCGCCGCGGAGTTCTCCAAGGCCGTTCCCGGCATCTGGTTCTACGATCCCGGCTTCCTCTATACCGCGGCCGCCGAATCGGCGATCACGTTCGTCGACGGCGACCGGGGCATCCTGCGCTATCGCGGCTATCCGATCGAGCAGCTCGCCGAGCACTCCACGTACCTCGAGGTCGCCTACCTCCTGAACTACGGCGAACTGCCGAACGAGGCGCAGGCGACCGAGTGGGACGACGAGATCACGCACCACACGTACATCCACGAGAACGTGCGCAAGCGCTTCCTCGAAGGTTTCAACTACGACGCGCACCCGATGGGCATGCTCGTCTCGGCGATCGCGGCGCTCTCGACGTACTACAAGGACGCGAAGATCCTGGACGACCCGGAGATCCTGCACCGCCAGGTCGTTCGCCTGATCGCGAAGATGCCGACGCTCGCGGCCGCCGCGCACCGCTTCTCGGTCGGCATGCCGTTCGTCTACCCCGACAACAACCTCGGCTACACGGAGAACTTCCTGTCGATGATGTGGAAGGTCGCCGAGCCCCGCTACGAGCCCGACCCGGTGCTGGCGCACGCGCTCGACGTCCTGTTCATCTTGCACGCCGACCACGAGCAGAACTGCGGCACGACGGCGATGCGCATCGTCGGCTCCTCACACGGTGACCCGTACTCGGCGACGGCCGCCGCCACCGCCGCGCTCTACGGTCCGCGCCACGGCGGCGCCAACGAGGCGGTCCTCAAGATGCTCACCAAGATCGGCAGCATCGACAACATCCCCGCCTACATCGAGACGGTGAAGCAGGGCAAGGCCCTGCTCGAGGGATTCGGCCACCGCGTCTACAAGAACTTCGACCCGCGCGCGACGATCATCAAGAAGACGGCCGACGACGTCTTCCAGGTGACCGGCAAGAACCCCCTGTTGGACATCGCGCTGAAGCTCGAAGAGATCGCGCTCGCCGACGACTACTTCATCTCGCGTCGCCTCTATCCGAACGTCGACTTCTACTCGGACTGATCTACCAGGCCATGGGCTTCCCGCTCGAGATGCTGACGGTCCTGTTCGCGATTCCCCGCACGTCGGGGTGGCTCGCGCACTACCAGGAGTTGCTCGCCCAGGACGTGAAGATCGCGCGACCGCGCCAGCTCTACATCGGCGACGACGAGCGCAAGTACGTGCCCATGTCGGCGCGCCTGACCTAGGCGTTCACCGCTTCGATCAGTTGCTGCGCGTGCGCGCGCGGATGTTGCGTGTAGACGTCTAGCCACGTGGCGAGCGTGTAGCGCCCCGACTCGGAGTGCTCGCCGTAGGACTCGAGGTCCGACTCGCGCAGTCGTCCGAGCACGTCGAGCGACGCGAGTCGCACGGCCTTGAAGACCTCCAACGAGTGCACGATCGGCAGGTCGTGGTAGCCCAGCTGGGCACACTCGGCCCACGCGGCCTCGTCGTAGCCCTGGATGACCGAGCCGGGCGGTTCGGCGAGCAGGCGGCGAAGGCGCGCGTAGGACTGGGCTTCGGAGTCGGCGACGTGATGGATCACCTGACGCGCGCTCCACCCACCTTCGACGTGCCGATCGAGGTTGTCGTCGTTCACGACCTCCGCGTCGTGCAAGAACTGCGAGGTGGCCATGCTGTAGGCCGCGACGTCATCACTGAGACTCATGACTTCTCCTTCGTTTTGTCGGCACTGACCGTTCGCGTGAGACCCTCTTGGACCATCGACGTCATCAGTTGACCCTCTTCGTTCCACAAGAAGCCCCGCGCGAGGCCCCGTCCGCCGTAGGCGATGGGCGAATCGGTGTCGTAGAGCAGCCACTGATCGGCGTGAAGTTCTCGGTGGAACCACATGCAGTGGTCCAAGCTCGCGATCATGTACCGACCGCTGTCCCATTCAATGCTGTGCGGGCGCAGGATCGAGTCGATCAGACTCATGTCGCTCGCGTAGGTGATCACGCAGGCGTGCAACAAGGGGTCCACGGGCAACTCGCCATCGGCCTTGATCCACAGTCGTTGGCGTGGCTCCTTACTGCGGTTGGGACTCCACGGGAGTTCGCCGACGAAGCGTTGATCGATCGGGTGTTGTCGCTTGAACCACTCGTCGACGTTGCCGCCGGCCTCTTCGATCCGCTCGTCGAGTCGACCGATCGTCTCGGGGCCGGGCACGCTCGGCATCTCGGACTGGTGCTCGATGCTGTCTTCGGCGGTGTGAAAACTGGCCTGCATGTTGTAGATCGCCCGGCCGTGTTGGATCGCGACGACGCGGCGCGTCGAGAAGCTTCGCCCGTCGCGGATTCGGTCGACTTCGTAGAGGATCGGGATGGTCGTGTCGCCGGGGCGAAGGAAATACGAGTGCAGTGAGTGCACGGTGCCGACCTCGACGGTGCGACCGGCCGCCATCAGGGCCTGGGCCGCCACCTGGCCCCCAAAGGTGCGTTGGCGCTCTTCCACGGGGTGTCGACCGCGAAAGGTATTGACCTCGATTCGTTCGAGGTCGAGCAAATCGACAAGCAGCGCAAGGGCTTCAGACATACTCCATTGTTGCATCTCGGCCTTCGGACCCTAAGCCCTCGACGGCGCCGGCGAATTAGACTCGGTCCAATGCACAAACGTTTTGACTCATTCCTGGCGTGGTCGAAGACCCACCAGGGCAAGAAGCTCATTCGTTACACCGCCAGTTCGGTCATCACGACCGCGGTCTCGTTCACGTGCATCGTGATCTTCTACGGACTCAAGATCATCCCCGGTGTCATCTGGTCGACGCTCGCCGGCAACGTCGTCGCGACGCTGCCGTCGTATCACCTCAATCGAATCTGGGCCTGGGGCAAGCGCGGTAAGAGTGCCTTTCGCAAGGAGATCGTTCCGTACTGGTCGCTGGCCTTCGCCGGCATCGCATTCAGTCAGATCGGTGCCTTCACGGCGCGTGACATCGTGCGCGCGCACCACTGGAGCCACCTCCTCAACACCGGGCTGGTCGCCTTCACCAACCTGGTCTGTTTCGGGATCTTCTGGGTCTTGAAGTTGATCGTCTTCAACAAGATCTTCCGCTTCGACAAACTCAAGGTGATCGACGAAGAGCTCGTCGCCGAAGAGCTCTCGACGATCGATCCCGCGCCCGACCCGATCTGGACCGACTGATCCACTGCATTCGACGACGGTCCGTCGACGCGGGCCCAACCCGTTGTTTTCCCCCGTCGACAGTAAGGTTTTCGTAGTGGCCACTCGTCTTCACTCGCTGCGGGCCTGGTCTAAGAGTCACCAGGGTCGCAAGCTCATTCGCTACACCCTGGTCTCGGGAAGTTCGACCGTCATCTCGTTCGCGGCCATCTCGGGTCTCTACGGACTCAAGATCATCCCGAGTGTCATCTGGTCGACGTTGGCGGGCAACCTCATCGCGTCGGTGCCGGCCTATCAACTCAATCGGCGCTGGACCTGGGGCAAGCGCGGCAAGAGCGGCCTTCGAAAAGAAGTCGTCCCGTTCTGGATGCTGACGTTCCTGGGCATCGGTGTCTCGCAACTCGGCGCCCTGTGGGCGCGCCACGAGGTGAAAGCGCACCACTGGAGTCACCTCACTAACACCGGGCTCGTCGCCTTCGCGAACCTGGCGAGCTTCGCGATCTTCTGGGTGCTGAAGTTGATCGTCTTCAACCGGATCTTCAAGGTCGACACCATCGAGGAGATCGATGAGCACCTCAGTGCCGAAGAGGCGACGCCGAGCTAGTCGCGAAAGTTCTGGAACTGCAGGGGGACCGCGAGATCGGACTCCTTGAAGAAGGCGATCGCCTTTTGCAGGTCGTCTCGCTGCTTACCGGTCACGCGAACCTGATCGCCCTGGATCGAGGAACTCAGGCTCTTGATACCCATCTCCTTGACCATCTTGTTGATCTGCTTGCCGACGTCCTGGGTGATACCGGCCTTGAGCACGACCTTCTGGCGCGCACTGCCCTGGCTGGCCTCTTCGATCTTGCCGGGGTCGAGCGACTTCAGCGAGACCGAGCGCTTCACGAGCTTCTCTTCGAGGAGTTGGTACAGCGCGCGCAGTCGGTCCTCGGTCGAGGCCGAGAGGCGCAGCTCCTTGTCGGAGAATTCGATGACGGGATTCGTGTTCTTGAAGTCGAACCGGGTGCCGGCCTCGCGGTTGGCTTGGTCGACGGCGTTGCGCACTTCTTGGAGATCGAGTTCAGAGACGATGTCGAAACTGGGCATGGGCAAATGGTAGACGCGGGCGCTTGGAAAGCGTTCCGGCAACTCAACTAGAATCTTCGACGGGTCAGTGCCCGAGTGGCCAATGGGATCTGGCTGTAAACCAGACGGCTTAGCCTACGGGGGTTCAAATCCCTCCTGGCCCACCAAGGTCAATCCAGCGCGACTGGATTGGCCATGCCCGAAACGGCGCGAAAGAAATAAGGTAGCGATGGGCAGGGGAGGAGTGGTGTGAACCGGCTTAGGTCGACGGCGAGCTTGGTGCGCCGCAACTACGAGCGAGTGGCCGAACGCTTCGAAACCGGTGTTTCGATGCTCGAACGCCGCTACACGCCGCTCGGCCGATTCACCCCCGGTCCCTTCGAAGGCTGGAACTTCCTTTGGCAGCCGGCGCTGCTCGGCTTCGTCGCGATGTCCTTCATCCTCGCCGGGTGCTCGTTCAACAACTCGCCCTTCAAACTCGACATGCCCAACACCTGGTTCTTCGGCGAGCCCTCGGCCAAGTACGCCATCACGCCCAACACGACCAAGTTCATCCTTTCGGTCGTCCTGGTCTACGGCGGACTGCTGTTGTTGATGCGCGTCTGGCTGCGCCTGGCCGAGATCATGAAGCTCCATCCCGGCGCGAAGGTCAAGTCGCTGTGGTGGATGCTCCTGCTCTGGGCGACGCCGATGATCGTCGCGCCGCCGCTCTTCAGCCGCGACGTCTTCAGCTACGCGGCCCAGGGCGAGATGACGTTCGGCCACATCAGCCCGTATTTATATGGGCCGTTCACGCTCGGCTCGGGTCCGTACGTCGCACCGGTCGACCCACTCTGGGGCAACACGCCCGCGCCGTACGGACCGTTCTTCCTCTTCCTCGACGGCAAGATCGACTGGATCTCCCAGCACCACGAACTGTGGACCGTCGTCGGGCTGCGACTCCTCGAGACCTTCGCGGTCGCCATGATCGGTTACGGCATCGTGATGCTGGCGCGCGGCATGAACCGTGACCCCGGTGAGGCCTTCGTCCTCTCGGCGATGAACCCCCTGGTCCTGCTGACCTTGATCGGCGGAGCGCACAACGACGCGATCATGGCCGGCTTCCTCGTGGTCGGCATCGCGCTCGCGGTGAAGAAGCATCCGGTCTGGGGACTGTTCTTCTGTTCGTGTGCGGCGGCAATAAAAGCCCCGGCCGCCATTGGTCTGGCCTTCGTCGCGTGGACGTGGCTGGGACCGAAGGCGTCGATTCGAGATCGCCTGCGACCGATCGGCATCGCGGCGATCGTCGCGGTCGCGACACTCAGCGTGTGGACCTTCCTCGCGGGCTTCGGTTTCGGCTGGGTCCAGAACCTGCTCTCCAACGGCACGGTGCGGTCCTGGGCCGCACCGGCGACGGCCGTCGGTTTGGCGTTGACCAACACGCTGCACGCCGTCGGATTCCATGGCATCGAAGTCGGCTCGGTGATCTCGGTGACCCGACTCTGCGGTCTGCTGGCCGCCGCCGCGTTCTCGTTCTGGCTACTCTTCCACGCCGAAGATCGCGGTTGGGTGCGATCGCTCGCGCTCTCGTTGATCCTCTTCGTCGAACTCGGACCGGTCGTGCAGCCGTGGTACCTGGCGTGGGGGCTGGTCCTGCTCGCCGCGAGCTACAAGGGCCGCGAGCACTTTTGGCTCTTGGCGCTCTCGATCACCGGGCCGTTCATCGGACTCCCCGGCGGTCGGGCGCTGTTGGCCGACCTCGTGCACTCGAATCCCTTGCTGATCGCGGTCGCGGTCGCGATCCTCGGCGGGGTCTTGATCATCCCGATGGGACGCTGGACGCAGTGGTCCTGGCCGCCTGGCGCCTCCGAGTCGCTGGACGCGATGCCTATCGGCGACTTGGCATGACGTACTGATACTCGACGACGTCGAGCCAGACGCCCTGCTTTCGACCGACCTCGATCTCGGTTCCGACCAGGGTGAAGCCGCACTTCTCGTGGAGCCGAATCGAGCCGGAGTTCTCACCGACGATGCGTGCGATCAACGAGTGGAAACCGGACTCACCGGCCACTTTGATGAGTTGGCGCAGTAGGTCCTCGCCGATGCCGCGTCCGCGGGCCGCGCGCGCGACGTAGACCGAGTTCTCGACGGTGGTGGCGTAGGCCGGGCGGTCGCGAAAGGGCGAGACGAGTGCGAAACCGAGGATTCGCTCGCCCCGAGCCCCGACCTCGCCGATCTCGTCCTCCTCGTTCACCGCGACGATGCAGGGATGGGTGTCGAGGTGGCGCCGGATCCAGGCCTGTTGCTCTTCTAAGGTGCGCGGGACGAGGTCGAAGCTGATCGAGGCCTCGGTGACCTCGGGGTTGTAGATGTTCATGACCGCGGTGGCGTCGTCGACCTCGACCAGGCGCGTTCTCATGAGAGTCAAGGGTAGTGGGGGGCGTTTGAAGCCGTAGGCTGGTGCGCAGTATCATTCGTTCCGCGCCAAAGTGGGCGCGGTCGCCCTCTTAGCTCAGTGGTAGAGCACTTCCATGGTAAGGAAGGGGTCGTCGGTTCAATCCCGACAGAGGGCTCGCCAGGCGGCGTAGCTCAGGTGGTTAGAGCACACGGCTCATAATCGTGGTGTCGCGGGTTCGACTCCCGCCGCCGCTACCAGGCAGGACGTAAGTCCGAAGAAGTGCAACGAGGAGAGAACGATGGCGAAGAACGAAAAGCGAATACAGGTCACCCTCGCGTGCGAGGACTGCAAACGGCGCAATTACATCACGATGAAGAACAAGGTCAACGACCGCGAGCGCATCGAGATGAAGAAGTACTGCCAGTGGGAGCGCAAGCACACCACGCACAAGGAGACCCGCTAAAGGCATCCTCGCGGGGGATGGTAAGATTCATCTTCCCTACGGCCTCAGTCACGTTGTGACTGGCGTCACGAAGGGCAGTGGCTCAATTGGTAGAGCACCGGTCTCCAAAACCGGTGGTTGGGGGTTCGAGTCCCTCCTGCCCTGCGCGAAGAGTTTCTTCGGTGGAAATGAAGTGCGAACGAGAGACGTGAGATGAACCGCGAACAGAAGCGACAGATGCAGCGACAGGGTCAGGTGGGCGCCGACGGCACCCCCGCGCCTCGCCGCACCTCGACCGCCGACGTCCAGCGCCGCCGTCGCCAGCGCACCGGCCCTCGACAGTTCTTCCGAGAGATCCGAGAAGAGATGCGCCAGGTCTCCTGGCCGACCCGCCCCGAGGTCATCAACTACACCATGATCGTCTTCTTCGTCCTCGTCTTCATGACCTCACTCATCTTCGGACTCGGCTACGGCTTCTCCAAGTTCGTCACGTTCCTCTTCCAGAAGTAAGGCGACCATGAGCGACATCGAGACCCCCACCACCGAAGAGGACATCGCCCCGAGCGCCGAGATCCTCGACATCGAGATCCTCGAAGAGGACTTCGAAGAGCCCGTCGCCGAGTCGGCCTTCGACCGACCCGGTCGCTGGTACATCGTGCACACCTTCGCCGGACACGAACAGAAGGTCATCGGCGCCCTGCACAACATCATCAAGAGCCGCGAGCTCGAGGACCAGATCTACGAGATCTACCTGCCCGAAGAGGACGTCACCGAGTTCAAGTCCGGCAAAAAGGTCACCGTCTCGAAGCGCATGTTCCCGAGCTACCTGCTGATCCGCTGTGAGCCGGACCCCGAGATCTTCTACGTGATCGGCTCGACCCCCGGGGTCACCGGCTTCGTCGGCGCCGAGAAGACCCGCCCGACGGCACTCACGCGTCGCGAGGTCGACAACATCATCCGGCCCCACGTCGAGGGCGTCGAACTGGCCCCGACCAAGCGCCGCATGCCCACCCACGAGTTCGAAGTCAACGACACGGTGCAGATCAAGACCGGTCCCTTCGCGACGTTCTCGGGCCACGTGGCCGAGATCAACGAGGACCAGCTCAAGGTCAAGGTGCTCGTGGACATATTCGGACGAGAGACCCCGGTGGAGCTCGACTTCACCCAGGTCACGAAGCTCTAGAGCCAAAGGAGAGAACCATGGCCAAGAAGATTGTCGCAGTCGTCAAGATCCAGCTCGAGGCGGGCGGCGCCACGCCGGCCCCGCCGGTCGGCACGGCCCTTGGGCCGCACGGCATCCAGACGATGGAGTTCTGCAAGCAGTACAACGCGGCGACCGAATCGATGAAGGGCACGGTCATCCCGGTCGACATCACGATCTACGACGACCGCTCCTTCTCGTTCATCTTGAAGACCCCGCCGACCCCGGTGCTGTTGCGCCAGGCCGCCGGTGTCGCCAAGGGCGCTCACCTCGCGGGACGTGAAGTCGTCGCCTCGGTGACGATGGACCAGATCGAAGAGATCGCCAAGACCAAACTGAAGGACCTCAACACCGATGACATCGAGATGGCGAAGCTCCAGGTAGCTGGTACCGCTCGTTCGATGGGCATCTCGGTCGCGAGCTAGGAGAGACATGAAGCACGGCAAGAACTACCGCAACGCGCTGGCCCAGGTGGACCGCGAGGAACTCCTCAGCGTCACCGACGCCATCGAGAAGGTGAAGGCACTTTCGACCGCCAAGTTCGACGAGACCGTCGAACTGGCCATCCGACTGGGCGTCGACCCCCGTCGCGCCGAGCAGATCGTGCGCGGCACGCTCTCGCTACCCGCCGGCACCGGCAAGACGAACCGCGTCGCGGTCTTCGCCGCCGGTGAAGCGGCCCAGGCCGCCCGCGACGCCGGGGCCGACGAAGTCGGTGCCGATGACCTCGTCGCCAAGGTCGCCGGGGGATTCCTCGACTTCGACGTCGCCATCGCGACCCCGGACCTCATGGGTCAGGTCGGTGGACTCGGTCGAGTCCTCGGACCGCGTGGTCTGATGCCGAACCCCAAGACCGGGACCGTGACGATGGACGTCGCCAAGGCCGTCACCGAGTTCAAGGGTGGTCGCGTCGAGTACCGCACCGACAAGATCGGCAACGTACAGCTGCGCGTCGGCAAGGTCAGCTTCAGCCGTGACGACCTCATCAAGAACGTCCGTGCCGTCGTCGAAGAGGTCATCCGCGTGAAGCCCGCCAGCGCCAAGGGCCGCTACATCTTGAGCATCACGGTCTCGTCGACCATGGGCCCGGGCGTCAAGATCGACCCGGCGCAGGTCAAGGCCGTCGAAGACGTCGCCGTACCGGCCTAGGACGTTTTGACGAGGCGAAGCCTCGAAAGTATGATTGTGTGCCGCACGAAACCTGTGCCACAGATGTAGAGAGAACGCCGAAGATATCCGGTGGGGAAACCCATAAGGGCCAGTTGGTCCGCCTGACGAGGAGTTCGAGTCTCGACTGAGACTCGTTCGCTTGGATGTCCCGGCCCGAACCGGGCGGTATCCGGCGAAGGAGCAGTATGAGCAAGGTTCAGCCGGCCAAGGTCGCGACCATCGACGAAGTGAAGACGCGTATCTCCGCGTCCAGCACCGCCGTCGTCACCGAGTACCGCGGCCTCACCGTCGCCCAGATCTCGACGCTTCGTCGTCAGCTCCGTACCCTGGGTGCCGACTACAAGGTCTTCAAGAACACGCTCGTTCGCCGCGCTATCGCCGGCAGCGATGTCGAATCCTTGACCGAGTTCCTCGTCGGCCCGACGGCGATCGCCTTCGTCGACGGCGACGTCTCGGCCGTCGCCAAGGCCCTGCGCGACTTCGCCCGTGAGACGCCGAAACTGATCGTCAAGGGCGGCGTCGTCGACGGCAAACTGCTCTCGACCAAGGACCTCAACGCGCTGGCCGACCTGCCGAGCCGCGACGTCCTGCTCGCCCAGATCGCGGGCCTCCTGGCCTCGCCGCTGTCGCACCATGGCCGGCCTCTTGAAGGCCGTCCCGCAAAACTTCGCCTACGGCCTATCGGCCTTGATCGAGAGCAAGGGCGGCGTTGCCGCCCCGGCCGAGGACAAGGTCGAAGAGGTCGCCGAGACTCCGGCCGGGGTCGAGGAAGCTGCTCCGGCAGCGAGCGACGACGACGCGACACCCGTCGCGGAGGTCGCAGTCGAGGAGGAGGCCCCCGCGGCCGAGCCCGACGCTGAAGCACCCGCCGAGGAGGAGGCCCCCGCGGCCGAGCCCGAGGTTGACGCTACCGAGGCGCCCGCTGAGGACGCCGCGGCCGAACCGGCCGAATAACCAAGTCCACGAAGTACGAAAGAGAGAGGAATCACCATGGCTGCAACATTGACCAAGGAGCAAATCCTTGACGGCATCGCAGAGCTTTCCGTAATCGAGCTGAGCGAGCTGTTGAAGGAGTTCGAAGAGAAGTTCGGCGTCACCGCCGCGGCCCCGGCCGCGGCCGCGGCACCGGCCGCCGCGGGCGGCGGTGCGGCTGACGCACCGGCTGCCGACGAGAAGAGTGACTACGACGTCATCTTGACCGCCGGTGGCGACAAGAAGATCCAGGTGATCAAGGAAGTGCGCGCACTCACCAGCCTGGGCCTCAAAGAAGCGAAGGACCTCGTCGACGGAGCCCCCAAGCCCGTGCTTGAAAAGGTTTCAAAGGCCGATGCCGACAAGGCCAAGGCTTCGCTCGAAGCCGCCGGTGCGACGGTAGAAGTCAAGTAATTTAAGGCTTTTCGAGGAGTTGCCCCGGCTGAGGAATCGGCCGGGGCAATTTCTTTGCTTGGTGTACTTGACCTTGGTCCGGAACCTGCCTAGGGTTACCGCAACCGCTCTAGCGGCCGCGCCACTCCAATAGGAGGAGCGCCAGTTGCGCATTGCCTGAATTTACCGCTAGAGTTGTAAGACCGTGTCCTTGCACCTAACTTTGTCATCTCTTGACGCCGTTTTGTACGTGTTCCCGGCATATGCCAGCAGTAATCACCCACCAACACGGAGGATAGACCGTTGACGTCTCGGTCCACTAGCCCAGAGCGATTTAACTTCTCGGCACTCGGTGAAGCCCACCCTTTGCCCAACCTCCTCGAAATTCAGCGAGATAGCTTCGACCTGTTCATGAAGCAGGGTCTGCGTGAGGCCTTCGAGGCCATCTCGCCGATCACCGACTTCACCGGACGGCTCTCACTCGAACTCGAGTTCGACCCCGACGACGCGGACCTCAAGTCGCCGCCGAAGTTCACCGTGGAAGAGTGCCGTCAGCGCGCCACCACGTACTCACAGCCCATCTTCGTTCGCGCGCGTTTCTTGAACAGTGAAACCGGCGAGATCAAAGAGCAGACCGTCTTCATGGGCGACTTCCCGATCATGACCGAGCAGGGCACGTTCATCATCAACGGCACCGAGCGTGTCGTGGTCAGCCAGCTCGTGCGTTCACCGGGCGTGTTGTTCCAGCCCGGCAAGGACGAGAAGGTCGCCTTCGAAGGCACCATCCACCCGAGTCGCGGTGAGTGGCTGCAGGTCGACCTCGAAGAGAAGAAGAACAAGGCGGCCAACGCCGGTGCACGCATCGCACGCAAGCGCCGCATCTCGATCTTCACGCTGCTTCGCGCACTCGACACCGTCATGGACGAGGCCTTCTTCGAGAAGTTCGTCGCCCACTTCGACTTCCTCGAGGACCAGTTCCACGCGGACTGGAAGAAGGCGCACGTCGAGATCGCCAAGCACATGGACAAGTACAACCTCGAGGACAACCCCGAGAACTTCCTGCGCGCGAGTCAAGAGACCGCGTGGCTCGAGATCTACCGACGCGCGCGTCCCGGTGAAGTCCAGACCATCGAAGCGGCCCGTCAGTACTTCGAGGGCGCCTTCTTCTCCGAGAAGCGCTACGACCTCAGCCGCGTCGGTCGTTACAAGCTCGACCGCAAGCTCGGTGACGAAGTCGCCAAGAACGTCGAACTGTTCGGCGACCTCCTCGAGCGTCCCGACGTCACCATGCACGTGCTCTCCAAGGCCGAAGTACTGGCGACCGCAACGTACCTGTTGAACCTGGCGCGCGACCGCACCGCCAAGGAGACCACGTACCACATCGACGACCAGGACCACTTCGCCAACCGCCGCATCCGCAGCGTGGGCGAACTGATCCAGAACGCCCTGCGCACCGGCCTGTCGCGCATGGAGCGCGTCGTGCGCGAGCGCATGAACACCCAGGACGTCGAGGCCATCGCGCCCCAGACGTTGATCAACATCCGCCCCGTGATGTCGGCGATCAAGGAGTTCTTCGCGACCTCCCAGCTCAGCCAGTTCATGGACCAGAACAACCCGCTGTCGGGTCTCACGCACAAGCGCCGTCTCTCGGCACTGGGACCAGGTGGACTGTGTCGTGAGCGCGCCGGCCTCGAAGTCCGTGACGTCCACTCCTCGCACTACGGGCGCATGTGTCCGATCGAGACGCCCGAAGGTCCGAACGTCGGACTCATCGGCTACCTGGCGAACTACGCACGCATCAACGAGTACGGCTTCATCGAGACGCCGTACCGCGTCGTCACGTCGGGCAAGGTCACCGGTGAGATCAAGTACTTCACCGCCGACGAGGAAGAGCGGTTCGTCATCGCCCAGGCCAACACCGAGGTCGATGAGAAGGGCGTCATCCGCGCCGAGCGCGTGCTCGTGCGCCGTGGCCCCGTCGGCACCGGACTTCGCGTCGGTTCATCGAACAAGTCGTCCTCGACGACGTCGGAGATCGACTTCGTCAAGCCCGACGAGGTCGAACTGATGGACGTCTCGACCAAGCAGATCATCTCGGTCGCGACGTCGCTGATCCCCTTCGTCGAGCACGACGACGCCCAGCGCGCACTCGATGGGCGCCAACATGCAGAAGCAGGCCGTGCCGCTCATCATGCCCGAGGCGCCGTTCGTCGGCACCGGCATGGAGGCGCGCGCCGCGCTCGACTCCGGCGACGTCCTGATCGCCGAAGGCGACGGCGTCGTGAAGCTCGTCTCCGGTGACCGCATCGTCGTCGAGTACGACAAGGACGTCACCGACCGCTACGGCAAGGCGTTGGGCAAGAAGCAGTACAACCTCAACAAGTTCCGCCGCTCGAACCAGGACACCTCGATCAACCAGAAGCCGTTGGTCTTCGGTGGCGAGACCGTCAAGGACGGCGACCTCCTGGCCGACGGCACCAGCACGTTCAACGGCGAGCTCGCGCTCGGCAAGAACCTGCTCGTCGCCTACATGCCGTGGGAGGGCTACAACTACGAAGACGCCATCATCTTGAACGAGCGTCTCGTTCGTGACGACGTCCTCACCTCGATCCACGTGAAGGAGTACGAGATCGACGCGCGCGACACCAAGCTCGGTGCCGAAGAGATCACTCGTGACATCCCGAACCTGCCCGACGACATCCTCGCGGACCTCGACGACCTCGGCATCGTGCGCATCGGCGCCGAAGTCGAGCCCGGCGACATCCTCGTCGGCAAGGTCACGCCCAAGGGTGAGACCGAGCAGTCGCCCGAAGAGCGACTGCTGCGCGCGATCTTCGGTGAGAAGGCGCGCGAAGTGCGCGACACCTCGCTGAAGGTTCCCCACGGTGAGTCCGGCAAGGTCATCGACGTCAAGGTCTACAGCCGCGACGAGGACCACGAGATGCAGCCCGGCGTCAACCAGTTGGTCAAGGTCTACGTCGCCCAGAAGCGCAAGATCTCCGAGGGCGACAAGCTCGCCGGACGCCACGGCAACAAGGGCGTCATCTCGAAGATCCTGCCCGAAGAGGACATGCCCTTCATGTCCGACGGCACGCCGGTCGACATCATCTTGAGCCCCCTCGGTGTGCCGAGTCGAATGAACGTCGGCCAGGTCCTCGAGAGTCACCTCGGCTACGCCGCGCGTCACGGTTGGGAGGGCATCGAGGTCAACCCGACCGTCGGCACCTCCGGCCACGCCGACCAGGCCGACCCGGCGACGCGTCCGTATCGCAAGACCCGTCCGCGCACCGAGCCGGCCGTCTACGTCGCAACGCCGTCCTTCGACGGCGCGCACTGGGACGAGACCGAACGGGCCAAGGACAAGCCGACGATCCAACAGACCTTCGCGACGCTCAACGTCGACGGTCAGAACGGCAAGCGCCTGCTGGCCGGGGACAACGACGGCAAGGTCACGCTCTACAACGGCCGCACCGGTGAGGTCTACGACAGCCCGATCTCGGTCGGCTACGCCTACATCTTGAAGCTCGCCCACATGGTCGACGACAAGATCCACGCCCGTTCGACCGGCCCGTACTCGATGATCACCGCCCAGCCACTCGGTGGCAAGGCGCAGTTCGGTGGTCAGCGCTTCGGTGAGATGGAAGTCTGGGCCCTCGAGGCCTACGGCGCGGCCTACGCGCTCCAGGAACTCCTGACCGTCAAGTCCGACGACATGAAGGGTCGCGAGCGCGCCTACGAGGCGATCGTCAAGGGCCAGAACCTGCCGGAGCCGGGCATCCCCGAGTCCTTCAAGGTGCTCATCAAGGAAATGCAATCACTCTGTTTGAACGTAGAAGTGCGCGACAAGGTCGGGGCCCACGTGGACCTGGCCGACACCGAAGAGGACTTCTTCTCAGTCACCCGCGAACTCGGTATCGACATCAGTCGACCGGAGCGCGGATCTGACGAAGAGGACGCTCGACGCGCCGCCGAAAGGAAGTTGTCATGAGCCCGTTAGACGTCAACCAGTTCGACGAACTGAGCATTGGACTCGCCACGGCCCAGAACATCCGCAGCTGGTCCTCGGGAGAAGTGAAGAAGCCCGAGACCATCAACTACCGCACGCTGCGTCCCGAGAAGGACGGACTGTTCTGCGAGAAGATCTTCGGGCCCCAAAAGGCCTGGGAGTGCGCCTGCGGCAAGTACAAGCGGGTGCGTTTCAAGGGCATCGTCTGTGAGCGCTGTGGCGTCGAGGTCACCAGTGACAAGGTCCGTCGCGACCGCATGGGCCACATCGCGCTGTCGGCGCCGGTCGTGCACATCTGGTACCTGCGCGGTACCCGTTCGTGGCTGGCCTACCTGCTGATGGGCACCGCTCCCAAAGAGGAGCTCGAAGGCCAAGCAGTTGGAGAAGGTCATCTACTTCGCCGCGCACATGGTCACCTTCGTCGACGTCGACAAGCGTCACGACGACCTGGCCGAACTGCGTCAGGGTCTCGCCGAAGAGACCCTGGAGATCGCCGAGCGCGAAGTGAAGGCGCTCGACAACAAGCTCAAGGAGATCGAGGCCCGCGCCGTCAAGCTCGAATCCGACGGCGCCAAGGAGTCCGAACTTCGCGCCCTGCAGCGCGGCACCGAGAAGGAACTCGACGGCGTGCGTTCGCGCTTCGCCGAAGAGCGTGAGTTGGCCAAGCAGGCCTTCGACACCTTCGAGGGACTGCACTCACGCCAGATCATCGAGGACGAAGTGCTGTATCGCGAGATGGACTTCCGCTACGGCGAGTACTTCGAAGGCGGCATGGGCGCCGACGCGATCCTGCAACTGATCGACCGCATGGACCTCGACCAAGAGGAGAAGGTCATGCGCGAGATGATCGACGCGAAGGACGGGCGCAAGCCCCTCAGCGCGCAGCGTCACGCCAAGTTCTTGAAGCGTCTGGCCATCGTGCAGTCCTTCAACCGTCGTGACGACCAGGGTCGTCGACTCAACGACCCGCGCGCCATGATCCTCGAGGCCGTGCCCGTCATCCCGCCGGACCTGCGCCCGATGGTGCAGCTCGACGGTGGACGTTTCGCCACCTCGGACCTGAACGACCTCTACCGTCGCGTCATCAACCGCAACAACCGACTCAAGCGTCTGCTCGACCTCGGGGCACCGGACATCATCGTCAACAACGAGAAGCGCATGCTCCAAGAGGCCGTCGACGCACTGTTCGACAACGGCCGTCGCGGACGTCCGGTCGCCGGCCAGTCCGGCCGACCGCTCAAGAGTCTCTCGGACATGTTGAAGGGTAAGCAGGGACGGTTCCGTCAGAACCTGCTCGGCAAGCGCGTCGACTACTCCGGCCGTTCGGTCATCGTCGTCGGTCCGCAGCTCAAGCTGCACCAGTGCGGCCTGCCCAAGATGATGGCGCTTGGAGCTCTTCAAGCCCTTCGTCATGAAGCGACTCATCGAGACCCAGATGGCCCAGAACATCAAGAGCGCCAAGCGCATGGTCGAGCGCCGCAAGGCCGTGGTGTGGGACGTCCTCGAAGAGGTCATCCGCGAACACCCGGTGCTGCTCAACCGCGCCCCGACGTTGCACCGTCTCGGTATCCAGGCCTTCGAGCCCGTACTGGTCGACGGCAAGGCCATCCAGATCCACCCGTTGGTCTGCAAGGCGTTCAACGCCGACTTCGACGGTGACCAGATGGCCGTGCACGTGCCGTTGTCGGCCGAGGCTCAGGCCGAGGCGCGCATCTTGATGCTCTCGACGAACAACATCTTCACGCCCGCCACGGGTCGCCCGATTACCGAGCCCGCCCAGGACATGGTCTTCGGTGCGTACTACTTGACGTTGCCGGCCGACGAGGAGCTCTCCAACCCGCCGGTCTTTCGTCACGTGTACGAGATCGAGAACGCGCTCGCGGACAAGACCATCGGTGTGCGCACGCAGATCCAGATCCGTCCGAGCGAGGGATCCTCACTCGACACGCGTCTCGAAGCCGCCGGCGTCGAGGTGAAGGGCGCGAGCCGTTCACTGATCACCACGGCCGGTCGGGTCTTCTTCAACGAGGCCCTGCCGTTCTGCTTCCGCTACGTGAATGAACTGATCGGCAAGAACGCCACGCCGATCGGGACGATCGTCGAGGAGATCTCCGGCAGCTTCAGCCGCCAAGAGGTCGCCGAGTCACTCGACGCCATCAAGTCGTTGGGCTTCCGCTACGCGACGCGTTCGGGTCTGACCATCTCGATTGACGACGTCGTCACGACGTCGGAGAAGGCCGCGATCCTGAACAAGTACGAGGAGCAGGCCGCCAAGGTCGAGACCAACTACCGTCGCGGCGTCATCGTCGACGACGAGCGTCGCCAGCAGGAGATCGAGATCTGGACGAACGCGAACAAGGAGGTCGGTGACGCCACCGACCGCGCCATGAACGCGACGTTCGACAACCCGATCCGCATGATGGTCGACTCCGGTGCTCGTGGTAACTCCCAGCAGATCCGTCAGATCGCCGCCATGAAGGGCCTCGTGTCCAACCCGCGCGGTGAGATGATCCCTCGTCCGATCAAGTCGTCCTTCCGCGAAGGCCTCTCGGTCCTCGAGTACTTCATCTCGACCCACGGCACCCGCAAGGGCCTCGGTGACACGGCGCTTCGCACCGCGGACTCCGGCTACCTGACCCGTCGACTCGTCGACGTCGCCCAGGAGCTCATCGTCAAGGAGTTCGACTGCGGCACGCAGCGCGGCATGTGGATCGAGCACGTCACGCCCGACACCCGCGGTCAGCGCGCGCACCTCGAGACCAAACTCTGGGGCCGCGTGTTGGCCGAGGACGTCACGCTGTCGCAACGGCACGACGATCGCGACCGGCACCATGTTGATGGTCGACGACGTCGAGCTGCTCCGTGAGGACAAGGCCGTCGAGCGCGTTCGTGTTCGCACGACGCTGACCTGTGACGCCGTCCAGGGCGTCTGCGCCTACTGCTACGGACTGTCGCTCGCGACGCACCAGCTGGTCGAGCTCGGTGAGGCCGTCGGCGTCATCGCCGCGCAGTCCATCGGCGAGCCCGGCACGCAGCTCACCATGCGTACCTTCCACTCCGGTGGTGTGACCGAGAGCGACATCACGCACGGTCTGCCGCGCGTCGTGGAGCTCTTCGAGGCCCGTACGCCCAAGGGCGCCGCGAAGGTCGCGGAGTTCAGCGGCGTCGTGCGCGTCGAACTGATCGGTCGTGAGCGCAAGGTCACGGTCGTCGGCAACGACGGCGAGGTCCAGGAGGAGTCGATCTCGATCGCGCGCCACCTGCTCGTCGAGGACGGCCAAGAGGTCGAGGTCGGAACGCCGCTGCACGACGGTCCGCTCGACCCGAAGTTGATGATGAAGTTCCGCGGTACCCGTGAGACCCAGCAGTACCTGGTCGAAGAGGTCCAGAACGTCTACCGCGACCAGGGTGTGTCGATCCACGACAAGCACATCGAACTGATCGTGCGTCAGATGACGCGACGCGTCCAGATCGTCGACGCCGGTGAGTCCCCGTGGCTGCCCGGCGCGATGGTCGACGTGAAGCTCTTCAACGACACCAACGACGACATCGAAGCCAACGGCAAGGAAGCGGCCGACGGTCGTGCCCAGTTGATGGGTATCACCAAGGCCTCACTCGCCACCGACTCGTGGCTCTCGGCCGCCTCCTTCCAGGAGACGACCCGAGTGCTGACCGAAGCGGCCATCGAGGGCAAGCGCGACCACCTGGTCGGGCTGAAAGAGAACATCATCATCGGCAAGCTCATCCCGGCCGGTTCGGGTCTCGAGTACTACAACCAGCGCGAACTGCGCCTGGACATGCCCGACGCCGAACTGCTGCCCGCCTGGGCCCAGGTCAGCGACGATGACCTCGACCTCGCGAGCCTCTTGGGCGAACTCGGCGGTGACGACTCGACGTTCTCGGCCGACCTGTCGGCCTTCCAGAACATCGGGACCGCCACCTACGACGAGTCGGCGCTACCGGAGAACGACGCGTCGAACCCCGAAGACGAGTTGGGCAACCGAGCCATTCTGAGTTCCGTGCCCGCCGTCGCCCTCGGGCGGCGGCGGGCATCGGCATCTCTAGGCGAAGTACTGCCAGTGGCCCTCGCTGATCACGTCGACACTTCCATCGACGACCCTGATGGCGCTCTGATCGTCGAGCGCGTAGGACGGGTTGCCCAACGTCGCGGCCCACCTCTCGGCTTCGGCCATTGAGTTCTCGGGCATCTCGGGATGATCGACGTGCGGGAATATCGAGAAGTCGACGATCCCGAGTGTTTCGTCGTGACCAGTGGGTGGGGTCCACTCCATGAAATCGACGCCGATGCGCGGTGTCATCACCATGCTCCCGCCACTCAAGCCGACGTAGACGGCCTTCATCGAAGGAAGGAGCTCGGCCACACCCGACTGCTTCATCCAGTAGCTCATGAACACCGCGTCACCACCGCCCACGAGCAGGACGTCGATGTCATCGAAGGTCTGGCGCCAATACTTCTCACCGAGACTCTTCAGGATGCTCAATTCCAACACGCCGACCGATTTCCAACCGGCTTCGACCATGGGGCTCGTCCGCGGCCCGTGGTATTGCGCCAGACGCCGTTCGGCCCACCCATGGGGTACCCGCCGGTCGGGATGAACAGCGTGTCGCACTCTTCGATCGGCTTGCCGGCGAGTTCGACGAGCGCATCGCGGATGCTCTGGTTCTTGAAGCCCGCAGAGGTAAGTAGAAGTTTCATCGGATCTCCTCGTTCCTGTTGGCCCTGAACTAGGTCGTTCGTCATCGACGATGGATTGCTGACACGCGACGAACTGTCAGTGGCTAATTTTGTCCCGCCGAGGACGAGCAGCCGTCGTTTCTGCCCCGGCTTGCCCAAAGCCCATGATTTGTCGTAGGATTGATAGTCCGCGTGCCGAGCTCTGGCGCGCTCCAGCAACGAAGTTCAAATAGAAGAGGTTTTCCGCGTGCCCACAATCGCACAGTTGGTCCGAAAGGGCCGACAGGACAAGGTTTCCAAGACCAAGACGCCGGCCCTGAAGGGGGCCCCGCAGCGTCGTGGTGTGTGCACCCGCGTCCACACGGTCACCCCGAAGAAGCCGAACTCGGCCCTTCGCAAGGTCGCGCGTGTGCGTCTCACCTCCGGGGTCGAGGTCACGGCCTACATCCCGGGCGTCGGCCACAACCTCCAGGAGCACTCGATCGTCCTCGTGCGTGGCGGCCGTGTGAAGGACCTCCCCGGTGTTCGTTACAAGATCATCCGCGGCGCGCTCGACACCTCGGGTGTGCGCGACCGCAAGCAGGCCCGTAGCCGCTACGGCGCCAAGAGGGAGAAGTAACAATGCCCCGTAAAGGCCCCGCCCTTCGTCGTGAAGTGCCCGTCGACCCGATCTACAAGTCGGTCCTCGTCACCCAACTCACCAACAAGATCCTCGAGCGCGGCAAGCGCACATCGCCGAGCGCATCGTCTACACCGCCTTGGAGCAGGTCGAGCAGAAGACCGGCACCGACCCCGTCGCGACCCTGAAGCGCGCCCTGGAGAACGTCCGCCCGGAGTTGGAAGTCAAGAGCCGACGCGTCGGTGGTACGACGTACCAGGTGCCGATGGAGGTTCGACCCCGTCGCGCCACTACACTGGCTATCCGCTGGTTGACGGATTTCGCGAAGAAGCGCCGCGAAAAGACCATGGCCGAGCGGCTCGCCAATGAGATCATTGACGCGAGTAACGGTGTCGGTGCTGCAGTGAAGCGTCGTGAGGACGTGGCCAAGATGGCCGAGTCCAACAAGGCCTTCGCGCACTACCGCTGGTAATCAAAGAAAGCTCCGAAATGACCGCTCGTGACATCGCCCTGGACAAGGTCCGCAATATTGGCATCATGGCGCACATTGACGCCGGCAAGACCACCACGACCGAACGCATCCTCTTTTACACCGGCAAGAACTACAAGATCGGCGAGGTCCACGACGGCGGCGCCACCATGGACTGGATGGTCCAAGAGCAAGAGCGCGGGATCACCATCACCTCGGCCGCCACGACCGCCTACTGGAACGGCCACCGCATCAACATCATCGACACGCCCGGGCCACGTCGACTTCACCGTCGAGGTCGAGCGCTCACTGCGCGTCCTCGACGGCGCGGTCGCGGTCTTTGACGCCGTCGCCGGCGTCGAGCCCCAGACCGAGACGGTCTGGCGCCAGGCCAACAAGTACAACGTCCCGCGCATCTGCTTCGTCAACAAGATGGACCGCATCGGCGCGGACTTCTTCCGCTGCGTCGACATGATCGCCGACCGCCTGGACTGCGTCCCGGCCGTCATCCAACTCCCCATCGGCTCCGAGGGTGGCTACCTCGGCATCATCGACATCGCCTCGATGACCGCGACGATCCACCACGACGAGCACGGCGAGCGCGTCGAGATCATCGAGATCCCCGACGAGTACAAGGCGCAGGCCGCCGAGTACCGCGAGAAGCTGCTCGACACCCTCACGACCTTCGACGACAACCTGATGGAGAAGGTCCTCGAGGGCCACGACGTCTCGGTCGACGACATCCGCGCGGCCCTGCGCCACGGGACCCTCGAGGGCCTCTGCGTGCCGATCCTCAACGGCTCGGCCTTCAAGAACAAGGGTGTCCAGCCGATGCTCGACGCCGTCGTCGACTTCTTGCCCTCGCCGATCGACCTTCCGCCGACCCAGGGCACCAAGCCCGGCAAGGAAGAGGTCATCGAGCGAAAGCCCTCGGACGACGAGCCCTTCGCGGCCCTCGCCTTCAAGGTCCAGACCGACCCCTACGTCGGCAAGCTCACCTACCTGCGCGTCTACTCCGGCACGCTGGAAAAGGGCGACACCGTCGTCAACACCACTAAGGGCATGAAGAAGGAGCGTCTCGGACGACTCCTCCTCATGCACGCGAACAACCGCGAGGACCTCGACACCATCCGCACCGGCGACATCGTCGCCGCGGTCGGACTCAAGCAGGTCACGACCGGTGACACGCTCTCCTCGATCGACCAGCCGATCCAACTCGAGACGCTGGTCTTCCCCGAACCCGTCATCCACGTCGCCGTCGAGCCCAAGACCAAGGCGGACCAGGACAAACTGGGCAGGCGCTGTACTCGCTGTCCGAAGAGGACCCGACGTTCCGCGTTCGCACCGACGAAGAGACCGGCCAGACCGTCATCTCGGGAATGGGCGAGTTGCACCTGGAGGTCCTCGTCGACCGCATGATGCGCGAGTTCGCCGTCGATGCCAACGTCGGTAAGCCCCAGGTGGCCTACCGCGAGACGGTGCGAAAGACCGTCACCAAGGTCGAAGAGAAGTACGTTCGCCAGACCGGTGGTAAGGGTCAGTACGGTCACGTCGTCATCACGCTGGAGCCCACGGGCCCCGGCGGGGGGTACGAGTTCGTCGACGAGATCACCGGCGGCGTCATCCCCAAGGAGTACATCCAGCCGGTCAACCAGGGCATCACTGAGGCGTTGACCTCGGGCGTCCTGGCCGGCTACCCGGTCGTCGACGTGCGCGTGCGGCTGACCTACGGTTCGTACCACGACGTCGACTCCTCGGAGATGGCCTTCAAGATCGCCGGTTCGATCGCCGTGAAGAAGGCCGCGCGTCTCGCGAGCCCGGTGTTGCTCGAGCCGATCATGGCCGTCGAGGTCGTCACGCCCGAGGACTATCTCGGCGACGTCATCGGTGACCTCTCGTCTCGTCGCGGCCGCGTCGAGGGCATGGAGCAGAACGGCAATAGCCAGGCGATTCAGGCACTTGTGCCACTGGCCGACATGTTCGGCTACGCTACTGACCTGCGTTCTCGCACCCAAGGGCGCGCGACGTACACCATGCAGTTCAGTAATTACGCTGAAGTACCTGACGCGATCTCGAAGGAGATCGTGGCCAAGGCCACTGGCGCGTAAAGCTGGGTGACCAGCGAAAACAAGGTCCAAACCGTAGTCGGGGCGGGCCAAAACGAACAAGACGGTTTCAAAAGAACCCGTCGCTAGACAGAAAGTTAGTCCCCGACAATGGCAAAGAAGAAGTTCGAGCGCACTAAGCCGCACGTAAACGTTGGAACGATGGGCCACATCGACCACGGCAAGACCACCCTCACCGCGGCGATCACCAAGGTCCTCTCCACCCGCCTGCCCGGTACCTCCTTCACGCCCTTCGACCAGATCGACAAGGCGCCCGAAGAGAAGCAGCGCGGCATCACGATCTCCATCGCCCACGTGGAATATGAGACGGCGAACCGTCACTACGCCCACGTGGACATGCCCGGCCACGCCGACTACGTCAAGAACATGATCACCGGCGCCGCCCAGGTCGACGGGGCCATCCTCGTCGTCGCGGCGACCGACGGCCCCATGCCCCAGACCCGCGAGCACGTCCTGCTCGCGCGCCAGGTCGGCGTGCCCTACATCGTGGTCGCCCTCAACAAGGCCGACCAGGTCGACGACGAGGAGCTCCTCGAGCTCGTCGAGATGGAGATCCGCGAGCTCCTGACGAGCTACGGCTTCCCCGGCGACGACACGCCGATCGTGCGCGTCTCGGCCCTGAACGCCCTCGACGGCGACGAAGACGGCCGGCGACCGGATCATGGAGCTGATGGACGCGGTCGACACGTTCATCCCCGAGCCGGTCCGCGCGACCGAGAAGCCGTTCCTGATGTCCATCGAGGACGTCATGTCCATCACCGGCCGTGGCACCGTCGTCACCGGCAAGGTCGAGCAGGGCGTCGTCAAGGTCGGCGACGAGGTCGAGATCGTGGGCCTTCGCCCGACGACCAAGACCGTCGTCACCGGCATCGAGATGTTCCGCAAGCTCCTCGACCAGGGACAGGCCGGCGACAACCTCGGCGCGCTGCTGCGAGGCACCAAGAAGGAAGAGGTCGAGCGCGGCCAGGTGCTGTGCAAGCCCGGCACCATCACGCCCCACACCAACTTCGAGGCCTCGGTCTACGTGCTCACCAAGGAGGAGGGCGGCCGTCACAAGCCGTTCTTCGCGAACTACCGTCCGCAGTTCTACTTCCGCACGACCGACGTCACCGGCACCATCGAGCTGCCCTCGGGCACCGAGATGGTCATGCCGGGGGACAACACCGAGATGACCGTGACCCTGGGTAAGCCGATCGCCATGGAAGAGGGTCTCACCTTCTCCATCCGCGAGGGTGGCCGCACCGTCGGATCCGGTCGCGTCATCAAGATCCTGAAGTAGGTCGCCATGGCCGACAACCGACAGATGATTCGCATCCGGCTGAAGGCCTTCGACCACGGCGTCCTGGACCAGTCCACCGCGAAGATCGTCCAGACGGTCGAGCGCACGAACGCCAGGGTGCAGGGCCCCGTGCCGCTGCCCACCGAGAAGCACCGCTACACGGTCGTTCGCGGACCCCACAAGCACAAGGACTGGCGCGAGCACTTCGAGATGCGCGTGCACAAGCGTCTCTCGACATCGTGGACCACACCGCCAAGACCGTCGACTCGCTCCAGCGACTCGACCTCCCGGCCGGCGTCGACATCGAGATCAAGATCCGCCAGAACTGAGCCATCACCGCCCCCCGCGCCTTTGCGCGCGCGGGGCCCGGTGATGTACGGTTAATAGCCCCCGTTAAAGCAGTTCGGGCGGAACAAAAGAAGTGTTCAGTTGCCCTTCGGGGAACGCTGAACCGAACCAGTCGAGCGCTCCGTTCGGGTTTACTGACCCGGCGGAGCGTCTGTGTGTCGGCCCTTCGACGCACAGAGGAAGAGAAGAGGAACACGTGGCGACCAAAGCGATCGTCGGCGAGAAGGTGGGCATGACCCAGGTCTGGGACGCCCAGAACCGGGCCATCCCGGTCACGGTCGTACGCGTCAGCCCCGCTCGCGTCGTCCAGGTGAAGACGCCCGAAAAGGAGGGCTACTCGGCCGTCCAGGTCACCTGGGGCACCCGTCGGACCTCGACCTTGTCCAAGCCCGAACTCGGCCACTTCGAGAAGGCCGGCGTCGACCCCGGGCAAGAAGCTCGTCGAGCTGCGCCTCGACGACGTCTCGGGCTACAGCGTCGGTCAGGAGATCCTCGCCGACGCCTTCGAAAAGGGCGAGATGATCGACGCCACCGCCGTCGCCAAGGGCAAGGGCTTCGCCGGTGGCATGAAGCGCCACAACTTCTCGGGTCAAGGCGCCGCGCACGGTAACCACAAGCACCACCGCGCGCCCGGTTCCATCGGCGCCTGCGCCACGCCCGGCCGCGTCTTTAAGGGCACCAAGATGGCCGGTCGCATGGGCGGCGTGCAGGTGACCACCACCAACCTCGAAGTGATCTGCGTCGACGTCGAGCGCCACCTTGTTCTCGTCAAGGGCGCCGTTCCCGGCCCGCGCGGCGGCGTCGTGGTGCTGCGCACCTCGCGTGAAGAACCCCATGAAGGCCGGAGGTACGCGATGAGCGACGTCTTCACCCTTCGTGGTCCGATCAAGAAGGACCGACCCGCGCCCGCCGAGCGCACCGTCGACGCGCAAGTCCTCGACGGCGACGGCGCTCGGCGAGGTCGACCTCGAGCCGACGATCTTCGGCATCGAGCCCAACATGGCCGTGCTGCACCAAGTGATCAAGGCCCAACTCGCCGCCAAGCGCTCGGGAACCCAGTCACCAAGACGCGCAAAGAAGTCGCGGTGGCGGGCGCAAGCCCTTCAGCCAAAGGGCACCGGCGGCGCGCGCCAGGGCACCATCCGCGCGCCGCACTACCCGGGCGGTGGCATCGCGCTCGGACCCAAGCCGCGCAAGTACGACCAGAAGACCCCCAAGAAGATGATCCGCCTGGCGCTGCACTCGGCCCTGTCGGACCGCGCCGCGATGGAGCGCGTCGCGCTCGTCGACAGCTTCGCCACGTGGGAGACGCCCCAAGACCAAGGACGCGCATCGACCGCGCTCGAGGCCCTCGGTCCTCGACGGCAAGATCCTGGTGGTGCTCGGACGCGACGACGAGACGCCGCTTCGCTCGTTTCGCAACCTCATGAACGTGAAGACCATCGACGCCGGCGAGCTCAACGCCTACGACGTCCTCGACTGCGACTGGATGCTCTTCACCGACGAGACGTTGCCGACCGCGAAGGAGAAGCAGCTGATGCGCGACGCCATGAGCGTCCTGATCCGCCCGGTGGTCTCGGAGAAGACCTACGCCTCGATGGACAAGGGCACCTACGTCTTCGTCGTCGACCCGCGCGCCACCAAGGTCGACGTGCGCAACGCCGTCGAGCAGACCTTCAACGTGAAGGTCACCAACGTCAACACTCTCAACCGCAAGGGTAAGTCGACGCGCAACCGTCGCACCGGCGTCGCGGGCATCAAGCCCGACACGAAGCGGGCCATCGTCACCCTGCGAGCCGGCGACACGATCAACCTCTTCGAGAACTAAGGACTGCCATGGCCCTACGTCAACGCAAACCCACGAGCCCCGGTCGCCGGTTCCAGACGGTCTCGGACTTCGCCGACATCACGAAGACCCTGCCCGAGAAGTCCCTGCTCGACCCCAAGCCCAAGACCGGCGGCCGCAACAACTACGGCCGCAAGACCTCGCGTCACCGCGGCGGCGGTCACAAGCAGCAGTACCGCATCATCGACTTCAAGCGCAACAAGGACGCCATCCCGCGCGAAGTCGCGGCCATCGAGTACGACCCGAACCGCACCGGTCGCATCGCGCTGCTGCACTACGCTCGACGGCGAGAAGCGCTACATCCTCGCGCCAACGGCCTCAAGGTCGACGACATGGTCGAGTCCGGCCCAAGGCCGACATCCGCACCGGCAACGCGCTGCCCATGCGCTTCATCCCGACCGGTTCCACGGTCCACAACGTCGAGCTGCGCCCCGGCGGCGGCGGCAAGATGGCGCGCAGCGCCGGCATGGGCGTGCAGATCGTCGCCAAAGAGGGCGCCTTCGCCACGCTTCGTCTGCCCTCGACCGAGATGCGCCGCGTGCCGATCGACTGTCGCGCGACGCTCGGCACCGTCGGCAACTCCGAGCACGAACTGACGTCGATCGGTAAGGCCGGACGCAACCGCTGGAAGGGCATCCGCCCCCAGACGCGTGGTGTCGCCATGAACCCGGTCGACCACCCACTCGGTGGTGGCGAAGGCAAGACGTCCGGTGGACGTCACCCGGTCTCGCCGTGGGGCCAGCCCGAAGGTCGTACGCGTCTGCCGAAGCCATCGGACAAGTTGATTATTCGTCGTCGCCGTGGACGCGGCGCGCGGAGGTAGGTAGAGAATGTCACGAAGTCTCAAAAAGGGTCCGTTCATCGATGCCCACCTCTTGAAGAAGGTGGACGCGATGAACGCGGCGAACGAGAAGAAGGTCATCAAGACCTGGAGCCGTCGCTCGACGGTGATCCCCGACATGGTCGGGCACACCTTCGCCGTGCACGACGGACGTCGCCACGTCCCGGTCTTCGTGAACGAGTCGATGGTCGGCCACAAGCTGGGCGAGTTCGCGCCGACGCGCACCTTCCGCTTCCACGCCGGCCAGGAAAAGACGGGTAAGCGATGACCGGTCCCAATTGAACGAACGCCCCGGCACCCGCGCCACGCTGCGCGGCTACCACATGTCCGCGAGCAAGGCCCGCGTCGTGTTGAACCTCATCCGCGGTGAGGACATCACGACCGCGCGCGAGATCCTCGCCGGGACAACCGCGAGGCCGCCGACGTGATCGGCAAGGTCCTCGCCTCGGCCGTCGCGAACGCCGTCACCAACGACGCCATGCAGGCCGACGAACTCTTCGTCTCGGCCGCCTACGCCGACGAGGGCATCACGATGAAGCGCTTCACGCCGCGTGCGCGTGGACGCGCCGGCAAGATCCGCAAGCGCTCCTGCCACATCACGGTCATCGTGTCGCGCCTCGACGACGATCGCCTCGAGACGTTGCGCAACGCGCGCACCGCCCAGGCCGCCGTGTCGCGCACCCGCCGTGTCGCCTCCTCGCGCCGCCGCGCCGACCAGCAGGCGAGCCTCAACAAGCGCGAGACCGCCGCCGTCGAAGCGGCCGAGAACGAGGCACTTGAGGCCGAGGCCAACGCCAACGCCAACGCGATCGAGGACGAGGCCCTGGAGACCGACACCAGGAGTTCGACACCGTCGACACGCCGGTCGAGGACCTGGCGACCGACGTGCTCGAGACGAACGAGACCGACGCCACTGGCGTCGCCGAGGCATCGGTCGACGAGCACCGGCCGAAGAAGCTCCTGAAGAGGTCGCGCAAGCGCCGGCCGACGAGACAGCAGACGACGACACCACTGAGGAGACGAAGTAATGGGTCAGAAGGTAAACCCCTACGGTTTCCGCCTTGGGATCACGACGGACTGGAAGTCGCGTTGGTTCAAGGAGCGCGGCTACAAGGACCTCGTCATCGAGGACTGGAAGATCCGCGACTACCTGACCAAGCAGCTCGAGAGTGCCGCCGTCAGTCGCATCGAGATCGAACGCAACTCCGACCGCATCCGCGTCGACATCCACACCGCGCGTCCGGGCATCGTCATCGGTCGTCGAGGTGCTGAGGCCGAGCGACTGAAGAAGGACCTCGAGAAGATCACGGGTCAGAAGAACAAGATCTCCTTGAACATCCAAGAGATCAAGCAGCCCGAACTGGACGCCGCACTGATCGCCCAGGGCATCTGTGACCAGTTGCTGCGCCGCGTGGCCTTCCGCCGCGCGATGAAGCGTGGCATCCAGACCGTGCAGAAGGCCGGCGCCATGGGCGTCAAGATCCAGGCCTCCGGCCGTCTCGGTGGCGCGGAGATGTCGCGCCGCGAGTCCTACCGCGAAGGCCGCGTCCCGCTGCACACGCTGCGCGCCGACATTGACTACGGCTTCCGTGAGGCCCGCACCTCGACCGGCCGCATCGGCGTGAAGGTGTGGATCTACAAGGGCGACATCCTGCCGTATCAGTTGACCAACGACGAGAAGATCGTGCGTGAGGCCGCCATGGCCGCGGGCGACGCCGTCCCCGTCGGTTCGACGCCGCGTCCTCGGCCCCCAAGGGTGTCGTGCGTGCCGGTGGCGGACGCCGCCGGTCGAGGCCGAGCCGGTCGTCGATGACGTCGTCGAAGAGGTCGTCGTCGACGGTGATGACGTCGAAGCCGTCGAGTTGCTGGCCGAGACCCCCGAGGTCGAGGCCCAGCTGAGCGTCGAAGAAGAGATCGAGCGTCGTACCGCCCAAGAGCACAACGACACGCCGCACTTCAGGAAGGACGCCGAGTAACCATGTTGATGCCCCGCAAGGTAAAGCACCGCAAGCAGCAGCGCGGACGTCGTGGCGGCAACGCCAAGGGCGGCGTGGAGCTCAACTTCGGCGACTTCGGCATCCAGGCCCTCGAACGGGGTTGGATCACCGCGCGTCAGATCGAAGCGGCCCGAATCGCGATGACCCGTCACGTCAAGCGTGGCGGCAAGGTCTGGATCCGCGTCTTCCCCGACAAGCCCGTCACGCAGAAGCCGGCCGAGACCCGCATGGGCTCCGGTAAGGGCAACCCCGAGTTCTGGGTCGCCGTCGTGAAGCCCGGTCGCATCATGTTCGAACTCGGTGGCGTCGACGAGGCCCTCGCCCGCGCCGCCATGGAGCGCGCCATCCAGAAGCTGCCGATCAAGGCCAAGTTCGTCATTCGTCCCGGCACGCACGGGACCCCGGAGGTGAGCATCTAATGGCCAAGACCCGTGAACGAATCGCCGAGATGCGCCTGTTGGGCGACCGCGAACTGCTCGAGCGTCTGGCCGAGTCGCGTCGCGAGCTCTTCAACATGCGTTTCCAACTCGCGACCGGTCAACTCGACAACTCGGCGCGACTCAATGAGGTCCGCCGCGACATCGCGCGCCTCTCGACGTTTGCGCGCGAGCGCGAAATAGCGGCCGCCGAGTCGCTAGGAGAAGGTGAGTAGTCATGACTGACGCGAACGAAACCAACGACCCGACCCGGGTGAACCCGCGCAAGGTCCGTGAGGGCATTGTCATCTCAGACAAGATGGACTCGACGCTCGTCGTCGCGGTGAACGAGCGCGTCTCGCACCCGCGCTACGGCAAGACGGTCCAGCGCACCAAGAAGCTCTACGTGCACGACGAGAAGAACGAGGCGAAGATCGGCGACAAGGTCCGCGTCCAAGAGACGCGACCGCTGTCGAAGCTCAAGCGCTGGCGCCTGACCGAAGTCGTGGAGCGTGCGCGATGATCCAGCAAGAGAGTCGACTCAAGGTCGCCGACAACAGCGGGGCGAAGGAAGTCCTCTGTATCCGCGTGCTCGGCGGTTCGCGTCGTCGCTACGCCTCGATCGGTGACGTCTTCATCGGCACCGTGAAAGAAGCGATCCCCGGCGCCGCCGTGAAGAAGGGTGACGTGGTGCGCTGCGTCGTCGTTCGCACCGCGAAGGAGAAGCGTCGTCCCGACGGTTCCTACATCAAGTTCGACGAGAACGCCGCGGTGCTGATCAACGACCAGTTGCAGCCGCGCGGTACGCGCATCTTCGGGCCCGTCGGGCGCGAACTGCGTGACAAGAAGTTCATGCGCATTATTTCCCTGGCACCGGAGGTGCTGTAATGAAAATTCGTAAAGGTGACGAAGTGTTCGTCCTCGCGGGCAAGTTCCGCGGCGAGCGAGCCCACGTCGAAGAGGCGCTGCCCGGTGCCAACAAGGTGATCCTCGACGGCCTCAACATCGCCAAGCGCCACACCAAGCAGGCCGGCGCCACCATGCAGGCCGGCATCATCGACAAGTTGATGCCGCTCGACGCGAGCAACGTCGCGCTGTGGTGCGACAACCACAAAGGTCCGGCCAAGGTCGGCTACAAGAACGACGACGACGGCGTGAAGCATCGCGTCTGTCGCAAATGTGGAGAGGTTCTCCTATGACCACCGCTACACGCCCGCGTCTCAAGGTGCGCTTCGACGAAGAGATCCGTCAGTCGCTCAAGGACGAACTGGGCCTCGACAACATCATGCAGGTCCCGCGACTCACGAAGATCGTGCTGAACTCCGGGGTCGGTCGCGCCACGCAGCAGGCCTCGCTCCTCGAGGGCGCCCAGCGCGACCTGGAACTGATCACCGGTCAGAAGCCGGTCGTGACGCGCGCGAAGAAGTCGATCGCGAGCTTCAAGCTCCGTGAGGAACAGCCCATCGGCGTGAAGGTGACCCTGCGAGGGGACCGCGCCTGGGAGTTCTTCGACCGACTGCTCAGCCTCGCGATCCCGCGTATCCGCGACTTCCGCGGTCTGTCGCCGAAGTCCTTCGACGGACACGGCAACTACACGTTCGGCATCAATGACCAGTTGATCTTCCCCGAGGTCGACTACGACAAGATCGACGCGCCGCGTGGTTTCGACATCACGATCGTCACCACGGCCGCGAACGACGAGCAGGGCCGCGCGTTTTTGTCCGCGTACGGCTTCCCCTTCAAGCAGGAGAACAAGTAAATATGGCGAAGAAAGCTCTTCGAATCAAGCAGCAGAAGACCCCGAAGTTCTCGACGCGTGCCTACACGCGCTGCGAGCGATGTGGTCGACCGCGCTCGGTGTACCGCAAGTTCGGCCTGTGCCGTATCTGCTTGCGTCAGATGGTCCACGCCGGCGAGATCCCCGGCGTGACGAAGGCGAGTTGGTAGGTAGATCATGACAATGACCGATCCCATCGCCGACATGCTCACGCGCATCCGCAACGCGAACTCCGCGATGTTCGACACCGTGAAGATGCCCAGTTCCAAGTTGAAGGAGAACCTCGCGAAGGTCCTCGAGCGCGAGGGCTTCATCGCCGGCTTTACCGTCTCGAAGATCGACGGCAAGCCCGGCAACCAGCTCGAGATCGCCCTCAAGTACTCCGAGGACCGCAAGAAGACGATCATCGGCATCAAGCGCGTCTCCAAGCCCGGCCTTCGCATCTACAAGAAGTCCGACCAGATGCCCAAGGTCCTCGGCGGCGTCGGCGTGGCCGTCGTCTCGACGAGCCACGGCCTGATGACCGACCGCGAGGCCCGCAAGGCCAAGCTCGGTGGCGAGGTGCTCTGTTATGTCTGGTAATCGCCTTTCGGAGGTTGACTGATGTCACGAATCGGCAATAACCCCATCACCGTGCCCGCCGCGGTCACGATCAGCGTCGCCGACGGCATAGCGACCGTGAAGGGTCCCAACGGCACCATGAGCCGCGTGCTGCCCGACGGCATCACGCTGTCCCAAGAGGGCGACGTCCTGACGGTGTCGCGCCTGAACGACGAGACCCAGTACCGCTCGCTGCACGGACTCACGCGAACGTTCATCGCCAACATGGTCGTCGGCGTCACCGACGGCTGGTCCAAGGAGCTCGAGATCATCGGCGTCGGCTACCGCGCCGCCAACGGGGGACCGGGCGTGCTCGACCTGGCGCTCGGCTTCTCGCACCCGGTAAAGTTCAATGCCCCCGAAGGGATCACCTTCGAGGTGCCACTGCCCACGCGCGTCATCGTGAAGGGCGCTGACAAGGAGGTCGTCGGCCAGGTCGCCGCCTCCATCCGCAAGATCCGTAAGCCCGAGCCCTACAAGGGCAAGGGCGTTCGCTACCTCGGAGAACGAGTAGTGCGCAAGGCTGGAAAGGCTGCGAAGTAATGCCACGAACCACACTGGAGTTACGCAAGCGCCGTCACGCGCGCATCCGCCGTCGCCTCTCGGGCACGGCCGAGCGCCCGCGCGTCGCCGTCTCGCGCACCAACAAGCACATCTCGGCCCAGATCATCGACGACGTCGCCGGCCGCACCCTGGCCGCCGCGTCCTCGGTCGAGGCCGGCCTCAAGAAGTCCAGCGGCGGCAACGTCGCCGGGGCCAAGGCCGTCGCCGAACTGCTCGCCACGCGCGCCAAAGAGGCCAACATCACCGCCGTCGTCTTCGACCGTGGCGGATTCGATTATCACGGCCGGGTCGCGGCATTCGCCGACACGCTTCGCGCCGCCGGACTGGAGTTCTAATGGCCGATCTCGAACAGTTCGAAGAGCGCACCATCAAGGTGAACCGCGTCTCGAAGGTCGTGAAGGGTGGACGTCGGTTCTCCTTCACCGCATTGATGGTGATCGGTGACGGCAAGGGCCGCGTCGGCCTCGGCTACGGCAAGGCCAAAGAGGCCGGCCTCGCCGTGCAAAAGGGCATCGAAGAGGCGCGCAAGAACCTCTTCGACGTGCCCCTCGCCGGCACGACCATCGTCTACCCGGTCCTCGGCGCCTCGGGCGCCGGACGAGTACTGATGAAGCCGGCCGCGCCCGGTACCGGCGTCATCGCCGGCGGCGCGGCGCGCGCGATCCTCGAGATGGCCGGCGTGAAGGACATCATCGCCAAGTCACTGGGATCCTCCAACGGCATCAACGTGGCCCACGCCACGATCGAGGGCCTCAAGCAGTTGCGTCGTCCCGAGGAGATCGCCGCCTCGCGCGACAAGCCGGCCGACCACGTCATCCCGAGCGGGACGCTTCGCGCCTACCGCGAACGTCAGCGCGAGGGTGACCTGTTCAAGGTGACGGAGGGCTGAGATGCTTGAAAGTCACCCAGATTCGTTCCGGCATCGCCACCAAGCCCAAGCACCGCGGGACCCTGCGCGCGCTCGGACTTCGCGGCATCGGCCAATCCAACGTGCTGCCTGATCGTCCCGAGATCCACGGGATGATCGCTCGAGTGCCGCACCTCGTGAAAGTAGAAGAGGTCAACGAATGAAGTTGCACGATCTCAAATCACCCGAAGGCTCGATCAAGCGCAAGAAGATCGTCGGTCGTGGTATCGGTGGTCGCGGCGGCAAGACGGCCGGACGTGGCACCAAGGGCCAGAAGGCCCGTCGCCAGATCCCGGCCGGCTTCGAGGGCGGCCAGTTGCCGCTCCTCCAGCGCATCCCCAAGCTGAAGGGCTTCACCAACCCGTTCCGCGTCGAGTACACCCCGGTGAACCTCGACGCCCTCGCGGCGCTCGGCGTCGCCGACATCACGCTCGACGTGATCGTCGAGCGCGGGCTCGCACGTAAGAAGGACTTCGTGAAGGTCCTCGGTCGCGGCGAACTGAAGACCACACTGAACGTCACGGCGCACCGTTTCTCGGCGTCGGCCAAGGCCGCCATCGAAGCCGCCGGTGGCACGACGACGGAAGTGGCGCTGCCCTTCGCCGTTCGTCCTCCCGCCTCGGGCAACCAACACCAGAACCGCTAAGGTCCAAAAATGCTTCGCCGACTCGGGAACATCTTTCGCGTACCAGACCTTCGCAACAAGGTGCTGTTCACGATCGGCGTCATCTGCCTCTACCAGGCCGGCGCCAACATCCCGATCCCCGGCGTGAGTTGGAGCCAGGTCCAGGATCCTGCAGGCCAAGGCCGGCGCCAGTGGCGTGCTCGGCTTCTTGAACCTCTTCTCCGGTGGCGCGCTCACCCGACTCGCGGTCTTCGGACTCGGCGTCATGCCCTACATCACGAGCTCCATCGTCATCCAACTCTTGACGACCGTCATCCCCAAGCTCACGCAGTGGCGTGACCAGGGCGCCGTCGGTCAGAAGAAGATCACCCAGACGACGCGTTACCTCACGATCGGCCTGGCGCTCTTGCAGTCGACCGGACTGATCTACGCCTTCCACGGCCACGACCAGGCGCTGCTCGGCTTCAACATCGACCTCATCCCCAAGTTCAACCTCGAGCTCGGCCTCTTCATGGTCGCGATCATGACCGCCGGTACGGCCTTCGTCATGTGGCTCGCCGAGCTCATCACCCAGCGCGGCATCGGCCAGGGCATGAGCTCTGCTTATCTTCGCCAACGTCGTCGCCGGCATCCCTTCCGGTGGACACGCGGTCCTCGATGAGGGCGGCCCGGTCAAGTTCGTGGTGCTGCTGCTCGTCTCGATCGCGCTGCTGGTCGCTCATTGTCTTCATGGACAACGGCCAGCGGCGCATCCCGGTCACCTTCGCCCGACGGGTCGTCGGGCGAAAGGAGATGGGTGGCAACTCGACGTATATCCCGCTCAAGGTCAACCAGTCCGGGGTTATCCCGATCATCTTCGCCTCGTCGGTGCTCTACATCCCGATCCTGCTCTCGCAACATCGTGCCCGTGGGCGAGCTTCACCAACTTCGTCGAACTCCTCGCTGCACCCGACGAGCTTCTTCTACATCTTCTCGGACTTCGTCCTGATCGTCGCCTTCACCTTCTTCTACGTCTACATCGCCTTCGAGCCGCACCAGCAGGCCGAGATGTTGCGCCAACAGGGTGGCTTCGTGCCGGGCATCCGTCCGGGCATGCCGACCGAGAAGCTACTTCGCCAAGATGCTTTCGCGCATCACCGTCGTCGGGCGCCTTCTTCCTGGCCTCGGTCGCGGTCGTGCCGAGCATCCTCATGGCCCTCTGGAACATCAACCGCTTCCCGTACTACGGCACGACCCTGCTGATCGCCGTGGGTGTCGCCTTGGAGACCATGCGCCAGATCGACAGTCAGCTCATGATGCGCAACTACGAAGGCTTCCTGAAGCGGTAGTCATGTCGGCACGTCTAAATCTGATCGTCCTGGGGAAACAGGGCGCCGGCAAGGGAACCCAGTCCACGGCCCTCTCGGAGAAGTACGGCATCCCGCACGTCTCGACCGGCGACATCTTGCGCAACGCGGTCAAGGCCGGCAACGCACTGGGCAAGCAAGTCGCCTCGATCCTCGAAGCCGGCGACCTGGTCTCGGACGACATCGTCAACCAGCTCGTCGAAGAGCGCTTCAAAGAGCCCGACGCCCAGCGCGGCGTCCTGCTCGACGGCTTCCCGCGCACGATCGGTCAGGCCGAGGCGTTCGAGGCGATGCTCGGCGCCGACGGCATCAAACTCTGCATCAACCTCGACGTGCCGATCGAACTGGTCACCCAGCGACTCTCGTCGCGTCGCGTCTGCCAGGAGTGCGGCACGACCTACAAGGACACCGACATCGAGGCGATCTCGGGCACGTGCTCGAACTGCGGCGGCGACGTCATCCAGCGCACCGACGACTACCCCGAGGCGATCCGCACCCGGCTGATGAACTACGAACGTGACACCGAGCCGCTCCTCACATTCTACGGGTCGCCGCGGACTGCTGGTCACCGTCGACGGCGACCAGAGCCCCGAGGACGTCACCGAGGAGATCATGAAGGTGGTCCAGGAACGGGGCCTGGCGTGAGACGCTCGGCCGACGAACTGAACAAGATGCGCAAGGCCGGCAAGGTCGTCGCCGAGATGCACGAAGCCACGCGCGCGGCGATCCGCCCGGGCGTGACGACGATGCAACTCAACGAGGTCGCCGCCGAGGTCCTCGCCAAGCGCGGCGCTCGCTCGAACTTCTTGAACTACCACGGCTTCCCGGCCGTGATCTGCACGAGTCCCAACGACATGATCGTCCACGGCATCCCCGGCGAACATCACGCTGCACGAGGGTGACATCATCTCGGTCGACTGCGGCGCGATCATCGAGGGCTATCACGGCGACGCCGCCTACACCGCGGGCGTCGGCGAGATCAGCGACGAAGCGAAGCGTCTCATCGAGGTGACCGAGCGTTCACTGTGGGCCGGCATCGATCAACTGAAGAAGGGCAACCGCCTCAACGAAGTCGGTCGCGCCGTGCAGAAGGTCGCCGAGGCGGCGGGCTACTCGGTCGTGCGCGAGTACGTGGGACACGCCATCGGCACCGAGATGCACGAGACGCCCCAGGTGCCGAACTACTGGCCGGGCACGCCGGGGCCGACGCTGAAAGAGGGCATGGTCTTCGCCATCGAACCGATGGTGAACGTCGGCGGCTACGAGACCTACGTGCTTGGACGACGGCTGGGGCGTCATGACCCAGGACGGATCACTCTCGGCGCACTTCGAACACACCATCGCCGATCACCGACGACGGACCGGAAGTCTTCACCGCCGCCTAGTCCGGCGGGTGCGCGCGGTCCTGTTGGCGCTGGGCGAAGAGCGCCGCTTCGGTGCGACGCTGGAAGCCCAGTTTGGCGAGCAGGTTCGACACGTAGTTCTTCACGGTCTTCTCGGCGAGGAACATCGCGTCGGCGATCTCGCGGTTGCTGAGTCCCTCGCTCAAGAGGTCCAGGATCCGGCGCTCCTGCGGACTCAGACTCTCGAGTCGGATGTCCTCGGTGATCTGACGACGCAGTCGCTCGCGCGCGCGCTCGATCTGTTCGGGCGTCAGCAGCATCTCACCGTTCGCGACCCGTCGGATCGACGTGATTAGTTCGTCGCCACGGACGTTCTTCAAGACGTAGCCGCGCGCGCCCGCGAGGAACGAGGCGTTGAGCGCGTCGTTGTCGGCGAAGGACGTCAGCATCAGACATCCGAGGTCGGGGCGGACCGCGCGCAACTGTCGACAGAGGTCGACGCCGCTGCCGTCGGGCAGGCGCACGTCGAGCACTGCGACGTCGACGTCGGTGAGGTCGAGCGCGAGTGCCTCGTCGAGCGATCCCGCCTGCGCGACGACCGTGAGGTCGTCCTCCGCTTCGAAGAGTTCGCGAAGCCCTCGGCGGACAATCTCGTGGTCGTCGACGAGTAGTAGTGCGGATCATCTACACCCTTCGCATTGCGGTCCAGCGCACGGTGGTTCCGCCGCCGATTTTCGATTTGATCGTGCAGTTGCCGCCGAGTTCGCGCGCGCGCGACGACGAGATTGCGCACGCCGCGTCCCGATCCGACGTTGGGCATGAAGCCCGACGCCGTTGTCGCGCACGACTAACTTCGATCGAGCGTGTCGATCGGTGTCGATCTGGATGTCGACCGCGGTGGCCTCGGAGTGTCGCACGACGTTGGAGAGGATCTCGCGCAGCGCCTGCACGCAGTGTTGCGCGCACTGTGAGTCCGACCTTGTTGTCGATGTCCGGGGAGACTCTTCACGTCGGCGAGTACGCCGAGGCGCGACTCGATCTCGGCCGAGAGCTCGTTGACGCGCTCTTCGAGGTCGGGCCGACCATGCGGTCCTGGTCGATCTCGAAGATCGTGGTGCGGATCTCGTGGATCGTCGTGTCGAGTTCGTCGAGCACGTTGTTGATCCGATTGCGCACGTTGTCGTTGACGATCGCCGGCAGCGACGTCTGCAGCGAGAGACCGACACCGAAGAGACGCTGGATGACCGTGTCGTGAAGGTCGCGCGCCAAGCGTTCGCGCTCTTCGGAGAGTGTCAGTTCGCGCATGTTCGAGCGCAGCATCTCTTGGTCGATGACGAGTCCCGCGGCGCGGCCGAAGGCTTCGGTGAGTTGCTCGTCCTCCTCGCTGAACGGTTCGCCGTCCAGAGGATCGGTGAGGTAGAGGTTGCCGAAGATGTGACCGTCGCCCGTCGAGACCGGCACGCCGAGGAACCGCTGCATTGGGGGTGATTCATGCGGGAAGCCCGAGGAATCTCGGGTGCTCGGCCAGTTCGTCGATCCGCAGCGTCGTGCGCTGTCGGATGATCTCGCCCAGCAGTCCCTGGCCGCTTGGGTTCGGGACCGATGGCGGCACGCTGCTCGGCGTCGAGGCCGAAGGTGATGAAGCGCGAGAGCGTCGTCCCGTCGCGTGGCGATGACGCCGAGCGCGCCGTAGCGCGCACCGACCAGTTGGCAGGCTGTTTCGATGATCCGGGAAAGGAGGCCGTCCAAATCCGCGTCCGTCTCAATGAGCAGGATTGCGTCGATCAGGGCGTGGAGTCGCTCCGGATCGGTAATTTTGTGAAACGCCACTGCATTCGGATTGTCCCACACTTTCAGAAAACGACTGCATTTGGCTCAATGCGCGCGTTGGCCCGAGACGACCGAGAGGGGGAGGATCACCAGGGTAGCGCCGCAGTCGAGGTGCGCTGGAAGAGTTCGGAGTCGACCCCGTCTGGCGAGGCCGACGTGGCGATTCCCGTCGCCGTGACGGACCAGGTGTTGTCGTCGGGATCCAGGCCGTCGATCTGGACCGAGATGACGTCGCGGCGTCGGGCGGCCAACAAAACAGAGTTTTCTCGACTCGAAATGACCAAATGGTCAAGATTCGACAGCTCGATGCGGGCCGGCAACCGCCGCCGGGAGACCCCCTAGGAGAGCAGCACCCGCGCGACGTCCGCACCGTCCAAACGGCGCAGGCATTCGTCGCGAGAGATTGGTTCGCTCGACACCGAGAAACTTGCTGTGGTCATGTGACCATCATGGACCCGATTCCCATATAGGGCCTAGGGTCTCGAGTCACATCATCGCCCAATGAAGGGATCGTCAGTCACCGCGATCGAGGCCCAACGGGTCAAATGGCCACTGCACTTACCGAGATTCAGGTCAGATCTGGAGCTGAAGCGCGCAGCGCTGCGCTCTTTCGTGACTTTGTCCGTGATCGACGTCGTGAAGTCATCGGGACCCGCGAGAGCGGCGTAGGCGCGAGCGGCGTCACTGAAGGCATCGGGGAGCCTCAGTGCCAAGTCGTTCGCTCTGGCGATCAAGAGATTCGGATCAAGACCCATCAGATTCGCTTGGCGAACCCACGTGGGGCGGCCGATAGCCCCAACCCGATGGTGGTTCCCGACCTTCATCGCCAACTTGATCTTGGGCTCGTAAAACCCGGGATACGGAAGGGCCGACGCGACGTCGTAGATCGGAGCAAGACGAACGGCTCGCCGGTCCAAGAGAACTGAGTAGTTCTTCGCGTGGGCGTCCGGCGCAGCGAGGAGCCAGTTGAAGATGAGCGCATCGACGAATTGGTCGATGGCGCGCCCCGCCGCCGGTTCTCCGATCTGATCGTTCAAGAACTGCGCGATGCGCTGCGCGCTGGGACCGCCCTCGGATTGGTACTTCTGATCCGGCATGACGCCGAGCGCTTGGCAGAGATCTTCCTGGTGGATCCGGCGTACCGTGCCATCCGGCTTCCGGAAACGGTCATAGCGGTGGACAGAGAGTGCTCGCTGCCCTGCGAAGTTGATGACCTCACTACGCGCGGCCAGGAGGCCGAGATTGAGCGCCGCGTTGAGACAGAGGTGCTCATTGATGTCGTGCCCTTCGATTCCGATCGGTGAGGGCTTCACGATTCGATTGGTTGGTACAGAACCAGTGGGTCGACCCCACCGTCCGTCGACCTCGAGCAACGCGATCTTGGCCTGGGCTCCGGCCAGACTCCAGCGACCTTTGGCACCGGTCGCGATCCACGCAGACTGGTCTCTTCGCACCTCGCCGAGCAGCCTCGCGACGTCGCGGTCTTCGAGCCATTCGATCTCGCCCGTGCCATGTTCCGGTGTGTCTCCCGGCTCGAGCATCTGGAGTCCACCCGGAAGGTCGGAGCCGACGCAGCTGAGTAGTGCCAGAGGATTCGACGCGGAAACGTGGAACTCCCTGCTCCATCGATTGAGGACGAGTTCGTTCTCCGGGAGAAGTCCCCATAGGAAAGGCTTCACCACCTTGTCGAAATGGTGGGCCGCGGCCAACGGCATCGAACACGACAGGGGCGTCGCGGTCCGTTGGAATCGGTACGTCTCGAGGTAGTCGAAGCTCACGTTGCCGCTTGCGGAGCGCGCGAGTGAGCCGATCTGCACGCCGTCGAGGTAGGCGTCCAACTTGTCAGTCCTCACGACTCTCCCTGCGCAAGAACCCGAGATACGAGTCCAGTTCGACTTCGGCTGACGTGTCGCTCGGCTCGACGCTGAGGTCCACGCCGAGTACCGCGAGAAGCGACAGAAGTGGGCCTAGGGCAATTCCAGGCTTGCCGGCTTCGACGTCGACGAGCCATCGTCGCGACATCGGTGTACGGTCCGCGAGGTCATCCAGCGTCCAACCAAGGGCCATGCGGCGGTCTCGCACGAGTGCTCCTATGTCCCGTGTTGATTTGATCCGCATTCGTATCCTCCTTCGTAGGTATCACAGAGTGCAATATCCTGCACTTTCTATTGTAGTGCAGGATACTGCACTCTGCTCAATAGTGCGATATTCTGCACTATCAGACATAGTGCGGAATATTGCACTGAGCCATGGTCCACAACCACGTGAACCAGACCCAGCCACACCGAAATGAGACGGAACTGCCGAGGTCCCGAAATCGAGAGACGTCGAACATCTCGCGCCCGCCAACGCCGACGCGAGGACGTTGGCGAGATCCGGAGAGGACACGCCGCGAAGGACGATCACATCGCGAACCTGTCCGCAGTGCTTCAGAGACGACCGCGCCGTTGGACCAGACCACTAGAATGAATGGGCTTTCAGTGACTGCGAAGATTACGAATTCAAATTAGGCCACTGCCAACTTTTGCGTATGGCCCAGTTTTGAATTCCCGCAGGCCGATGCTTGCCCCTACGATGGAACCGTGAAGAAGCCGGCCAAAAAGGTCACTCCTACCAAGTCGCTCCTACCGTCGCGCCCAAAAAGGCACGAATCTACAACAAGAAAATGGGAGTGATCACCCAGGGGTCGCGGGTAGTGAAGAAATCGCCGAAAAAGGGCGACTCAGCCCAGCGGGCCTGGGCGGTGGTCCAAGCCGCAGGCGACAGAAGAAGAAATCACTCCGCACACGCCGCTACGCGCCCAATCAGTTGCTGCTGGGTCTAAGGGGGGCAAGGCGCGAGCCAAGAAACTCACGCCCGCCGAAAGAACGGACATTGCACGCCGAGCTGCCAACGCTAGATGGAAGAACTCCTAGATCGCTTCCACGATGTCCATGATTTGTTGAGCAACGAAGACGCGCCCGTAAGTCTTGCCGGTCGTCTCAGTAAGCACTCCAATGTCACAGAGGTGGTTGACCACACTTGTCGCCGTCACCTCAGTTATCCCGTCTTTTCCCGCAGTCGAGGTAACGGTGAGTTTGGGCCATGCCGCTAGGTCTTTCAGCACTTCGTGGATTACGCCTGCCCAGCGTCGCTGGTGAATTGCTTTGGTCGACACTTTCAGCCACAAGTCAATGTGCTCGGCACCTTGAATTAATGCCTTCGATTGGTCAATTATGGCGTCGCAAAAAAAAGTAATCCACGGATTCCAATCTCCTGTGCAACTCAGTGCCAACAGTTGATCTTTGTATTCTTGCTTGCGGTCGTTGAACCACGGCGACACCGTTATCACGGGTTCGGCTACTGAATTTGCTCTCAATAGTTGCAGGATGATGACGAGTCGCCCAACGCGTCCATTTCCATCCCCGAACGGGTGAAGGGTCTCAAATTGATAGTGCGCCATCGCTGCACGAAGAACCGGAGGGAGCACGCTATCCTGACTGATCCAGTCCACCAACGCTTCCAATCCGGCCTTTACACGGTCGTCGCCAGGCGCGGGTACGAAGCGCGCCCCTCACTGATGGGCTGGCCTTCGTCTCCAATCCAAACGTGGTGCTTTCTGACAGCTCCAAGATCGCGGAAGGTCCTCTTCGTTTGAGCAAAGATTTCACGCTGAATGTCACACAGCATCGCGACCGAAATGGGACGGGTTTCTACGGACTTAAAGGCTGCACGCGCTGCCTCTAGATACGCATAAATTTCTTTAATCTCTTGCGACTCCATCTGGTTGCCGGGCAGTCGCGTTTCGAGCAAGTCAGAAAGTTGTCCATAAGTCCCTTCTAGAGCCGAGGTTGTCAGAGCCTCACGGAACAAAGTTGGATAGATGAGTAGTTGCGGATCCTCAAGACCTTTGGTTTCTTGCGTCAAGGCGCCCTAGGGCAGTGGAAGCCTCTGAAATCTTTGCCCATGTGGCCGAGGTGAGATTGGCGGTGTCGACTCGGGCAATGGCGAAGCCAGATAGGCCCAACACGCAAACTTCTCATGGAGTCCATAGTCGCCCTGAACTGGAACAATCTGCCCGATCGGGCTCTTACTCAGGAGTTCATTATCCATAGATTGATAGTATAACGCTCTAAGACCTTAATTGCAAAAGCATAATATAAAGAGATTTACAAGGTTTCGCCAAAAGATATAAGGTTTTAGTTGACAAACTATAGTTTGCTAAGTATTATGGCTAGTATGAACAAACTGTCCACGGCGAAGCGCGCGGAAGTGATTGGTCTCCTCTGCTGAGGGAATGTCTATGAGGTCAATCAATCGCGCCACTGGCGTTGCAACGTCAGACCATCAGTGACCTTTTGGAGAGTTCAGGGAAGGTCGCCTCGGACTATCAAGCCCAAGCCTTCGTCGACTCTGCCCTGCAAGGTCATTGAGTGTGACGAGATTTGGTCATTTTGTTACTCGAAGGAAAAGAACGTTCCGGCTGACAAGGCAGGGGAGTACGGCTTTGGCGACGTGTGGACGTGGACGGCCATTGACGCCGACACGAAATTGGTCCCTTCGTGGCTTGTGGGCGAGCGCACGAGACGGACGCATGGGTGTTCCTGCATCTCAAAAGCCGTTTGCACGACAGCCGTATTCAATTGACGACTGACGGACTCCGGAACTACCTGACGGTTGTTGACGGACTGTGGGCTGACGACATTGACTTCGCAATGCTTCACAAGGTCTATGGAAAGCCTGTTGCTGAGCAAGCCCGAGCGCAAGTACAGTCCTGACGTCTGCACCGGCATTGACGTTCGGCTAATCGCTGGAAACCCTGACCCCAAACGGATTTCGACTTCGTACGTAGAGCGTCAGAACCTGACCATGCGGATGGGCATGCGCCGGTTCACGCGTCTCACTAACGGCTTCTCAAAGAAGATCGAGTTTCACGCGCACGCCGTAAGCCTCAATTTCATGTACTACAACTTCGCTCGTGCTCACCAGACTCTGCGCGTGAAGAACGCTGACGGAACGTTCGACCACATCTGGACAACTTGGAAATCGCTGAATTGCTAGGCTGAGGGTGGTCCTGAGGGGTGCTGTGTGGCCTCATGTGGGGCCTGATGGTACAATTGACCTCGACAGCAAGCATTGCCTTCGGGCGGTGGCAACACGCTCGTTCCTTCTCTATCTAGTGAATGGGACGGCGGCAGAGCGGCCGAAAGGCCGCTCTCGTCGTTTGGTGGACCGGACGAGACTTGTACTCGCAACACGCTTGATGACAGCAAGCATTCCGTACCCACGACCGGCCCCCGGCTCCACGTTTCCGTAGCGCCATGTCTATTGTCTCATTAAAGGTGTAACTCTCGGCCCCGAAGATAACCTGCCCGCTCTGGAATTGATCGAAAGCCCATAGAATGGCGGAGAATCAAAGGGCCGAAAAGTTGTGATTTCAAACTAGGCCACTACCGGATTTTGCGTTTTGCCCGAAATTTTGGTAGAATTGTCAGCCGACCTCTTGGCGTGCCTCGAGGTCCATCCGTGAAGGAGTTTTTGCTCTTTCACGTCCCGCCGTGCCGTTACAAGGAGAAAGAACCTGAGCAAGCCAAAGGAAGACGCGTTTACCGTCGAGGGGACCGTCGTCGAGCCATTACCGAACGCCATGTTTCGCGTGGAATTAGAGAACGGGTACACCGTCCTCGCGCACAGCTCAGGAAAGATGCGCATGCACCGCATTCGCATCCTTCCCGGGGACAAGGTCCAGGTAGAGATCACTCCATACGACATGACCCGCGGTCGCATCACCTACCGCTACAAATAGCTCCAGTTCTAGAAGATCGAGAAAGAGAAACATGAAGGTTCGCGCAAGCGTCAAGCCCATGTGTGAGAAGTGCAAGGTCATTCGCAGGGCCGGTGTCGTCCGGGTCATCTGCGAGCAGCCCCGCCACAAGCAGCGCCAGGGCTAGGAGAAGAACATGGCCCGTATTGCTGGAGTGGACATCCCGCGCGAGAAGCGCACGGTGATCTCCCTCACTTACATCTTTGGTGTTGGTCCGACCATCGCCCAACAGGTCTGCGCCGCGACCGGCGTGGATGAGTCGACCCGCGTGAAGGACCTCAGCGAAGCCGATGTCAACAAGCTTCGCGCCTACATCGACCAGAACGTCACCGTCGAGGGTGACCTGCGCCGTGACGTCGCTCAAGACATCAAGCGCAAGATGGAGATCAACTGCCTCCAGGGGATCCGTCACCGCAAGGGCCTGCCCGTTCGCGGACAGCGCACCCGCACCAACGCGCGCACCCGCAAGGGTCCGAAGCGCACCGTCGCCGGCAAGAAGAAGGTAACGAAGTAATGGCTAAGCCGAATACGGTTCGCAAGGGTCGCAAGAAGGAACGCAAGAACGTCGCCTTTGGCGTCGCGCACATCAAGAGCTCGTTCAACAACACGATCGTGTCGATCTCGGACCCCGAGGGCAACGTGCTCTCCTGGGCCAGCTCGGGACAGGTCGGTTTCAAGGGATCGCGCAAGTCCACGCCGTACGCCGCACAGCTCGCCGCCGAGAAGTGCGCGCGCGCCGCGATGGAGCACGGTGTCAAGAAGGTCGACGTGCTCGTGCGCGGACCGGGATCGGGTCGTGAGACCGCGATCCGTTCGATCGCCGCGGCCGGTATCGAAGTCGTCGCCATCAAGGACGTCACGCCACTGCCGCACAACGGGTGTCGCCCCAAGAAGCGTCGTAGGGGTTAGTCATGGCTCGTTATACCGGACCCGTCTGTCGACTCTGTCGACGTGAGCGCACGAAGTTGTACCTGAAGGGCGAGCGCTGCTTCACCATGAAGTGCCCCGTCGCCGAGAACTCGGACCGCCAGATGCGCGCGTTCCCCCCGGGCATGCACGGTCGCGACCGTCAGCGACAGGGTTCTGAGTACCTGACCCAGCTGCGCGAGAAGCAGAAGGCCCGTCGTATCTACGGTCTCCTGGAAAAGCAGTTCCGCAACCTCTACGAAGAGGCCAGTCGCCGCCCCGGCATGACCGGCACGAACCTGCTGCAGTTCCTCGAGCTTCGCCTCGACAACATCGCGTACCGCGCCGGCTGGGGCGCGTCACGCGCCCAGGCCCGCCAGTTCGTGCGTCACGGTCACGTGACCATCGACGGCAAGCGGGTCAACATCCCGTCGTACCGCGTTCGTCCCGGCGAAGTCATCGCCCTGAAGAACGTCACGCGCGAGAACTTCAACGTGAAGCGCAACCTCGACGTGCTCGACCGCACGGTCCCCGGTTGGCTCGAGACCGGCGACGGCGGCTTCAGTGTCACCGTGCGCATCGTCCCGCAACGCGAACAGATCGACGAGTCGATCAAGGAGCAGCTCATCGTCGAGCTGTACTCCAAGTAACCCAACCTTTCACAGACTTAGAGGAGTCCCCATGTTGATCATCCAGCGCCCCATCATTGAAGCCCTCGGCGACGAGGTAAACAACCGTCAGTCCTTCGGCATCGGACCGCTCGACCCCGGCTTCGGCCACACGCTCGGCAACTCGCTTCGCCGCACGCTGCTCTCGTCGATTCCCGGCGCCGCGGCGACGCGCGTCAAGTTCGACGCGGTGCTGCACGAGTTCGGTGTCATCGAAGGCGTGAAGGAAGACGTCCAGGACATCTGTCCTGAACCTGAAGGACCTGCTCCTCCAGGTGCACAGCGACGAGCCCGTCACGCTGCGCCTCGACAAGCGCGGCGAGGGCCCGGTCACGGCCATGGACCTCTCGACGACGGCCGACGTGGAGATCCTGAACGGCGACCTCCACCTCGCGTACCTCACGAACGCCAAGAGCGCGCTGACCTTCGAACTCACGGTCGAGCGCGGCAAGGGCTACGTCGGTGCCGAGGGCAACAAGGGCTCGTCGACCATCGGTGTCATCCCGCTCGACGCGATCTTCACCCCGGTGCGTCGCGTCAGCTTCGAGATCGAGCCCGTTCGTGTCGAGCAGTCCAAGGACTTCGACCGACTGGTGATCGAGATCGAGACCGACGGTTCGATCAGCCCGCGCGAGGCCTTGGCTTCAGCTGGCAAGACGCTTGGTTCGCTGGTGGAACTCATCGGCAACTTCGACGACGAGGCCCCGGCCTTGGAGTTGGGTGACGTCGGCACGGCCCAGGCCGCGGCGAGCGAACTCGACATCCGTATCGAAGAGCTCGGTCTCACCGAGCGTTCGCGCAACTGCCTCAAGCGCGCCGGCATCAATACCATCGCGCAGTTGGTCAACGCCACCGAGCGTGACCTCACCTCGATCACGAACTTCGGCGCCACGTCGCTGAAGGACGTCAACGACCGCCTCGAAGAGCGCGGTCTCTCGCTTCGAGTCGAGGACTAATCATGCGCGGTACTCCTACGAAGGGCAAGCGATTCGGTGGCGACTCCGCGCACCAGAAGGCGATGATGGGCAACCTCGTCGCTTCGATGATCGCGGCCGAGTCGATCGTGACGACCGAGGCCAAGGCCAAGGCGCTGCGCCCGATCGTCGAGAAGGTCGTGACCGCCGCGAAGAACTCACCCGAGGGTTCGGTCCACGCGAATCGTCGTGTCGTCGCGTTCATCCGCGACAAGGACATGACGCACAAGCTGTTCACCGAGATCGCGCCGCGTTACACCGATCGCCCCGGTGGCTACACGCGAATCCTGAAGCTCGGGCCGCGCCAAGGTGACAACGCCCCGATGGCGCGCATTGAGTTCGTCTGATCCACCCCTAGACGTCCAACGCTGGCGTCTGGACATCGCATACGACGGCAACGCGTTTTCCGGCTTCGCCTACCAACCCGAGTTCACGACGGTCGTGGGCGTCCTGCGCGAAACACTGGCCAGCACGCTGAGCATCGATGAGCCGATGATCGTCGGCGCCGGTCGCACCGACACCGGCGTTCACGCCTTCGCCCAGGTCGTCCACGTGGACCTACCAAGGACATTGTTCGGCAATGACCGCGGACCCGAGGCGAACCGACTCATGCGCTCGTTGAACCAGCAGTTGCGCGGTCGGATCAAAGTCCTCGCCGCTCGGCCGGTCGATCAAGCGTTTCACGCTCGCTACTCGGCGACGTGGCGCGAGTACCGCTACCTCGTCCTCGAATCCTCGCCGCCCGCACTCGATCTCACGGACGTGTGGTCCTGGTCGGTGCAGGGACCGTTGGACATCGACGCGATGAATCGGGTGAGCCACGAATTGCTCGGGCTGCATGACTTTCGTGCCTTCTGTCGTCGACCGACGAACTCTGAGGCCGACGAGCCACTCTTGCGCCGCGTCATCGACGCGCGTTGGGAACGTCTCGCCGATGAGTGGGCGCTCACGCCCGACAAGTCGCCGACACTGAAGTTCACCATCCGCGCCGAGTCGTTTTGTCACAACATGGTGCGCTGTCTCACCTCGACACTCGTCGCCATCGGTCAAGGGAGAGTCGCCGCAACGATCATCGCCGAGCGATTCGAGAGTCTCAGTCGCGATCACCTTCCATCGCCCGCTCCCGCCAGTGGTCTGGCGCTCGTTGCCGTGGGCTATGACGACGGCTCGGAGAGCGTCGACTGAATTTCCGTTGTCGGTGACGCGTTATTTCGAAAGTCGAACGTACTCCCGACGGACCGTGTTCGTCGCGAACGCAAGTCCCTTGAGTTGGTTCGTCGCGCTCACGCCGACCACCCACACGAAGTAGTTGGACCAGGCGAAGGTGAACTGCCACGCCGGTCCGACTTCTGCCATTTTCGATCCCGGAATTCGGAGACCGGCCGGCGTGGCTTCGAAATCGCGGGTGTCGGTGAGCTTGTCGCGGTTCAACATGGCGGCGTGGGCGCTTCGGAGTTGTGTCACGCACAGGATCACGTAGGTCTCGGGGTCGGCCGGGTTGCCATCGAAGTAGCGAAGGACGCTGCCTACCCATTGACCGCGGGTCAAACCAACGGGATCACAGTCAGCGGAGTCGGCCTCGTTGAAGCCGATCCTGCCCGTCGGCCCTCCGCTGGTCTGATCGGCGGCATCAGAGGCGAATCCGGCGGGGCCGGGAACGACCAATGAGAGCAACGTCGGGACCTTTGCATGTGCGCTGACCGCGCCACTGGGTGTCGCGAACGAAGGGACGGTCAACAGCAATATCCCCGTCACGAGGGCCACTGCAGCGAGTGACGATGTTCGTCGACCATTCACGAGTTCACCGGCTTTCTCTGCGGGAGTGATGCTGAGCGTAGTTTGCGCGTAGCCAATTGAGCACGGACGACAAGTATGTCCGTCCTCGGTATGCTCTCGCGAGTGACTACTCCAACACCCACCTCTGGCTTCGACCCCACCAAACTCTTGGCGTCCGTGCGACCGCAAGACGACCTGTATCAGTACGTGAACGGACGCTGGATCGAAGAGACCGCGATGCCCGAAGACAAGGCGCGCTACGGCACGTTCGACGTCCTCAATGACATGTCGGAGCAGGCGATTCGCGAGATTCTCGACGAGGCCCGTGACGCACCCGAAGGGAGCGAGGCCCGCAAGGTCGGCGACCTGTACTCGAGTTTCCTCGACGAAGAACGGATCAACGCCCGCGGGGCGCGACCACTCGTCGACCGCCTCGCCCAGGTCGAGTCGGTTGCCTCCGTCAACGAACTGTTGGCGCTCATCGGTCGGCTGCAGCGTCGCGGGATCGGTGGCTTCTACGGCGTCTTCGTCGATAACGACCCGGGCGACCCTGAGCGTTACGTCACGCTGCTCGAACAAGGTGGGCTCTCGCTGCCGGACGAGAGCTACTACCGCGAAGAGCACTTCGCACCGATTCGCGAGGCCTTCGTCGCTCACGTGCAGCGCATGCTCGATCTGGCCGGTCTGAGCAACACCGCCGACCGGGCGAAGCGAATCTTCGATCTCGAGACCCAGATCGCGGCCGGTCACTGGAACAACGTTGACTCGCGAGACAGTGAGAAGACATACAACCTGAAGCCGTGGGCCGAGGCCTCAGAACTCTTTGGTGATGCGCGCCTCGAGGTGTGGCACAACGCGTTGGAGTCACCCGTCGGCTCCTTCGACGAGGTCGTCCTTCGTCAGCCGAGTTTCGCCAGCGCGGTCGGCGCGCTCTTCACCGAGGAGAACCTTGAGGCGTGGAAGGACTGGCTGGCGTGGCAGGTCGTCGCCGGCGATGCGCCGTTCCTCTCCAAGGAGTTCGTCGACGAGCACTTCGACTTCTACGGTCGCACGCTCACCGGTGCTGAGTCGATACGACCTCGCTGGAAGCGCGCCGTCGCCCTCGTCGAAGGCGCGATGGGCGAGGCGACGGGCAAGATCTACGTCGAGCGTCACTACCCGCCGGAAGTGAAGGCGCGCATGGACGTGCTCGTCGCGAACCTCATCGAGGCCTACCGACAGAGCATCACCGATTTGGAGTGGATGGGGGAGGCGACGCGTCTTCGCGCCCTCGAGAAACTCGACGCCTTCACGCCGAAGATCGGCTACCCGGTTCGTTGGCGCGACTACACGACGCTGCGCATCGACGCGAACGACGTTCTGGCGAACGTGCGCGCGGCGAGTGAGTTCGAGTTCAACCGCAATCTCACGAAGATCGGTCAGCCGGTCGACCGCGACGAGTGGTTCATGACGCCCCAGATGGTCAACGCGTACTACAACCCGGGATTCAACGAGGTCGTCTTTCCCGCCTCGATCTTGCAGCCGCCATTCTTCGATCCCGATCGCGACGAGGCGGCCAACTACGGCGCCATCGGCGCGGTGATTGGTCATGAGATCGGCCACGGCTTCGACGACCAGGGTTCGAAGTTCGACGGCACGGGGCGACTCGCCGACTGGTGGGAGCCGTCGGACCGGGCGGCCTTCGAGGAGCGCACGAAGGCGTTGATCGAACAGTACGACGCGCTCTCGCCGAAGTTGACTCCCGAATTGCACGTCAACGGCGCACTCACGGTGGGTGAGAACATCGGCGACTTGGGCGGTCTCTCCATTGCGTGGAAGGCCTACCTAATCTCGCTGAACGGCGATGACTCTCCGGTGATCGACGGCCTCACGGGTGCCCAACGCTTCTTCTTCGCGTGGGTGCAGACGTGGCGTCTTAAAGCGCGCAAGGAAGAGGTCGAACGGCTCTTAGCCATCGACCCCCACTCGCCAGACGAGTTCCGCGGCAACCAAATCGTACGCAATATTGACGAGTACTACGAAGCGTTCGCGGTCTCTGACGCCGACGCCATGTGGTTGGAGCCGTCGGCGCGCGTCACGATTTGGTAACTCGAAAGTGCTACGAATTCCGGCGCGTACGCCTGTTTAAATGCCCGCCAAGTACTTGGAATTTCCCACAGATATTGAGCCGTCAAAATAATTTGCGTGAGTGATTCGAATGGTGTCTAGCGAATCAGAGCCGATGAGAACAATCTCGATTGAATCTTGGCCCTTTAACTCAATTTCTTTATCTGCATAGGCGGCCACGGCACTGTCGCTATCTGTACCAAAGTCGATGTTGGCGATCAATTCACCTTTGGCGTGGTCGAATACGAGGAGATAATGATGAAGATTTGGCACGGTCAATCTCCCTCCCTAGTATGGCGATCCCTGCTCAGGAACTGTATCGCACCTTCGCGCAATGCAGTCATGCGCATTAGCATATCCGGGTCAACATCTCCACCATTCTCGTCAACGGCCATCAAAGTTGAAGCAAGGCTAAAGAATTCCTGTATTTCGGGAGGGCCTTTCGAACTCTTAAGGTCGAATCCGGTCCGACCCGTCAGCCGTTCCACCGTGATCGCCCAGTCGTGCATCACTTTCGTGCGCAATTGCACCTCGACGAGTCTTCCGTCGTAGTTAACCACGACGTGGACGCCGCGATATCCGGACTCTCTCGGCTTTGAAATGTAGTCCTTAACATGTGGTTCTGTGCCGGTTCTGTTCTTGTGATTTTTCGATACCCGTTCTTGAACCCGTCGAACTTCGTCAACGTTTTCCAAGACCGCTCGACACCCGCCAAAGTCCTGCATCCTGGATAAGTCCATTCCTGGTTCTCGTCCCAACTTGTCCAAGATCGTGGGAATTCGTTTCAAGCGTTGCGACACTTCACTTTGGCAATGCTCAGTCTCAACTACTTATCTCAGACCATTCGTCGCTTTGATCAGTGGATACTGATGCAGAGCTCTGTAATCAACCAATGTTCGGTATGCGTCTTGATACTTCGCAATCTCTGCAGCGCCGATGAGGATGGGTCTCATTTGATAGGCCCGAAGGACTTCACCGGCCTTCCTCACGGAAGTCTTCGAAGGGCCACTTGGGGCCCTTCCTACACTCAAAGGATCGCTCACTCTGCCTCCACGACATTGTTGCCGAAGTCTAGGCAGGGACCCTGACTTGAGAATTGTCTCGATTGAACGGATACGTCTCCGTGGCAAATTTCGTGAATTAACTGATTGACGACGAAGTAGTGGCGAGCGCGAATCCCAGTCCACTACGCGGTGCAATGACCGAATCGATGATGCCGTAGGTGACGGCCTCGTCGGCCGTCATGAAGTAGTCGCGGTCGATGTCGTGGGTCACTTCGTCGACGGATCGACCGGTGTGGTGCGCGATGATCTCGGCCATGCGTCGCGTGAGCGACAGCGCTTCGCGAAGTTGGATCTCCATGTCACTCGGGGCACCTCGTGCCCCGGCGCTGCCCTGGTGGATCATGATGCGTGCGCTCGGCAACGCCAGGCGCTTTCCCGGCGCGCCGCCACAGAGCACCATCGCCGCGGCCGACATCCCCATCCCGACGCAGATCGTCGACACGTCGGGACGCACGTGTTGGATCACGTCGTAGATCGCCATGCCGCCGTAGGCGAGTCCGCCGGGGGAGTTGATGTAGAGGTTGATATCGCGCTCGGGGTCTTGGGCCTCGAGGTACAGCATCTGGGAGATGATCAGGTTCGCGATCTGGTCGTCGACCTCTTGACCGAGGAAGATGATGCGCTGGCGAAGGAGCATCGAGTAGATATCGAAGGCGCGCTCACCGCCCTTGGACTCCTCGAGCACCATCGGCACCAGCGAGTGACGGATCTCTGGTCGTAGAACGTCGGTCATAGGCCTCCTCAGGGCACGTGCTTGCATGTGCAATCAATTAGTTGCATGATAGCCGCGTCGGCCTGGTTGTGCAATAGAGTGGTTGCATGACAGACACCGTGTACCGAGAGTTGGATCTTCCCTGTTCGCCGAGCGAGGCCTGGGAGCACGTCATCGATCCGTCGTGGCTGGGCGATGATGGCGAACTACCGACCACGCCCGGTTCGGACGGTTGGATCAGTGAGGGCGGCGACGTTCGCTACCTCATCGTGGAAGAGGTGGACGAGGAGAACCGTCTCGTCTATCGGTGGGCCACGTTCGCTGAGGAGCCGTCGCGCGTCGAGATCGAACTGACGCCGATTCCCGAAGGGACCCGCATCTCGATCTCGGAGTCACCAATTGCGGTGAAGGCCCAGGCGAGTCTCGTCCTTCGATGAGCGACGACATTTCGGTCGTCTTCGCCGCGCTCTCGGATCCCACGCGCCGTCGGCTCTTCGAACGACTGCTCGAGGTCCCGGGCGGACTCACGGCCACCGAGCTCGCTGAAGACGCACAGGTCTCACGCCAGGCCATCGTCAAACACCTGCAACTACTGGCGAACGCCGGACTCGCGGTCGCGAGCCGCGACGGTCGAGAGGTCCGCTACCGGGCCTCGACGGGCGCGGCGCAACAGGCCTCGACGTGGCTCAGCGTTCGCGCGAGCGCGTGGGACCGGCGTCTCGAGGGTCTCGAAAAGAAGGTCCGCGAGAGCACGGACGCGAAGCCCTCGTCGCCGCGCCGGCGCTGAGGAACGACCGGCGGTGTCGAATCCGTAGAATGGCGGAGGAATAAGGCCTTCGAAAGTCGCGCCGATCATGGAAAATGACGGCGGCGATTTGCCATTGGCCCTGATTTTTCCTAGACTTAAGAGTCCTTCGGACCCGGTTCGGTCCGTCAACAATCGATTTTGGGAAGTTCTGTGCGCACATTTTCGCCAAAAGGCAGTGAGATTACTCGCGACTGGCTCGTGATCGACGCCGAGGGCCTGGTCCTCGGCCGCATCGCCACGGTCGCCGCCTCGTTACTCCGTGGCAAACACCGCGTGTACTTCGCCCCGCACATCGACTGCGGCGACAACGTCATCATCGTCAACGCCGACAAGGTGGTCCTCACGGCCAACAAGGCCGCCCAGAAGTTCGCCTATCACCACTCGGGCTACCCGGGCGGTCTGCGCGCGACGTCGTGGCAGACGCTCCTCGACGAGGACCCCGTCAAGTTGGTCTTCGACGCGGTCAAGGGCATGGTCCCGAAGAACCGCCTCGGTCGCGAGATCATGGGCAAGCTCTTCGTCTACGCCGGCCCCGAACACCCGCACGCCGCCCAGACCCCTACGAAGTACGACACCTCGGCGATCCGCCGCGGTTAAGGAGAACGACGTGTCCGCACCCCTCACCCAGACGACCGGTCGCCGCAAAGAGGCCGTCGCACGCGTGCGCCTTCGCCCGGGCACCGGCACCATCACGATCAACAGCCGGGCCTTCGACAACTACTTCACCTCGGCGACGCACCGCCAGATGGTGATGGAGCCGCTTCGCCTCATCGACGCCCAGCAGACCTACGACATCGACGCCACCATCGAGGGCGGCGGCATGGCGGGTCAGGCCGGCGCGCTGCGCCTCGGCATTTCGCGTTCACTCCTCGAGATCGACGAGGCCGTTCGACCGGCCCTGAAGAAGGCCGGTCTCCTCACTCGTGACTCGCGCAAGAAAGAGACCAAGAAGTACGGTCTCAAGAAGGCGCGTAAGGCTCCGCAGTACTCGAAGCGATAGCTCGTGGCCGTGCAATTCGGCACGGATGGCATTCGTGGACGGGCCTCCGATGAAATCACCAATGACCTCGCGTACCGTCTCGGTCGCGCCGTCGCATCGGTCTTCACCACCGACGTCTTCGTCGGCTATGACACGCGTGAGAGTTCCCCGCACCTAGCGCGCGCCGTCCTCCTCGGACTTCGCGATGGCGGCGCCAAGGGCGTCAACCTCGGCTACTTCACCACGCCGGGCGTCGCGGTCATCGCCCAACAGCGCGGTGGTGCCGGGTGTCGTCGTGTCGGCGTCGCACAATCCCTACTACGACAACGGTCTCAAGGTCCTCGGCGTCGGTGGCGGCAAGCTCGATTACGCGACCGAACTCGCGGTCGCCCAGGCCCTGGAGGTCGCGGCGTCGCCGATCGAGTAACGACTTCGAAGAGTTCGAGATCGACGAATCGGCCGAGCACGACTACGCGCACCACCTGCGCTCGCTGGTGCCGGCCGATTTCTCTTCACTGCACATCGTCCTCGACTGCGCGAACGGCGCGGCCAGTCACGTCGCGCACGAGATCTTCGAGTCGACCGGCGCGCGGATCACGACGATCCACGATCAACCAAACGGTCGCAACATCAACGTGGACAGTGGCTCGACGCATATCGACGCACTGGTGTCATGCGTTCTCGAACTGCACGCCGACCTCGGTCTCGCCTTCGACGGCGACGCCGATCGCCTCATCGCCGTTGACGCCGGCGGACGGATTCGCGACGGTGATGATCTCATGATCCTCTTCGCGCGCGACTTCTTCGAGCGCAACGAACTCGGCGGGGGACTGGTCGTCACTTCGATGAGCAACCTCGGTCTGCACCGTTCGATGGCCGAGGCGGGGATCGCCGTCGTCGAGACCGACGTCGGTGACCGCAACGTGCTGATCGAACTCGAAGAGAGGTCCTGGCCGTTCGGCGGCGAACAGTCCGGCCATCTCATCTTCCGCTCGCTCGCGCCGACCGGCGACGGTCAGTTGACCGGACTGATGCTCGCCGATCTCATCGTGCGCCGCGGTCCACTGGCCGAACTGGCCGACGCGGTGTGGCAGCGCGTGCCCCAACGCCTCATCAACGTTGAGCGCGACCACTACGACGACGAAGCGGCGCGCGCGATCTTCGAAGAGATTCGAGCGAGCTACGGCATCGAGACCGACGACGTGCGACTGCTCATCCGCCCGTCAGGCACCGAGCCGGTCGTGCGCGTGATGATCGAAGCGTTGGACGAATCCTTCGTGAACGACTTCTCGAAGCGGATTCAAAACTTCTTCCTCGCGTAATCCGCGCTCGAAGAGTCCAAAAATGGCCCGAGTAGGATGGGTCTATGTGCGGCATTATCGGGGTCGTAGGATCCGACGACACGCTGGCGACCCTCCTCGAAGGCCTCGACGCGCCTGGAGTACCGCGGCTACGACTCCGCCGGCATCGCACTCGTGCGCGCCGGCGAGACCTGGCGGGCTCGTACCGCCTCGGGTACTGAATCGGTCGCCACGCTCAAAGACGAGTGCCTCGCCGCCCCGACGGGTTTCACCGCCGGCATCGGACACACCCGCTGGGCGACGCACGGTGCCCCCGGAGACGGTCAACGCCCATCCGCACGTGGACTGCTCGGGCAACGTCGCGATCATCCACAACGGCATCATCGAGAACCACTCGGAACTGCGCGAGGGCCTCGAGGAGCGCGGCCATGTCTTCACCTCCGTCACCGACACCGAGGTCGTGGCGCACCTCATCGAGGAGTTCCGCGCCCAGGGGTTGGAGCTGATGGAGGCCGTTCGCCAGGGCCTCCTGGTCGTGCGCGGTGCCTTCGCCATCGCCGTCATGGACGCGACCGAGCCGAACGTCATCGTCGCGGCCCGTCGGATCTCGCCGCTCGTCGTCGGCACGGCCCCCGGCGAGACGTACCTCGCGAGCGACGTTCCCGGCGATCCTCGACAAGGCCTCGGCCTTCTACGCCGTCAACGACGACGAGATCGTGCGCATGGGACCCGAGGGCTTTCGCGCGATCGACCTCGAAGGCGCGCCGGTGCGACTCCACCAACTCTCGATCGACTGGGACTTAGAGACCGCGCAAAAGGGCGGCCACGACGACTTCATGTCCAAGGAGATCAACGAGCAGCCCGCGGCGATCCGCTCGACGCTGCTCGATCGTCGCCGCAAGGACGGCACGATCACCTTCGACGAGATGCGCATCAGTGACGACGAACTGCGCGAGGTCAAGCGCGTCGTCCTGGTCGCGGCCGGAACGTCGTACCACTCGGCGCTGATCGCCAAGTACGCCATCGAGAAGTGGGCGCGTCTCGGCGTCGACGTCGACATCTCCAGTGAGTACCGCTACCGCGACCCGATCATCGAAGTCGGCACGCTGGTCATCGGCGTCTCCCAGAGTGGCGAGACGATCGACACCATCCAGGCCACTCGCGAGGCCCAGCGCCGCGGCGCCCACGTGGTCGCCATCTCGAACATCGTCGACTCCTCGATGGCGCGCGAAGCCGACGCCGTCATCTACACGCGCGCCGGTCTCGAGGTCTCGGTCGCCTCGACCAAGGCCTTCGTCGCCCAGGTCGCCGCACTGGAGCTGCTGGCCCTTCGCCTCGCGCAACTGCGCGGCACGTTGCCCGAATCAGAGATCGACGGACTCTTCAAGGGTCTGGGCGCGGTGAGTGCGCAGGTGCAGACCGTGCTCGATCGACGCGAGAGCGTGGAGCTCGTCGCGAAGGAACTCATGGGGTCGCACGACTTCTTCTTCATCGGTCGACACGTCGGATTCCCGACGGCGCTCGAGGGTGCGTTGAAACTGAAGGAACTGACGTACCTCCACGCCGAGGGCTATCCCGGCGGCGAACTGAAGCACGGTCCGCTCGCACTGATCGAACCGGGCGTCGTCGTCATCGCCATCGCGACCGACCCGGCCATGCACGAGAAGATGCTGTCGAACCTCTCGGAGGTGAAGGCGCGCGGCGCGAGCGTCGTCGCGGTCGCGACCGACGACGACGAGAAGATCGAGTCGGTCGCCGACTTCGTCTTGCGCGTCCCGGCGACCGAGCCGATGTTCACGCCGATGGTCGACGTCATCGCCCTGCAGATGTTCGCCTACGCGGTGGCGCGGGGCTTGGGCCGCAACGTCGATCGACCGCGCAACCTCGCCAAGACGGTGACGGTCGAGTAGTGGGAATCGTCGGCGTCGGCATCGACGTCGTCGACGTCCCGCGCTTCGAGATCGTCCTCGGACGTCGGCCGCGAATCGTCGATCGACTCTTCACCGAAGGCGAGCAGCGCGACGCCCGCGGCAAAGCCGAACGCCTGGCCGCGCGCTTCGCCGCCAAAGAGGCGGTCATGAAATCACTCAGCGTCGGTGCCGGTTCGGTCCCGTGGAAGTCGATTGAAGTGAAGAAAGCGCCGAGCGGCGCGCCGTCAGTCTTGTTGCACGGCGCGGCCGCTGAACTCGCGGCAGCTCGCGGCGCCGACGAGTTCGCCATCTCTCTGACGCACACGGCGATGACCGCGGCCGCCTTCGTCGTCGCCAGCTCGAAAGATTCACGTGCAAGTTGAGGGCGTCCACCGTCCCGCGCGCGCTGAGATCTCCGCTTCGGCCATCGCACACAACGTTCGTGCACTGAAGTCAATCGTCGGGGAGAGTCTCTTCTGCGCGGTCGTGAAGGCCAACGGCTACGGACACGGCGCCGAACTCGCGGCGAAGGCGGCGCTCGTGGGCGGCGCCGACATGCTCGCCGTGGCGATCATCGATGAGGGCATCGAACTGCGCGAGAGCGGGATCACGGCGCCGATACTTCTCCTCGCCGAGGTCCCGCCGGACACCATCGCCGCCGCGCTCGAAAGCGGATTGACCTTGACGATCGGCTCCCTCGAAGGCGCCAAAGCGGCCGTCGCCACCGCCGAGTCGCTCGGCCTGCGCCACCGCGTCCACGTGAAAGTCGACACCGGTATGCGCCGGATGGGCGTCGCGCCCGAGGACGTCGACGCGGTCTACGACGTCCTGATAAACAGCTTGGCGATCAATGTCGAAGGTCTCTACACGCACTTCAGCGTCGCCGACGGATCGAGCGCCGAAGACCGTGCCTTCACGCGCGACCAGATCGCGACGTTTGACGGCGTGGTCGCAGGCCTTGCGAAACGTGGTGTCACACCTCGGATCGTCCACGCCGCCAACAGCGCCGGTGCCCTGGGTTACCCCGAGGCCCGTCGAGATATGGTCCGTGTCGGCCTCGCGCTTTACGGCTACCTGCCCGAGGCGTGGCTCGCCACGGCGCTCGAAGCGACGGGCCAAAGACTCGAGCCCGCGTTGACGCTGCGCGCCCAAGTCGTCGCCGTTCGTCGCGGCGAAGTCGGCGAGCGACCGAGCTACCGACGACGACGCGCGTTGGAAGGAAATGCCAACATCGCCACGGTCCCCTTCGGCTACGCCGACGGCTATCCCCGTCGGCTGTTCGACGCGGGGGCCGAAGTCCTCATCAACGGACGGCGCTACCCGTTGGCGGGCATGGTCACCATGGACATGTTGGTCGTCGACTGCGGAGATGACGCCGTCGCGCCCGGTGACGAAGTGGTCCTCCTCGGTCGTCAAGGCGACGAGGTGATCACCGCCGACGAGTGGGCCGGCAACGCCGGGACCATCTCGTGGGAGATCCTTTGCGGTATTGGGGCCCGCGTGCCCCGTATTCTCGTGGACTGAGATGAGTCGCGACTTAGCCGAGCTTCCGACCTGCACGCGCTGCGCGCTCTCACAAACCCGTCAGCGCGTCGTCGTCGGTTCGGGGCCGATCAGCTCCGGCGTTGATGGTGATCGGCGAGGCGCCCGGGCGCGACGAGGACGAGGGCGGCGAACCGTTCATCGGTCGCAGCGGACGGCTGCTCTTCCAACTCATCCAAGAAGAGGTCGGTCTGGCGCGCGCCGAGTGCTTCGTCACCAATGTGGTGAAGTGCCGACCCCCGGCCAATCGAACGCCGACACGCGACGAACTGGCCGCCTGTCGTCCGTGGCTGAGCGAACAGTTCCTCGTCGTGAAGTCCCCGCTCGTCCTCGCGCTCGGCAACACGGCGGCGAAGTCGGTCTTCGGCTTCGAGCAGGGGATCGGCCAGACCCACGGACGGATCGTCGCACTCGGCGGCGGCCAGGGCATGGCGACGTATCACCCGGCGGCGGCACTGCGCGGAGGACCGAGCGTCGTGGACGTGATGCGCGCCGACCTGCGAATTCTCAAGACCCTCGTGGCGACGTCGTGAGTTGGCAGCGATTCTGTGCGAGCGCGCAGGACACGGTCGCGGCCGGCGAGGCCTTCGCCGCCGTCCTCACGAGCGGTGACATCGTGCTGCTCTCGGGGAAACTCGGCGCCGGCAAGACGACCTTCGTGCAGGGCGTCGCCAAGGGCCTCGGCGTGAGTGATCGGGTGACCAGCCCGACCTTCACCATGGTGCGCGAGCACGTGTGTTCGAACGATTCGGGCATCGAGACGCTGCATCACTGCGACGTCTACCGGGTGGACTCCCTCGACGAAGTGCTGGACCTGGCGTTGGGCGAACTGGTCGAGGACGCCGGCGTCGCACTCGTGGAGTGGGGAGAACTCGCGGCGTCCGTCTTTGGTCGTGACGTCATGACCATTGATTTCCGGCGTGGATGACGATGATGGCCGGACGCTCACCGTCAGCGGCGCATTGGCCGAAAGCCGCGCCACGTTGTTGGACGCGTGGGCGTCGTGAACATCCTGGCCATCGAGACGGCGACGCCCGCCTGCGCCGTTGGCGTCCGAACCGACTCCGGCGTCGAAGTCACTCGCGTCGTCGACGACGGACGGCGCCACACCGAAGCCCTGACCGGTGCCATGGCGACGTTGCTCGCCGAGGTCGAACTGACGCCGCGCGACATCGACCGGGTCGTAATTGACCGCGGACCAGGACTTTTCACTGGACTGCGCGTGGGCATCGCGACGGCGATCGGGTTTTCCCAGGCGTTGGGATGCGAGTTGGTCGGCGTCACCTCGCTCGAGATGCTCGCGGACGGTGCGTTCGACGGGGGAGTGCGTGGCAGGTTGGTCGCGTGTGTCGACGGGCGACGGGGCGAGATATTCGTGCAGACCTTCCTGCTCGACGAAGACGTCACCACGCTCGACGATGCTCGGGTGACGACGGCTCGTGAACTTGTGAAGACATGGAGTCTCGGATGGGACGTCGACGACTGTCACCGGCGATGGCGTGGAGCGCTACCGCGGTGACTTCGAGAAAGTACCGCTGGTCAGGATTTTCGACCAACTCGTGCCGTCGGTGCACGCCGGGCTCTCCATCGGGGTCAATTCGACCGTCCGATCAGGTAGTTTTGCCACTGTATCTGCGCGAAGCCGACGCAATCGCGAATTTCACGACCCGGGAGCGTCCGCAATGAAGAATTCCTGGAAGATCCGACTCGCCGAACGCCGCGATATCAATGAATTACTGGTGATCGAAGAGGCCCAGTTCCCCGAACCCTGGACCAAGCGGATCCTGCTCGATGAGATCGAGAACACCGAGACCCGCCGCTACACCGTCGCCTACGAAAAGAAGCGAATCGTGGGGTATTTAGGGGTCATGTTCGTCCTCGAGGAGCTCCACGTCAACACGATCGGGACGCTTCCCCAGGAAGAAGGCCGTGGGATCGCGACCTCACTATTGGACGACGCCTGGGCCGACGCCCGCGATCGGCGCCTCAAGCGCGCGACCCTAGAAGTCGCGGTCTCCAACCAACGGGCCATTGACCTTTATTACCGATACGGCTTTCGACCGGTCGGCGTGCGAAAGAACTACTACGAGAAGACCGGCGAGGACGCGCTGATTCTGTGGGCCGATCTCAAGGAGGCGCCGGAAATCCCGCCTCCTACGCTGGAATGATGGGTTTGGTCCTCGGAATCGAGACGAGTTGTGACGAAACGGCGGCCTCCGTCGTCGACGAGGAGTTCCACGTCCATTCCTCGGTGATCGAGTCCTCGATCGACCAACACCGGGCCTTTGGCGGGGTCGTGCCGGAATTGGCTGGTCGGGCCCACGTCGCCACCATCGGTCCGGTCGTCGCATCGAGCACTCACTCGACGCCGGACTCGACCCGCTCGATCCGGCAGATCCTCGGCATCGCCGTGACGAGCGGGCCGGGACTCATCGGATCGCTACTGGTCGGACTCTCGGCCGCGAAGGCCTACGCGCTGGCCTGGGGCGTGCCCTTCGTCGGCGTGAACCACCTGGAGGGCCACCTCTTCGCACCGTTGTTGGAGCGATCGGACTTGGAGTGGCCGCTCATGACGCTGTTGGTCTCGGGCGGTCACAGTCTGATCGTGCTGCAATCCGGACCGGGGAACACGTCGTGCTCGGTGAGACGATCGACGACGCCGCCGGTGAGGCGTACGACAAGGTCGCGCGATGGCTCGGACTGGGCTATCCCGGCGGACCGGAGATCGATCATTTGGCGCAGTCGGGCACGGCCGGTTCGCTGGCACTGCCCAAGTCGATGACCGGCGACGACTACGACCTCTCGTTCTCGGGTCTCAAGACCGCGGTCGTGCGCGCGACCGAAAAACAACGCGACCTGCCGATCGCCGACGTCGCCGCGTCGTTCCAGGCCGCGGTCGCCGAGCAACTGCTTCGCAAACTTCGCAGTGCGCTCGAGCACCATCCGGTCAAGGGTCTCGCACTCGCCGGTGGCGTCGCCGCGAACTCCGCGCTGCGCGCCGGCGTCACCGAACTCGCCAAGGAGTTCGGTCTCGAAGCGCACCTGCCGACGATGGCGATGTGCACGGACAACGCCGCGATGATCGCGGCGGCCGGGACGTACCGACTCCGTCACGACGGCGCCAGTTCGTTCGATCTCTCGGCGACGCCGAACTGGCAGTTGGCGGACGTCTCGTGAGTGAGATGTGGATCCCGTTGGAGCTTGTCCGACTGCGACCCGAATCCGTTCGTGCAGTTTCGGATCTGGTTCGACGAGGCCAAGGGCGAGATGCTCGAGCGCGACGCCATCTCGGTCGCGACGTCGACGCCCGACGGCAAGCCGAGTTCGCGCATGGTGCTGCTTCGTCACGTCGACGATCACTCCGTCGGTTGGTTCACCAACTACGAATCGCGCAAGGGCCGCCAGCTCGAGGCGAATCCCTTCGCCGCGATCCTCTGGTACTGCGAGCCGCGCGGACGACAGGTGCCGCATGGAAGGCGCCGTCGAGAAAATGACAGCGGCCGAGTCCGACGCCTACTTTGCCACTCGTGCGCGCGGCAGCCAACTCGGCGCGCACGCGAGCGCGCAGAGCAGCGTCGATCGCGAGTCGCGAGGAGCTCGAACGAGCGCGTTCGCGGAGTTCGACGCCGAATTCGCCGGGCGCGACGTCCCGCGTCCGGCGTTCTGGGGCGGCTACCGACTCACGCCGAATCGATTCGAGTTCTGGCAACACCGCGACGACCGACTGCACGATCGCATCGTCTATCTGCCAGCGAGCTGACGGCTGGTCGCTGGAACGTCAGGCGCCTTGAGTCTCCAACTCGGCTGTTCTTCGCCGAGTGCGTCGCGCGTAGCGCGAAGGGACCGAGGAGAAGCAGGACGATCGTCGTCGTCACCCCGGCCACCTGGAAGACGGTGCGCGGGGCGATGAGGTGAGGATCAATCCGCCAAAGACGGTGCCGAGGATCTGCGCACTCGTGAAGACCGCACCGGTCGCGGCGAACATGCGTCCGCGCCGCGCCTCGGGCGTGCGCATCGTCATCAAGGTGGTCACCGTCACGTTGAGGACGCCGACGGCGATGCCGAGGATCACGAGGATCGGGAACAGGTAGCCGACGTGCTCGACCAGGCCGGTGACTCCGACGAAGACGGCGACGGCGAGACAGCTCCAGATCGAGGCCCTGCGCCAAGGAGACGTCCTGCTGCTTGACCTTGCTCGCACCGACGGCGCCCACGATGTTGCCGACCCCGAAGGCCGTCCCGACCAGTCCGTACATGAGGGCCGAGGAGTGCAGCGTCTTGGTGATGAAAAAGACCTCGGCGACGTTGATCATGACCAAAGCCAACAAAAAGACAACGAACGTGATCACGAGAGGGCGTAGTACGGCGTCCGCGAAAAGCAGGCGCATCCCCGACCCGAGGTCGCGTTCGCCCTTCTTCGGGCGCTCCGCCCCGGGTTCGGGTCGGCGATCGGTCACCAGAAACACGGTCCCGATGGCGGCCAGTCCGAAACTCATGGCGTCGAAGAACAACGGCCAACTCTGGCCGAGGAGTCCGACGAGCAGGCCACCGAGACCGGGGCCGGCCACCGCCGCGATCCCTTGTGCCGACTGCATGGTCGAGTTCGCGGTCGTGATGTTGTCCTCGCCGGCGATCGCCGGGACCAGCGCCGAGTACCCCGGTAGGGAGAAGGCGACCGAACAGCTGAGCAGCGCCATCAGGCCGATGGTGATGAATCGCCCGTGCCACAGGCCGATGCCGACGCTGACGATCCCCTCGAAAAGACAAAGAATCACCAACAGGCGTTTCACCGGGGTGTGGTCGATGATGAAGCCCGAGATCGGCGAGAGCAACACGAGCGGCAGCGCCGCGGCGATCGAAAGCGCGGCGATCGCCCAACTTGCGTGAGCTTCCGTGCGAGAGACGAAGATAGAGGGCGATCAACGCAATGGAGTCGCCCAGGTAGGACACGCCGCGAAGAATTGCGACGAGGGTGAGGTCGCGTCGTTGCACGGGTGAGAAGGTCACCGAGTCAGGCTAACGACGCCGTGTTCTCTGTTGGCAGTCATACCCGTAGGCTGCTAAATTGGCAGTCGGAAGATTCGAGTGCCAAAAGCACAGGAGGCAAGAAAATGAAGTTGCACCCATTGGAAGACCGCATCGTGGTTCGTCCGGACGTCGCCGAAGCAACCACGGCGTCAGGCCTGGTCATTCCCGACACCGCGAAGGAGAAGCCGCAGCAGGGTGAAGTGCTCGCCGCCGGCCCCGGTCGTCGTAGTGACACCACCGGTGAAGTGATCCCCTCGGGCGTCAAGGTCGGCGACACGGTCGTCTACTCGAAGTACGGCGGCACCGAGATCACCATCGACGGTGAGGACCTTTTGATTCTGACCGGCCGCGACGTCTTGGCGACCGTCTCCAAGAAGTAGTCACGGGGCGGGTCTCCGCCTCCATCTCTCAGACAAGGAAAAAGAATGTCGAAATTACTGAAGTTTGACGAAGACGCCCGACGCGGCCTCGAGGCCGGCGTCGACAAGTTGGCCGACGCGGTCAAGGTGACCCTGGGGCCCAAGGGCCGCAACGTGGTCATCGGCAAGAAGTTCGGCGCGCCGACCATCACCAACGACGGCGTCTCCATCGCTCGAGAGATCGAGCTCGAGGACCCGTTCGAGAACATGGGTGCCCAGTTGGTCAAAGAAGTCGCCACCAAGACCAACGACGTCGCCGGTGACGGGACGACGACCGCCACGGTCCTCGCCCAGGCGCTCATCAAAGAGGGTCTGCGCAACGTCGCGGCCGGCGCCAACCCGTCCGGTCTGAAGCGCGGCATCGAGAAGGCCGTCAAGGCGGCCGTCGAGTCGATCCAGAAGCAGAGCGAGAAAGTCGAAGACAAGGCGCAGATCGCTCAGGTCGCCACGATCTCCGCGGCCGACGCCTCGATCGGCGAGGTCATCGCCGACGCCATCGACAAGGTCGGCAAGGACGGCACCGTCACGGTCGAAGAGTCCAACACCTTCGGCATCGAGCTCGAGCTCACCGAGGGCATGCAGTTCGACAAGGGTTACCTCTCGCCGTACTTCGTGACCGACCCCGAGCGTCAAGAGGCCGTCCTCGACGAGGCACTGGTGCTCTTCACGAGTTCCAAGATCTCGGCCGTCCACGACCTCGTCCCGCTGTTGGAGAAGGTCATGGCCGTCGGGTAAGCCGCTGTTGATCATCGCCGAGGACATCGAGGGCGAGGCCATGGCCACGCTCGTCGTGAACAAGATCCGCGGCACCTTCACCTCGGTCGCCGTCAAGGCGCCGGGATTCGGCGAGCGTCGCAAGGCGATGCTCCAGGACATGGCGATCTTGACCGGTGGCACCGTGATCTCTGAAGAGATCGGCCTCAAGTTGGAGTCGGCCACGCTGGACCTCTTGGGATCGGCCCGTCGCATCGTCGTCACCAAGGACGCCACGACCATCGTCGACGGCGGCGGTTCACACGCCGACGTCGCCGGACGCGTCGCCCAGATCAAGCGCGAGATCGAGGACACCGATTCGGACTGGGACCGCGAGAAGCTCCAAGAGCGCCTCGCCAAGCTCGCCGGGGGAGTCGCGATCGTCAAGGTCGGCGCCGCCACCGAGATCGAGCTCAAGGAAAAGAAGCACCGCATCGAGGACGCCCTGCAGCGCCACTCGAGCCGCCATCGACGAAGGTATCGTCGCCGGCGGTGGCACTGCGCTGGTTCGTTCCCGCAAGGCCGTCGAGAAGTTGATCGAGACCCTGACCGGTGACGAAGCGACCGGAGCCCGGATCGTGGCCAACTCCCTCGAAGCCCCACTTCGCCACATCGCGGCGAACGCCGGATTCGAAGGTGCCGTCAAGGTTCGCGAGGTCGCCGACGCCAAGGGATCGATCGGTCTCAACGCCGTGACCGGCGAACTGGTCGACCTCGTCAAGGCGGGCATCATCGACCCGGCCAAGGTGACCCGTTCGGCTCTTCAGAACGCGGCATCGATCGCGGCACTCCTCTTGACCACCGAGGCCATCGTGGCCGACAAGCCCGAGCCCGTCTCCATGGGTGGCGGCGGTGGCATGGACGGTGGCATGGGTGGCATGGGCGGCATGATGTAGCCCACCCCCCTGGGTAGGAATTCAGAAGAAGCCGGGTCGGAAACGACCCGGCTTCTTCTATTGGTTCGGGTTCTCGCGCACCTAAAACGGCATGGGTCTCCCGGGTGCGTCCGGAGGTATCTGATTCGCTCTCGACCGGTCAGCCCCAGATCGATCCCAGACCAATTTGGGGGCCGAAATCGGCAGATTTGTGAGATTGAAGTCGGCTTCAGAGGCCGCGAGCGGTAATTCTCCAGTGTTTACTGGGATCCCGATCGAGCCCCGTCGGTCTCACCAGGAAGAACAGATTCAGCGAACGACCCTGGAGGGCTGTTTTTGGGACCCAACAGAGACCTCAACCGTATGAAATCTGCCGATGCTTCGAACATTCTGCGATAAGCGCCAAGCGTGATACGACTCGAGTGTTTGGTCTGAGCACTGGCCGCTTTGGATGAGTCGAGTTGGGCATGCGATCGCCAATCTGATTCCTGAAATTGGCGTCCCAGCACACCAAGTCATCACCTTCTTGGTCCACCGTTTTGGCCAATATTTCGAACCCCATATATTCCTTGGAAATGGAGACTTCCCTCTCGGTCCCACCAGGACTAATGACATCTGACGGCACTTTGATGGATTTTGGGCGAAACAGCTTATTTTCATTGGCCTTTGGGGCTGAACCGGTGCATCGAACCTAAATGAATTGGAAGGCGCGAACGGTTACACCGGCGAGTCCAAAGAGCCCGCTGGCGGTTCAGATCCCACGGCCAGGAACCCGGATTCCACGATTGGAGATGACCACTCATGACCTTCTGGATCGGCACGTAACTCGATTCTTGGGGTCGGGTTCGCGGGTCCGGAACGGACGAGACGTTCAAGTCCCGCGGAATCTCCTCGGCGATGGATATTGCTCTCGAGTCGGCTGTCGCTCTGAGCTCAAGGACGTTCGGACCGGGCTCCGGAGAAACCGACCCTCAGAAGTTTGCTCCGGCCATTCGGTCAGAGGGACCGTGTGCTACGTCCGGTTTGAGGACCTTGGCGGGAGAGCCCCCGGCCCGATCCAAGAGACGTCGTCAATGACACGGCTCCGAGTCGATCCGCCCTCAAATCTCCAACTTTCCGGTCCCAGCGGGACAAAGAAACGGACCTAAATCGACTGAAAACCTTGGCATTTGGCTCGCGGGCCTTAAAACCATGGCTTTCGAGATCCGTATTCGGTCCCATCAGGAGCATCGATTCTCTGGTGAAAGCCCGATTCGGTGTTCGAAAGGGCCTGGCGAGCCTGGAAAACGGACATTCGGGGATCTTCGGCGATCGAATTCTTGGGCTTCGGTGTCGAGGGAATTGCACGTTCTGGGTACGCACGTCAGAATCGTGGCCAACTTTAGCAACTCGTAGAGGGGGGGTACCCTCCCAAGTAACAAGCTGCCGAAGGGTTCTCGTCCATGCAATGATTGACCGGCCTCACGGATCGTTCCGCTTCATATATCCCAATTCTGGTCGCTGTCTGGGCTTGGGATTGACTAGAAATAGCGGTACGTCGGTCCCACCAGGTGAAATATTGTCTGTGCCAAGTCGCGGGTTAATCACGAGAAGTTACGGAACCCAATGATTACTTGATACTTGTCTCGGGTCCCCGGTTCCCACTTCGGCTCGCCCGATTCGGTATCTAACTCGAAAGCGCGATCGATAGGGTCTGGGCTGGCGAGGTGCCCTCCAACGTGGCCGTCATGACGACCGATTGGCCGGATCCCGTGGTCCGAGTGAGAGTGAAGGTGCTCGACGAAGTTGATTGACCGCTCGAAATTGATAGTGCTCCGGTCCCACCAGGTACGACATTTCCTTGGCCCGTAGCCTGGATATCGATCAGGAGAGCATTCGGGGTGGCATTTGTGGTCGCATTTCCGTACTGGTCCTCCAATTGAACCGATCCAGTGAGGACGTTGCCACTCCCGGCGGACTCGCCGGACGACGTGCAAGCGATGGAACCTACCCCCCCTAGGCACGACAGGAGGGGGGTCGAGTTCGGGGAGATGGCCGTAAGACCGATCCCGGCGATGGTGGGTGAAGGGTTCACAGTGATTGGCGTCGAACCGGTCTGGGTTCCAGTTGTCAGGGTGGCTGTCAGATCAGCTATATCGGCGTCGAAGAGGGTGACGCTCAAGATATTGACCCCGTCGACGTAGCCGCCGGAGAAAGTGACGGCCGAGGAGCCCGTGCCGCAGGTTCCGGGATCGGGATACGACGGTTTGGCGCCGTTGGGAGCCGGATCCGCTCCGGAGAACGTGACGCACTGAGCTCCGGTGAAGTTTGTATCCACGTTCTGGTACTGGTCGAGGGCCGTCAGGCGAACGTTGAAGGGGGTTCCAGCGGTTTGGGTGTGGGAATCAGGTATGACGGCAAAGCTCTGGAGCGTACCGGGGGTGACATCGATCGGCGTGGAGCCGAAATGCTGGCTCGGAACGTCGGTAGCGAGGAGGTCGACCGGCTCGGAATCGACCAGAACGATGCTCGGAGCCGCTCCGCCGGTGGCAAATCCACCCGTGAAGAGGACCTGGGAGTCACCGGTGGTGCAGGAACCGGGTACTGGATAGCTCGGTTCGGTCCCATCAGGTGCATTGGATGCGCCCGTAAAGGCAATACATTCGTTCCCGGTGTAGTTCGAATCGACATTCTGGTACTGATCGAGGGCTGTCAGGCCTACGGTGAAGGCACTTCCGGCGACGGGTGAGGCGTCCGAAGGTGTCAGGGAGAAGGAATCCAGCGCCGCCGGCGCGACGCTGAGATTGACCAGTCCCGTCGCCCCCGATAGGGGGTCGGTCGCTACGAGGGAGGTCGGTTGAGCGTCGAAAAGGGTGATCGGCACGACATTTGACCCTCGGCGACGCCGCTGGCGAAGGTCACCGGGTCGCCGGACGTACAAGAACCGGCCTCTGGATAGCCAGGTTCGGTCCCATCAGGTGCATTGGAAGCGCCGCTGAAGACGATGCAGTGGCTCCCGGAGTAGTTCGTATCGGTATTTCCATACAAATCCAGCGCAGTGAGGCTAACCGGGAATTGGATTCCGGCCACTTGGTTCGCCGTGGCACCCAGAGCGAAGGTCTTGGGACCACCCGGCGTCACCGTGAGACCGGCGAAACCGCTCGTGCCCGATGCCACGTCCTGAGCAGTGAGGACCCCCCCTCCGGCATCGAACAGGGTGACAAGCGGAGCATTGCTGCCAGCCGCGACGCCGGCCGCAAAGGTGACCAAGTATCCGCCAGTGCAGGTGCCCGAGGCCGAGTAGATCGGCATGGTTCCGTCGGGGGAGGCGGTCGGACCCGCAAACGCCACGCACTGGGCACCGTTGTAGCTGGAATCGACGTTCCCGTACTCGTCCAGAGCCGTCAAATCGGTCCTAAATGGGCTCCCCGCGACCGGTGTTGAGGTCTTTGGGGCGACGACAAGGGTTTGCAATGTTCCTGGTGCGACCGAAAGTGAGGTCGGATCCGGCAACGGTTGAAGGTACATCGGTGACATTGAGGGTCGTCGACTGGGCGTCATAGAGGGTCATGTTGGCCGTTCCGACGCCATCGACGAAGTTCACGACGTTTCCACCGCTGCAGAATCCCGGCATTCGTGTAGATCGGCACCCGGCCATTGGGTGCATCGGCCGGACCGGTGATCGCCAGGCACTCCGGACCGTTGTAACCGGTGAAGACCGCTCCGTACTGGTCGTAGGCGATGATCCCCAACGCTCGTATTCTCGCCCGCAACCGGTGTCGCAGTGACGATATCGAGGTTCAGGGACGTTAAAACAGGCTACGGGAACAGAGCGTTTGTGCTGGTGGCAGCGGAAGACCCTCACTAGTGAAATCACCTACCGTCCAAATGATCCGACCAGGTCCAGTTTCGTGGTCAATTTGAGAATTGGCTGAGACGCTTGCCATCATTGCAACCTCAGGCGTGCACTTGATGGGGCTGGCATTTGCCTTTGCGGGCCGCCAATTGAAATCGGGGCCAGGGATCCAAGTTGTTAGAGCGTACCCCGCTCGATGAAAGCCCATGGAAAATGTTGGGATTGGGCGGACCAGTGGTTCGAGTATCAGTCTGAACAAACTCAAATTCTTCGGACCGCGACGCATCGATGAATGTCCTCGAGAGTCGGCGAGATCGACACATCGTGATCGGAGTTCACGGCCACTTGCTGGATTAGTAAATGAGCATCGACTTTTGGCGTCAAAACGTTTGCTTGAGAAATTTCTTCTCTCGTCAGAGACTCAGCGGAAAGCTCGCTCGCCCCGAAGTCAATGGAATACTCAAACATCAACGAAATCACAACCAAATGACTTCCACTTGACAACAAGACAAAATATGCAAGTGTCATTTCTCGCAGGGGCGGAATGGGGATTTATCCATGTCGGAATTTTTCCGTGTGGCGAGCATTGCTGATTGCGAACCGAACGTTCCTCCTCGCAAGAAATTCGTGCGAGTCGTTCATCTGTGCTCGGTCAGGATGAAGTCATTTTCGACGACTTCTCCGCCGCCATGCTCCTCGGTGCGAATTTTCGCACTTCTTCGAGGGTTGCCGTTGGCTCATCGCCGCCACCGAATTCAGTATTCCTCAGAGAGTTTTGAAGCCGCCCTTCAACTTTCAATTTCGCCGCAACAGCGGCAGTTTTTGCATTGACGCAATCTCCAACGGATCAGTTACGCCCTCCTGGGCTGAGGGAGTGGCAAATCATGCAACCCGCAGCTAATTCATCGTCCAAGATCGTCGCTCAACCACCTCTAGAAGGGGATTTCCCATGTCATCCGCCAAATGGATGGTGCGCTTCTCGGCGCTCGCCCTCATTTCGACATTCGCATTCAGTAGCGGCGGCGAGCGTCCGCCTCGTCGCCGACGTTACCGCGTGCGCGACGAACAACGGCGTCCTGCAGCTCGAGGGTGACCACGGTTGCCCGAACGGAACGCACCAGGTCACGATCGGCGCGAGGCCCGCTGGTCCTGCGGTCCCGCTGGTCCGGCCGGCCCAGCAGGACCGAAGGGAAATACTGGAGCTAGGGGTGCATCTGGCGCTGCCGGGCCCAAGGGCAACACGGGCCGCGAAGGGTTCTACCGGCGCCACGGGTGCGACTGGCGCCACGGGTGCAACCGGTTCTACTGGTGCAACGGGTGCAACGGGTGCCACGGGTGCCACGGGTTCAACTGGTGCGACGGGGGCGACGGGTTCAACTGGTGCGACAGGTGCTCAGGGCAACACTGGCGCTACGGGCGCGACTGGTGCCGCCGGCTCCACTGGTCCTGCCGGACCTGCTGGTGCAGTAGGCCCCGCCGGTCCGCAAGGTCCGCAAGGTAATACCGGTGCCACAGGTGCAACTGGTGCTCAGGGCAACACGGGTGCCACTGGCGCTACTGGTGCTCAGGGCAACACGGGTGCCACTGGCGCTACTGGTTCTCAGGGCAACACGGGTGCGACTGGATCAACAGGTGCTCAGGGCAACACCGGCGCAACCGGCGCTACTGGTGCCGCCGGCTCCACGGGTCCTGCCGGACCTGCTGGAGCAGTGGGCCCCGCCGGTCCGCAAGGTCCGCAAGGTAATACTGGTGCCACCGGCGCTACTGGCGCTCAGGGCAACACCGGTGCCACGGGCGCGACTGGTGCTCTGGGCAATACCGGTGCCACTGGATCAACCGGTGCTCAGGGCAACACCGGTGCCACGGGCGCGACTGGCGCTCAAGGCAACACTGGTGCGATTGGATCAACGGGTGCTCAGGGCAACACGGGTGCCACTGGCGCTCCAAGGCAAACTGGTGCGACTGGATCAACGGGCGCTCAGGGCAACACGGGTGCCCCACGGGCGCGACTGGTGCTCGCCGGCTCTACTGGTCCTGCCGGACCTGCCGGAGCAGTAAAGGCCCCGCCGGTCCGCAAGGTCCGCAAGGTAATACTGGCGCTACGGGTGCCACAGGCTCGACTGGTTCTACGGGTGCCACTGGCGCTACCGGAGCGACGGGTGCCACTGGCGACCCCACCCCCCCCACGGGAGCGACCGGCTCTGCCGGTGCCACCGGCGCCTACTGGTGCGCAGGGCAACACTGGTGCCTCCGGTGTACTTGGTGCTGCCGGGGCCCACCGGTCCTGCCGGACCTGCAGGTGCAGTAGGCCCCGCCGGTCCGCAAGGTCCCTCCCGGACCTGCTGGTTCTAATGGCGCAACCCAGGCGCAACCGGTGCCGCAGGCGCTCCGGGTGCTCCAGGCTCACCTGGTCCTGCTGGAGCAGCGGGGGCTAATGGTGCAACAGGCGCAACCCCGGGTGCCCGCAGGCGCACCGGGTGCTCCAGGCTCACCTGGTCCTGCTGGAGCAGCGGGGGCTAATGGCTGCAACAGGAGCTGCTGGTGCGACAGGCGCAACTGGTCCTGCCGGACCTGACCCCGGTCCGCAAGGTGCCACGGGCGCTGCTGGTGCAACTCCGGTGCGACCGGCGCTCAGGGCAACACGGGTGCCACCGGCGCGACTGGTGCTCAGGGCAACACGGGTGCCACCGGCCGCGACTGGTGCTCAGGGCAACACTGGCGCTACGGGCGCGACTGGTGCCGCCGGCTCCACTGGTCCTGCTGGACCTGCTGGTGCAGTAGGCCCCGCTGGTCCGCAAGGTCCGCGAAGGTAATACCGGTGCCACCGGCGCGACTGGTGCTCAGGGCAACACTGGCGCTACGGGCGCGACTGGTGCTCAAGGCAACACGGGTGCCACCGGCGCTGACTGGTGCTCAGGGCAACACGGGCGCTACGGGCGCGACTGGTGCTCAAGGCAACACGGGTGCCACGGGCGCAACTGGCGCTCAAGGCAACACGGGTGCCACTGGGCCGCAACTGGTGCTCAGGGCAACACGGGTGCTACCGGCGCTACTGGCGCTCAAGGCAACACGGGTGCTACCGGCGCGACTGGTGCTCAGGGCAACACGGGTGCTACCGGCGCTACTGGTGCCGCCGGCTCCACTCGGTCCTGCTGGACCTGCTGGTGCACTTCCCCTGCTGGTCCGCAAGGTCCGCAAGGTAATACCGGTGCACACCCCCCGGTGCAACTGGTGCTCAGGGCAACACTGGCGCTACGGGCGCGACTGGTGCCGCCGCTGCTCCACTGGTCCTGCTGGACCTGCTGGCGCAGTAGGCCCCGCCGGTCCCGCAAGGTCCGCAAGGTAATACCGGTGCCACAGGTGCAACTGGTGCTCAGGGCAACACAGGTGCCACAGCTGTGCAACTGGTGCTCAGGGCAACACTGGCGCTACGGGCGCGAACTGGTGCTCAAGGCAACACGGGTGCGCACCGGCGCGACTGGTGCTCAGGGCAACACGGGTGCCACGGGCGCAACCGGTGCTCAGGGCAACACGGGTGCCACCGGCGCGACTGGTGCTCAGGGCGAACACTGGCGCTACGGGCGCGACCGGTGCCGCCGGCTCCACTGGTCCTGCTGGACCTGCTGGTGCAGTAGGCCCCGCTGGTCCGCAAGGTCCGCAAGGTAATACCGGTGCCACCGGCGCGACTGGTGCTCAGGGCAACACTGGCGCTCACGGGCCCCGCGACTGGTGCTCAAGGCAACACGGGTGCCACCGGCGCGACTGGTGCTCAGGGCAACACGGGCGCTACGGGCGCGACTGGTGCTCAAGGCAACACGGGTGCCACGGGCGACACCGGCGCTCAGGGCAACACGGGTGCTACCGGCGCTACTGGCGCTCAAGGCAACACGGGTGCTACCGGCGCAAGACTGGTGCTCAGGGCAAACACGGGTGCTACCGGCGCTACTCTGGTGCCCGCCGGCCTCCACTGGTCCTGCTGGCACCTGCTGGTGCAGTAGGCCCCGCTGGTCCGCAAGGTCCGCAAGGTAATACCGGTGCCACCGGTGCAACTGGTGCTCAGGGCAACACTGGCGCTACGGGCGCGACTGGTGCCGCCGGCTCCACTGGTCCTGC
>CAVXRB010000021.1:0-56755 GCA_963764095.1 uncultured Acidimicrobiaceae bacterium | reverse complement strand
TGTCTTCAACATTCGGCGTATTGCTTCGCGCATCGGTGCGGTCACGACCGCGGTCGGCGACGCCGGCGGCGCGGTTACCGAGCTCGACGTGGTGGATCCCAACGGTTCGGGGATGACGATCGACCTGACGTGCAACGCCGTCGACGAGGGTCACTCGCGAGTTGCTCGCGCGGCCGTTGAGGTCGTCGACGGCGCCCGGGTCATCGCCATGCGTGACCGGACGTTCCTCTCGCACCTCGGCGGCACATCTCCGTGGAGCCGAAGGTGTCCTTGAAGACCCGCGACGACCTCTCGATGGCCTACACGCCGGGCGTGGCGCGATCTCCATGGCGATTGCCAAGGACCCTCGGCCGAGCGAAAGTTGACCATCAAGCGCAACACCGTCGCCGTCGTCACCGACGGCTCAGCGGTCCTCGGTCTCGGCAACATCGGTCGGGAGGCCGCGTTGCCGGTGATGGAGGGGAAGGCGCTGCTCTTCAAGCGCTTCGCCGGCATCGACGCATGGCCCGTCTGTCTGGCGACCCAGGACGTCGATGAGATCGTACGAATCGTCCAGTGCATCGCCCCGGTCTACGGCGGCATCAACCTCGAGGACATCTCGGCGCCGCGCTGCTTCGAGATCGAGCGACGCCTGCGGACCTGCTCGACATCCCGGTCTTCCACGACGACCAGCACGGGACCGCCATCGTCGTCTTCGCGGCGCTGCTCAACGCCCTTCGCGTCGTTGGCAAGCAGATGAAGGACGTCCGGGTCGTCGTGCTCGGTGTCGGTGCGGCCGGCGTGGCTATCTCCAAGCTGCTCCTGAAAGAGGGGGTGGGCGACATCATTGGCGTGAATCGCGGCGGCATCATCTCCGAAGACGACGAAAGCCTCGACAGCGAACGACGCTGGTTGGCCACACACACCAACAAAGAGAAGCGAACAGGTTCACTGGATGACGCCATGGCCGGCGCCGACGTCTTCATCGGCGTCTCGGGTCCCGACCTCGTCAAAGAGGACCAGTTGCAGATGATGGCGAGCGATTCGATCGTCTTCGCCCTGGCCAATCCCGACCCCGAGGTCGACCCGGTGCTGGCGCGCAGCTACGCCGCGGTCGTGGCGACCGGTCGCAGCGACGAACCGAACCAGATCAACAACGTCCTCGCCTTCCCGGGGATCTTCCGCGGCATGCTGAACGCGGGCGCGAAGCAGGTGACCGAGGAGATCGAGATCGCCGCCGGTCGCGCGATCGCTGACGTGGTCACGCCGGGCGAACTCTCGGCCGACTACATCGTGCCGACCGTCTTCAACCCGTTGGTCGTGACCGCGGTGACCAACGCCGTCGAACGACTGGTTGGCCAGACTCGCTGAGTGCGCGTCGAGGTCGTCGATAGTCACGACTGCGTCGGGCGCTCGACGTTCGATTGCGAGGGCCACTGTTAGCGTTCAAAGCATGAAGCTCAGCCACCGCATACCCGAGACGCCGTGGCGAGCGCGTCCACCTGGGCAATACGACCACGAATGGTGCTGCCGTTCTTCGGAGGACTCGCGGCCTTCGGGTTCGGTGAGGGCCTCCTCGTCCAGTCCCGTGGGGCGCCTGCCGTGGACCGTCTTCGCCGAGGGTATCGCCCAACACGCGAACATCTCTTTGGGGTGGTCGACCGCGCTCATCAGCGTCGTGGTCCTGCTCGCCGGATCCCGCTGCGGCAGCGCCCGGATTCGGGACGATCTCGAACGTCATGATCATCGCCTACGTCCTTGACCTGACGACCTACGCCGTGGCGGCGCCGCACGCCGTGTGGCCGAGGTCGTCTGACGTGCTCGGCGCCGTGCTCTCGATCGGTATCGGCAGTGCGTTCTATCTGACGTGCAACCTCGGCCCCGGGGCCGCGCGACGGACTCATGACCGGACTGCACCAGCGACTCAACGTGAGCATCGTCTACATCCGACTCTCGATCGAAGCGGTGGTGCTGACGACATCGGCTGGCTGCATCGGTGGAACCCCGGGCATAGCGACGGCGTTCTTCGCGGCCACGATCGGTTTCAGCATCGGGCGAGCCTGAACGTCATGGAGCGGACCTTGCACTGGTGGCGGACGTGATCTCGGGCAGCCAGCTCGCGGAGTTCTTCATCGCGTCGATCACGATCATCATGGTGCCCGGACCGAGCGTACTTGTTCACGCTCGCGCGCGGCGTCGCCTGGGGCCGTGCCGTCGCGGTACTGACCGTGTTGGGCAACTCGATCGGCACGCTGATCCTGTCGATCATCGTGGCCGTCGGACTCGGACCGCTCCTCAGCCACTCCAAGGCCTTCTCGATCTCCTTGCAGTTGGCGGGCGGCCTGTACCTGCTGTGGCTCGGGATCAGCGCGATGCGACACCGACACGCGCACGCTGCCGCGATGGCCAAGCGCGAAGGCGTACCGACCGTCGAACGTGCAGGTCATCCGCCAGGGCTTCACTGTCGGCATCTTGAACCCGAAGTCGCTGGTGTTCTTCGCCGCGGTCTTTCCCCACTTCGTCGATCGCACCAAGGGCAGCGTGACGGTCCAGCTGCTCGTCTTCGGTGGCATCTTCAGCGTGATGGCCTTTCTCAGCGACGGCACGTGGGGCATGATCGCGGGCACGGCGCGTGAGTGGCTCTCGGACTCACCGCAACGATTGGTCGTCCTTCGAACGGTGGGCGCGTGCGTGATGATGACGCTCGGCGTGATCATCATGGTGACGGCGCTGACGTCATAGACGCTGCTTTCGTGTCACACCAACTTCGTACGTTCGTCCTATGGGAACCGTGCACGTCGGGCGACACGATGAACGAGTGTCGTCCAACGTCGGTTCGTTCATCGCGAACCTTCCCGAGATGCTGGGCGCCATGGTCGTCGACCCGCGTTGTCTCATCGCGATCATCGAGTTCGAGGACGTCCGTTACGTGCAGTTCTGGGTCGAACCCGACGGCGCCGTCATCGCCGAGGTGATATCGAATCTCAATATCGGTGATGCCGTGGCCCTGAGCACCCGAAGACGAAGAGAAACTGCGTCGAGCCGGTTGGTCCGAACCGGCGCCCGGTCCGAAGCCGAACTGGCGCTACGAAGCGAACGACGTGGCCGGACTCATGCGCGTCGTGGCGATGACGCGCGAAGCGGTCTACGACGTCCTGGGTGAACGTGACGGCCACACCGTGTCGGTGCGGATACTGGGAAGGGCACGATACGCCCGACGCCGTGCGGCGATCGTTGCGAAGGGTCGCGCGTCCACCACAACAAAGAGCGCTACGGCGTGGAAGGTCACGCCGAAGAGGATTAAGCACCGCTCGTTCCACCCATCGCCCTTCCTACAATCGACTGGGCAATGGAGACGCGATGAGCATGCACGGTGGCGGGAGGTGGCGGGGGCGGCCGCATGGGACTGCGCTCCATGCGACACGGACCGCAACATCCTCGAACACCAGATCAAAAAGGGCACCCTGCCGCGGATGCTCACCTACGCGAGGAAGTACCGGGGACTGCTCGTCATCTTCCTGATCGCCGTGGTCCTCGACGCGGTGGTCAGTTCCGTCACGCCGTTGCTCTTTCGCGCCATCATCGACATCGCCATCAAGGAGAAGAGCACCGGCTTGGCCATAGGCCTGGCGACCGTCGGCGCCGGGTTAGCGCTCTTCGATGCGGTCCTGTCGCTCTTCGAGCGTCGCACCTCGGCGGTCATCGGCGAAGGCTTGATCTTCGACCTACGCACCAAGGTCTTCACCCATATCCAAGAGATGCCGGTCGCCTTCTTCTCGCGAACACAGACCGGCGCCCTCATCAGTCGTTTGAACAACGACGTGATCGGCGCGCAACAGGCCTTCACCGACCTCTTCTCGAACGTGGTGGGCAACGTCATCTTGGTGACGATCGTGATCGGCACGATGCTGGTCCTGAGTTGGCAGATCACGCTGGTCGCGCTGCTGCTGTTGCCGGTCTTCCTGATCCCGGCGCGACAGGGTGGGGCGAAAATTGGGAACGCTGTTCCAGCGCGGCATGGAACTGAACGCCGAGATGAACATGGTGATGACCGAGCGCTTCAACGTCTCGGGTGCCATGTTGGTCAAGCTCTTCGGCCGACCGGGCGACGAGCACGAGTTCTTCGATAGCCGTGCCGGACAGGTCCGCGACATCGGTATCCACCAGGCGATGTACCAACGGTTCTTCTTCATCGCGCTCTCGCTGACCGCGGCGCTCGCCACCGCCTTCGCCTACGGCTTCGGCGCAGTGGAAGTGATCCACGGTGCGCTGGCTTTGGGGACGCTGGTCGCCATGACGTTGTACCTCGTTCGCCTCTACGGGCCGCTTACGCAGCTGTCGAATCTGAACATCGACTACATGTCAGCGATGGTCAGTTTCGAGCGACTGTTCGAGGTCCTCGACCTCGAACCGATGATCAAGGAGAGCCCCGACGCCGTCGTGATACCGGACGGTCCGGCGGAGTTGGTCTTCGATCACGTCGACTTCTCTTATCCCGGTGCGGAGGAGGTCTCACTCGCGTCGCTCGAAGCGGTCGCACGACTCGACGACACGCCGCGCACCGACGTCCTGCACGACGTGTCGTTCCGCGTCGAGCCGGGCACGATGACCGCATTCGTCGGTCACAGCGGCGCCGGCAAGACGACGATCTCGATGTTGGTATCGCGTCTCTACGACGTCGACCACGGCGGGGTCACGATCAACGGCGTGGACGTCCGCAACGCGATGACGGCGTCACTGAACGCCATGGTCGGCGTCGTCACGCAGGACCCGCATCTCTTCCATGACACCCTGCGATCGAATCTGATCTTCGCCCGGCCTGCTGCCACGTCGCAAGAGATCGAGGCGGCGCTGCGCGCGGCACAGATCTGGGAGTTGGTGCAGTCATTGCCGCTCGGCCTCGAAACCGTCGTGGGTGAGCGCGGCTACCGATTGAGCGGAGGAGAGAAACAGCGTGTCGCACTTGCACGCCTCTCCTCAAAGCTCCGCGACTCGTCGTGCTCGACGAAGCGACCGCACACCTCGACAACGAGAGCGAGGCGGCCGTGCAACGCGCGTTGGACCAGACGATGTCGTCGCGCACGTCACTGGTGATCGCGCATCGACTCTCGACGATCCGTAACGCCGATCAGATCCTGGTCGTCGAGAACGGCACCGTCGTGCAACGAGGCAGCCACGCGGAACTACTGGCCGAAGGTGGCGTCTACCGCGTCCTCTACGAGACGCAGTTCGCCGATCAAGAGGACAACTAACCCATCGAGTGATAGCCGCCGTCGACGTAGACGACGGAGGCGGTCGTGCCACGCAGCAGCGGGGAGAGCATCGCCACCGCGGTGTCGGCCACGGCGCTTGAGTCATAGACGTCCCAACCGAGCGGCGCCTTCTCACCCCAGGCGTCTTCGAACAGTGAGAAGCCAGGGATCGATTTGGCGGCGACGGTCCGAATCGGACCGGCCGCCAGCATGTTGACGCGAATCTTGTCCGGTCCGACCTCTCTGGCGAGGTAGCGACCGAGCGACTCCAGTCCGGCCTTCATGACGCCCATCCAGTCGTACATCGGGTAGGCCTTGGAGCCGTCAAAGTCCAGCGCGATGACCGAGGCGCCACCGAGGGCCTCGCTCTTTTGCAAGAGCGGTCGAAAGGCCCCTACCAACGCCGCGAGTGAGTAGGTCGAGATGTGCAGCGCCGTGGCGACGTCGTCGAAGGGGGCGACGAACATGCCGTTGCCGAGACAACTCTGGGGCGCCATGCCGATCGCGTGCACGAGTCCGTCGAGCCGTCCGAAGCGCGTCGTGAGCTCGGCGGCGGCCGCTTCGACCTGGTTGGGGTCGGTGACGTCGAGTTCGACGATCTCGCCGACATCGGCCAGTTTGCGCGCGGTGCGCTTGGTGAGCGAAAGCCCGCGCCCGGCGCCCGAGAGCGCGACCGTTGCGCCCTCTTCCAGGGCGCGCTTGGCGATCCCGAAGGCCAACGAGTCATCCGTGAGGACGCCGGTCACGAGGATACGGTGGTCGTCGAGCAGTCCCATGCAGTTAGCGTACTTCCCAACATCTATTTTTCGAGGACGACGATGGCAACAGTAGGCATTCTGGGCGGCACCGGTCCCGCGGGTCGCGGCGTGGCGGCGCGACTCGCCAGCGCCGATTACACCGTCGTACTCGGCTCGCGCGACGCCGAGCGAGCGAAGGGAATCGCGCGCGGATTGACGCTACGCGGCGAGGGCACCGTCGAGGGCGGCACGAACGAAAAGGCCGCCGCGTCCAACCTCGTCGTCGTCGCCACGCCGTGGGACTCGGCGATCGCCACGACGCGTTCGCTCCGTCAAGAGCTCAAGGGCAAGATCGTCATCTCGATGGTGAACGCCCTGTCACGCGAAGGTCGCGAGATGGTGGCGCTCTATCCGTCGCGCGGATCGATGGCCGCCCAGATCGCCCACGCGCTCCCCGAGAGCGTGATCGTCGGCGCGTTCCACCACCTGCCGGCCGCGCAGATGGAGGACCTCGACTCCGGTCTCGACGCCGACGTGCTGATCTTCTCCGACGACGACGACGCGCGTCGTCAGGTCGCCGAGATGATCGACGGCGTGCACGGGTTGCGCGCCGTCGATCGCGGGCTCGATGTCACTCGCGAGTCCCATCGAGGCCTTCACCGCAGTGTGTATCTCGATCAACATCCGACACAAGGCCCACAGCTACGTGAAGATGGCCGGTCTGTAGCTCAATGCAGCTCTACGACACCGCACGTGGCGGCGTGTACGCCCTCGAGGCCGGCCCGCTCGTCACCATCTACAGCTGTGGCATCACGCCCTATGATGCGGCGCACCTCGGTCACGCCTACGTCTATCTCTGCTTCGATCTCTTGCAGCGACGACTGCGCGACGCCGGTCACGAGACACGCTGCATCCGCAACGTCACCGACGTCGACGACGACATGTTGCGCAAGGCGCGCGAACTCGGCGTCAACTACCTCGACCTCGCGGCCCAGGAGATGGCCAGGTTCGAACGCGACATGCAACTGATCAACCTGTTGCCGGTCTACGGCGAGCCGCGCGCGACCGGCGCGATTCCCGAGATCCTCACGATGATCGGGCGCACGTTCGAAGCCGGCATCGCCTACGAGGTCGACGGCTCGGTCTACTTCGAGGTCTCGAAGTTCCCGCGTTTCGGTCAGGTCAGCCACGAAGACCGCGCGGGGATGTTGGAACTCGCGGCGATCCACGGTGGACGACCTGACGACCCCAATAAGCGCGACCCCCTCGATTTCGTGTTGTGGCAGCCGTCGCTCGACGATGAACCGGGGTGGGAGTCGCGCTGGGGCGCCGGCCGTCCCGGCTGGCACATCGAGTGTTCGGCGATCGCGCTGCGCGACCTCGGGGTGACGCTCGATGTCCACGGCGGGGGACGGGACCTGGCCTTCCCGCACCACGAGTGTGAGGCGGCCCAGAGCGAGTCGGTCTCGGGCGCTGCGTTCGTCAAACACTGGATGCACGTCGGTCTCGTCGGACTCGACGGCACGAAGATGTCGAAGTCACTCGGCAACCTCGTCTTCGTCGACGAGTTGACCCAGCGCGCCGAGGCGGCCGCGGTGCGCGTGGCACTCCTCGATCATCACTACCGCGAGGACTGGGAGTGGCGCGACGAGCTGCTCTCGATGGCGCAGTCGCGTCTAGCGACGTGGCGCTCGACGCTCACCTACGGTCGTCCGAGTTCGGTCGCTGGATGACGTGCGCGCTGCGCTCGATGACGACCTCAACGGCCCCGCGGCGCTGCGCGCTATCGACGACGCGGCGCACGCGGGCTTCAACGTCGCCCCGGCCGCCTCATTGCTAGGCATTAACATTTGACAATGAGTGGCCGAAATGTCTGACATCGACGTACAGCTGCCCGACGGCAGTCAGCGCTCGCTCCCGGAAGGCTCGACGGCGCTCGACCTCGCCAGCGCCATCGGGAAGCGACTCGCCAAGGACGCCCTGGCGGCCCAGGTAAACGGTCAGTTGACCGACCTCTCGACCCCGCTGCCCGACGGCGCGGCTGTGGCGATCATCACCCCGACCAGCGATCTTGGCCGTGACGTCATCCGCCACTCCAGCGCCCACGTGCTGGCCCAGGCCGTGACGCGCCTGTGGCCCGGGGCGCACTACGCGATCGGTCCGGCGATCACTGACGGCTTCTACTACGACTTCGAACTGCCCGGTGGCGCGCACTTCAGTGACGACGACCTGGCGCTCATCGACGGCGAGATGCGCGTCATCATCGCCGAGGACCAGCCATTCACGCGCAGTGAGTACTCGATCGAGGACGGCTTGGCGCTCTTCGCCGACCAGCCCTTCAAGTTAGAGATCATCAACGCCGTCGAGACCGCGCCGACCGACGAGGACCTCGCCGAAGTCGGCAGCACGTCGTTCGGTCTCGACGTACTCGAACTCGCCGGCCTTTCGCGATCTCTGCCGAGGTCCCCACGTGCCCTCGACGGCGCGACTCGGTCACTTCAAGTTGACCCGGGTCGCCGGCGCCTACTGGCGCGGCGATGAGAAGAACGCGCAACTGCAACGCATCTACGGCACGGCCTGGGAGAGCGACGCTGCGCTCGTCGGCGCACCTCGAACAGACTGGCCCAGGCCGAACTGCGCGATCACCGCAAGCTCGGCCAAGAGCTCGACCTGTTCTCCTTCCCGAGCGAGATCGGTCCCGGGCTCGCGGTCTTTCACCCCAAGGGCGGCATGATGCGCCGGGTGATGGAGGAGTACTCGCGCAAGCGCCACGAGGCCTCGGGCTACGACTTCGTCTACTCACCGCACATCACGAAGTCCGACCTCTTCGAGATCTCGGGCCACCTCGAATGGTTCGCCGAGTCGATGTACCCGCCCATGGAACTCGACGGCGGCACCAAGTACTACCTGAAGCCGATGAACTGTCCGTTCCACACGTTGATCTTCAAGTCCTCCCAGCGCAGCTATCGCGACCTGCCACTGCGCTACTTCGAGTTCGGCTCGGTCTATCGCTACGAGAAGTCCGGTGCCGTCCACGGCCTGACGCGCGTGCGCGGGATGACCATGGACGACGCGCACATCTTCTGCACGAAAGAGCAGATGGCCGAGGAGTTGACGCGCACCCTCCAGTTCGTGCTGGACCTCTTGCGCGACTTCGGTCTGAACGACTTCTACCTGGAACTCTCGACGCGCCCGCCGGGCAAGGCCGTCGGTACCGACGCGGAGTGGGACGAGGCCGAGGCGACGCTCGCGAGCGTCGCGGTGGCCGCCGGACTGGAACTGGTGATGGACCCCGGCGGCGGCGCCTTCTACGGTCCGAAGATCTCGGTCCAGGCGCGCGACGCCATCGGCCGCACGCACCAGATGTCGACGGTGCAGCTCGACTTCCAGACCCCGCAACGGTTCGAAGCGACCTACGTCGCGGCCGACAACACGCGCACGCTGCCGATCATGATCCACCGCGCCCTCTTCGGTTCGGTCGAGCGCTTCATGGCGATCTTGCTCGAGCACTACGCCGGCAACATGCCGACCTGGCTCTGTCCCGAGCAGGTGCGCGTCCTCGGCGTGCGCGACGACCACGACGTCTACGCGCTCTACGTCGCCGAGACCCTCGGGCTCGACGGCATCCGCGTCAGCGTCGAAGCGGCGACCGAGCCGCTGGGCGCGCGTATCCGCAGGGCCAAACTCGAGAAGATCCCGTACATCCTGGTCGTCGGGGACGACGACGTGGAAAAGGGCACGCTCGGCGTGAACGCGCGCGGGTCGAACGATCCCGAGCGCGGCGTGGTCGTCGCGGCCTTTCGCGAGCGCGTCCTCGAAGAGATCGCGACCCACGGCTCGCCCGAGGGCGCTTAGTGGCCCTCGAACGGTTCTCGGCCGCCTGGCGCGAGGACTACGTCGCCAACGTCGCCCAGAGCCACGCGGCCGACGATGGCACGTGCGTCTTTTGCGTGCTGGCCGAGGAGCCGGTCGACGAGGGCACCGGCGTCATCGCCAAGAGCGACCTCAGCTTCATCGTCCTGAACGCCTTTCCCTACGGTTCGGGTCACCTCTTGATCCTTGCCCCGGCGTCACGTCTCGGCGATCCAGGAACTCAGTGACGCCGAGTACGAGGACTACTTCTTGATGTTCCGCCGCAGCGGTCAAGGCCCTCGAGGCGGCCTACGGCCCCGACGGCATGAACATCGGCATGAACCTCGGCCAGGCCGCCGGCGCCGGGATCCCCAAGCATTTGCACGGACACGTGCTGCCGCGATGGCTCGGCGACACGAACTTCATGACCACCATCGGCGAGACGCGGGTCCTGCCCGAATCACTCCAGTCGACGTGGCAGAAAGGTCCACGACGGTCATTTGAGACAACTGGATATGACGAATGATATCCTCGTTACAATTGAGTGACAGGATCCGGAGGATCGATGCTCGACGGAAACTTTAGGAAGTCGGTAGAGACGGTGACGCTGCCGACCGGCCGGTGGTTGGTCCGCATCGGGTTCTCCGCCGACGTCCTTACCTTCTCCGGTCTGGTCTTCTCCTTCGCGACCGCCTGGATGATCGCGCTCGGCCACTTCTGGATCGCTATCGTGCTGCTCACGCTGACCGGTTTCCACGATCTCTTCGACGGTCCGGTCGCCAAGGCCTCGAAGCGCGCGAGCCAACGTGGCGCCTTCTTCGACTCGGTCATGGACCGGGTGGCCGACTCCCTGATCCTGGGCGGCGTCGCGTTCTATCTGACCGCGCACGGTCACGGGCAACTCGTGTTGTTGCCCTTCGCGATCCTCACGACGACGTACCTGATCTCCTATCAGCGCTCCAAGGCCGAGAGCCTTGGCCTGGCCGCCAAGGGCGGACTCATGGAGCGCGCCGAACGGATGATCCTCTTGGGTATCGGTCTGCTCGCCAAGCCGATCTTCATCCCCGTCCTGTGGATCATGTTGGGCCTGACGGCGATGACCGCGGCCGGGCGTTTCTGGCGGATCTGGCAGATCGCGGCGAGCGCCGATCCGCCGATGACCCAGGCCGGACGGATCCACCACCACAGCAGCCGGATTCGCCGAGGACTTAGTCGCACCTCGCGTCGCTAATCGTGGGCGACAGGTCGAAGGTCACGCTCTTCAAGTCCCTCGGTGCCGTCATGGAACGACTGCCCGAACGCTTCGACGTCGCGCTGGCGAAGCGACTCTCCAAGATGGTCGGTCGGCGTAACCAAGGTGCTCGCGCGAACCTGCGCACGAACATCGCCCACGTGCTTCGCGCCAGCGACGGCGTCCTCGACGAGAAGGTCCTGGAGCACTTCGTCGATCGCGGCTTCGAGAGCTACGGGCAGTACTGGGCCGAGGGCGCGAAGCTGCCGGGCATCAAACCGGAACAGCGTCTTCGCGCGCTTTCGTATCGGCGAGGGACTCGAGTACCTCTACGACGCCAAGGCCAAGGGCCTCGGCACGATCATCGCGCTGCCGCACATCGGCAGCTGGGAGTGGGGCGGTTCCTATCTCAACTCACTCGGCCTCGGCATGACCGCGGTCGCCGAGGACCTCGAGCCACCGGAACTCTTCGCGTGGTTCAAGGCCAAGCGCGAGGCGATCGGCATCCGCATCGAGCCTCTCGACGAACACGCCGGCACGGTGTTGTTGCAGACGTTGAAGGACGGCGGGGTCATCGGACTGCTCTGTGACCGCGACATCCAGGGCAACGGCATCGAGGTCGAGTTCTTCGGCGAGAGCGTCCGGCTGCCGGCCGGGCCCGCGACGCTGGCGTTGCGCACCGGTGCGGCGCTGGTGGCGGCGGCCTGTTACACCGGACCGGGTCGCGACCACTTCGCCGTCATCACGCCGCCGATCGCGGCCGAACGAGTCGGGCGACTGCGCGAGGACGTGACCCGGGTCACCCAGGCGCTCGCGTCGAACTCGAGGGTCTCATCCGTCGTTCCCCCGAGCAGTGGCACATACTGCAGCCACGATTCGAAGGCGCCTGAGTTGCGCGTCGCGATCGTGTCGCCCTACGCGCTAGTGCCTTCGGGGGCGTCCAGGAACAGTCCCTCGCCATGAGTCGCGAGCTGGTCCGTCGCGGCCACGACGTGCTGATCGTCGCGCCCGACGGCCACGACCACACGACCTACGACACGCCCGCGCACGTCGCGCGATTCGGTGGTGTCATCAAGGTCCCGGCCAACGGCAGTCGCGCGCCGCTCACGTTCTCGGCGTCGGCCGCGCGACGGGCGCGACGAACGATTCAGCACTTCGGTCCCAACGTGGTGCACTTTCACGAACCCTTCGCGCCACTGATTGGTTGGCGCACACTTCGCGCGCACGAGGCGCCAGCGGTGGCGACGTTTCATCGAGGCGGCGGGGGACCGGCGCTTCGACTGACCAAGCCGCTTCTTCGAAGCCTGGCGAGTGACATCGACGCGTCGGCCGCGGTCAGTGAATCGGCGGCGGCGACCATCCGCGCCGCGTGCGGGATCGAGCCCATCGTCCTGTTCAACGGATTCGAGATGGAACGTTTCGTGGCGACCCCGCGTGAACGTGGCGAGGACGTCGTGTTAGTCGTGCTCGGTCGCCACGAAGAGCGAAAGGGCGTCGCGCACGCCATCGACGCCGTTCGCGCTCACAACGCCAAGGGTGAAGCGACCTGGCGACTCGTCGTGCTGGGCGACGGACCGCAACGCCGGTCACTGGAGACCCTGGCGGCCGGCGACCCCTTGATCGAATTCCTTGGTGCTGCGAATGACGAGGAGAAGCGACGCTGGCTGCGCCGAGCGGACGCGTTGCTCGCACCCTCGACGGGCGGTGAGAGTTTCGGGATGGTCCTGCTCGAAGGCATGGCCAGTGAGAGCGTGGTCGTGGCGAGCGATATCGACGGCTACCGCGAAGCGGCGTCCGGTTTCGCGACGTTGTTCACGCCGGGCGACGACATCAGTCTCGAGAAGGCGATCGAACGCGCACTCGACGACGAGACACCCGAGTCGATCGCGGCCGCGAGGGCGCACGCGCAGCAGTGGTCGATGGCTGCGCTCATGGACCGCTACGAGGATCTCTACGAAGTGGCGCGCGAGCATTTTCTGGCCAACCGGTAGCCTTGACCCATGGCAACCAAGCAACGCTCGAGGTCTCGCCGTTCGAGTCCCTCGCGCGACCGGGGTCCGCGCTACGTCGCACCGGTGCTCGATCCGAACTGGCAGAGTCCCGTATTCGCCGACGAACGCCGAGAAGCACAACAACCAAAAAGTGGTCCGCAGCTTCGCGATGCGAAAGAAGCTGCCCGAGAGCATCGGCGTCGGGATCGTCGTCCTGATTCTGGTCGTCGGCGTCATCGTGGCGCCGTGGGTGCCGATCGTCGGCATCGCCGTGGCGGCGCTCTACGCGTGGGACCTCCGCCGTTCGCTCGTGCGCTACGAGGCCAAGGGTCTCGCGCTCGGCAACCTCGTCCTGGATCAGTTCAAGGCCGGTGGCACGGAGAAGGATCGCCTGCGCTTGGTGACCGTGATGGACCGACTGGCCGCCACCTTCGGCGTCGACGCCGTCAGTATCTATATCGTCAGTGACCCCGGCTACAACGCCGCGCTGGTGCCCACCGGCACGGGGCTCTCGTTCTTCGTGACCGACGCGTTGATGCGCGACTTCGAACTCATCGAACTCGAGGGCGTCGTCGCGCACTGTCTCGCGCGCCACCGCCTCGGGCTGTTGCTGCGCGAGAGCCTCGCCTCGGTCGCGGTCACGAACGACGAGTCGCGTCGCGCGCTCGCCGGTCAAGGTCTGGCGTACCGCGCCGACGAAGTCGCCGCCGCGGCGATCCGCTACCCGCCGGGTCTGGCCGAGGCGCTGCGCAAGTGCGCCGGCGAGAGCCTCTCGAGCACCTCGTTCTTCGCCGGCGCGACCTACGCGCAGTGGCGCTGGATCTGGTTCAACATGTGGAGCGACCGCGCCAGTGACCTCAGTGACCTTGACGACGTGGAACTCCGCGCGCGGGCACTGGAAGAGTGGTAATAACCGCCAGATAGAATTGTCGCCATGAGTTCATCGCACGATTCCTCGACCATCGGTTCGGCCCTCGTCAAGCGCGGACTGGCCGACATGCTGCGCGGCGGCGTCATCATGGACGTCGTCAACCCCGAACAGGCGAAGATCGCCGAAGATTCCGGTGCTGTCGCGGTGATGGCCCTGGAACGCGTGCCGTCGGACATCCGACGCGACGGCGGCGTCGCGCGCATGAGCGATCCCGAGATGATCCAAGGCATCCAGGCCGCGGTCACCATCCCCGTGATGGCCAAGGCCCGCATCGGGCACTTCGCCGAGGCGCAGATCCTCGAAGCCCTCGACGTCGACTACATCGACGAGTCCGAAGTCCTGACGCCGGCCGACGAAGAGAATCACATCGACAAGTGGAAGTTCACCGTGCCCTTCGTGTGCGGCGCGACCAACCTCGGTGAGGCCCTGCGACGAATCGGCGAAGGCGCCTGCCTGATCCGCTCCAAGGGTGAGGCCGGCACCGGCAACGTCGTCGAGGCCGTTCGACACCTGCGCACGATCAACGCCCAGATGCGTCGACTCCAGTCGTCCGACGCCAACGAACTGTTCGCCCTCGCGAAGGACCTGCAGGCGCCGCTGCCGCTGGTCCAAGAGGTCTCACTCACCGGCAAACTTCCCGTTACCGCTCTTCTGCGCCGGGGGCATCTCCACGCCGGCCGACGCCGCGCTGGTGCTGCAACTCGGAGCCGAGGCGATCTTCGTCGGTTCGGGCATCTTCAAGAGCGACGACCCCGAGCGCATGGCCAAGGCCATCGTCGAGGCGACGACGCACTACCGCGACGCGCACGTGGTCGCCAAGGTCTCGACCGGACTCGGCGCCGCGATGAAGGGTATCGAGACGGCCTCCTTGGAGCAGCGACTCGCCGAACGCGGCTGGTAGACGTGGCGCGCGTTGGCGTCCTGGCCCTCCAGGGCGACGTTCGCGAACACACCTCGATGCTCGAACGCGTCGGCGCCGAGGTCGTCGCCGTGCGCACCGCCGATCAGCTCGAGGACCTCGACGGCCTGGTGATCCCCGGTGGTGAGTCGACGACGATCGCCTATCTGTTGACCACGTCCGGTATCCGACCCGAGCTGGAGCGCAAGATCGACGACGGCCTCAGCATCTTCGGCACCTGCGCCGGTTTGATCCTGTTGGCCAATGAGATCTTGGATGGACGCAGCGACCAGTGGAGCTTCGGGGTGCTGCACGTCGCGGTTCGTCGCAACGGCTACGGCCGTCAGGCCTCGAGTTTCGAGACGCTGGTCGAACGTGCGCGGCGTCGGCGAGGTGCCCGGCGTCTTCATCCGGGCGCCGAAGATCGAGACCTGGACCGATGACCTGCAGGTCCTCGCCTTTCACGACCACGGCGACGGCGAACACCCGGTGCTCGTCCGGCGCGAGCGATTCTGGGGCTGTTCCTTCCACCCGGAACTCACGAACGACGACCGGATCCACCGCCTCTTCGTCGACGCCCTATAAATCTCCGGTACAGTGATTGAGCCCAAACGGGCAGGGAGAGAACATGTCCGGCCATTCGAAGTGGGCAACGACCAAACACCGCAAGGGCGCTAAGGACAGCGCGCGGGCCAAGGTCTTCGCCAAGCTGATCCGCCAAGTGGAAGTCGCCGCGCGTGAAGGTGGGGGTGACCTCGACACCAACGCGTCGCTGCGCACCATGTACCAGAAGGCCCGTGAGTCCTCCGTGCCCCTGGACACGATCGAACGCGCCATCAAGCGCGGCACCGGCGAACTCGAGGGCGTGCGCTACGAGGCGATCAGCTACGAGGGCTACGGTCCCGACGGCGTCGCGGTCATCGTCGAGACATTGACCGACAACCGCAACCGCACCAGCGCCGAGATCAAGCACGTCTTCGCCCGCAACGGCGGCACGATCGCCGAGCCCGGCGCCGTCTCTTGGCAGTTCGACCGCAAGGGGATCATCGAAGTCAAAGGTCCGATCGACGAGGACCAGTTGCTCGAGTGGGTCATGGACGCCGGGGGAGAGAACTTCGAATCCAACGGTGCGAACTTCACGGTGACGACCGAGCCCCACGACCTCGGATCCGTGCGCGACGCCCTCGACGGCTACGGCGCCAAGGTCCTCAGCGCGGAGTTGACGTTGGTGCCCCAGAACTCGATTCCCGTCGATTCGGAGTCCGAGGCGAAGAAGATCCTTCGCCTGATGGACGCCATCGACGACCACGATGACGTCCAGAACGTCTTTTCGAACTTCGACATCGCCGACGAGATCCTCGCCGCCTACGAGGGATAATTCCCCGTTTTGTCATAGCCATCGGTCTAGTATCGAACGTATGTTCGTATTGGGAATCGACCCCGGATTGACCCGCTGCGGCTACGGGCTGGTGGAGGGATCGTTCCAGGGCGTGGAGTCCTTTCGCGCCGTTCGCGCCGGGACCATTGAAACCGACCACGAGATGCCCGTCGAATGTCGCCTCGGCCAGATATTGGTCGAGATGCGCACCCTGCTCGAAGAGACCACGCCCGACGCGGTCGTCGTGGAACGCGTCTTCTACCAGCGAAACGCCAAGACCGCGATTCCGACGGCCCAGGCGAGCGGCGTCGCCGTCGCGCTGGCCTCGGCGATCGACCTGCCGGTACGACAGTTCAACGCCCAAGAGGTGAAGCTCGCGGTCACCGGCTACGGCGCCGCCAGCAAGGTCCAGGTCCAGGGCATGGTCGCGCGGCTCTGCGGACTCGCCGAGATCCCTAAGCCGGCCGACGCCGCCGACGCCTTGGCGCTCGCCATCACGTACTTCATGGTCGTGCGCAGCGAACAGAAGTACCCGATCGAGAGCCGCGCATGATCGGGTGGCTCCACGGTCAGGTCTTGCACCACCACAAGGATGGCGCCATCGTGCTCGACGTCCATGACGTGGGCTACGAAGTGAACGTCGCCTCCCAGGAGGACTACCGGGTCGGTGACGTCGTCGATCTCTATATATTCACCGCCGTCCGCGACGACGCGATCGTCCTCTACGGATTCCCGAGCTACCTGGACCGCGAGTTCTTCGAACTGTTGCTGGTCACCCCGGGAGTAGGCCCGTCGACGGCGCTCGCGGCGCTGCGCACCATGTCCACCGGCGACCTCGCCACCGCGATCGAGAGTGACGACGCCAAGAAGATCGCGACGATCCCGGGTATCGGGCCCAAGACCGCCAGTCGCATCGTGTTGGAGCTGAAAGGCAAGGTCGTCGTGCCGGACTCCTACGTCGCCCAGCACGCCGCGCCACAGAACGAGGCCATCGAGGACGCGCTGCGCGGACTGGGCTACAGCACGCAAGAAGTTCGTCAGGCCCTCAGTGGCACGACGCTCTCGGACGACGAAGGCGCCGCGTTGCGCCAGGCGTTGCAACTACTGAGGCGCCAGTGAGTCGCCACGAGATCGACGTCGGAGCAACTGGCGCGCAACGTCGTGGCGCCGGTCGCCGACGAACAAGACCGCCGAGCGGAGGTCTCGCTTCGGCCGAGCACTTTGGCTGAGTTCGTCGGACAGCGCGAACTGGTACGTCATCTCGAGATCGTGCTCGGCTCGGCGAGGGCCCGCAACCAGACCGCCGACCACCTGTTATTCGCCGGGCCGCCGGGACTCGGCAAGACCTCGCTCGCCAGCATCGTCGCCGCCGAGATGGGAGCAGGTCTGCGCATCACGTCCGGGCCGGTGCTCTCTCGACCGGGCGACCTCGCGGCGCTATTGACGGACCTCCAGGACGGCGACGTCTTGTTCGTCGACGAGATCCACCGGCTGTCGCGCGGCGTCGAGGAGATCCTCTATCCGGCGATGGAGGACCGACGACTCGACGTCATGATCGGCCGCGGTCCGTCGGCGCGCGCCATCCGACTCGACCTGCCCAACTTCACGCTCGTTGGCGCGACGACGCGCACGGGATTGGTGGCAGCGCCGCTTCGCGACCGATTCGGATTCGTCGGCCAGCTCGACCTCTACGACCCGGAGGACCTGACGGTGATCGTGAGTCGTTCCGCCGGTCTCTTGGACGTCACACTGAAGGGCGAGGCGGCGGCGATCATCGCCGGGCGCAGCCGGGGAACGCCGCGCATCGCGAACCGCTTGCTGCGACGGGTGCGCGATTTCGCGGCGGTGCAGGGACACGACGTCGTCGACGACGACGTGGCCGTCGAGGGTCTGGCGCTCTTCGGGGTCGATGAGTTCGGACTCGACAAGATCGACCGCCGCATCTTGGGACTCCTCTGTCAGCAGTTCGCCAATCAGCCGGTCGGTCTCACGACGCTGGCCCACGCGTGCGGCGAAGAGCCGTCGACGATCGAAGACGCGTACGAGCCGTTCCTCTTGCGCGACGGGCTTTTGATCCGCACGCCGCGCGGTCGCGTCGCGACGGAACGGGCCTACCGACACCTAGGAATAACACCTCGTGGTGGTGGTCTGGTCTAATCCAATGTCTTAAAACGACTAGGGTTTCTTTGTCTATATCTCGGAGGAATTACCTATGTTGTTCGCGGTTCAATTGCTGTTGGCGGCCGACAAGGCGAAAAAGTCTTCGTTTAGCCCTATTTATCTTCTGCTCTACGTGGTGGTCTTCGGATCCCTCTATTTCTTCTACATCCGCCCCCGTTCGCAGAAGCAAAAGGCCGCACGACTGAACACGCGAAAGGTCGAACTCGGCGAGCGCGCCCAGACAATTGGCGGTTTCATCGGTACCGTGGTGAAGATGGACGACGGCCTGGTCACGCTTCGCGGCGCCAGCGGTGTCGAACTGGACTTCATCCCGACCGCGATCGCTCGCAAGTACGACCCGCCCGCGCCCGTCCCTGAGCCGGCCGACGAACACGAAGAAGAAGGCGACCAGAAGTAATGGCCCAGCAGGTCGGTTCTCGACGATCGATGATCGTCAGCCTCATCCTCACGATCGCGATCGCGTTCGGTTCACTGGTGGCGACCCTGTCACTGGGATGGGGTCCGAAACTAGGGCTGGACCTGGCCGGTGGCCTCTCGGTCGTCTACAAACCGGCGACCCACGTCTCGAACGCCGACCTGCAAGAGGTCGTCACGATCCTGAGCAACCGGGTCAACGGACTCGGTGTGTCAGGATCGCACGGTGAACCTGCAGGGCAAGACCGTCGTCGTCAGTGTTCCCGGCGCCAAAAACGCCCGTCGCGTGTTGCACCTCGTCGGCGAGACGGCGCAGTTGCTCTTTCGTCCGGTGCTCTGCCAGGTCGCCGAGCCGACGAAGAAGGCCAAGGCCTACAAAGGCTCGATTCCTTCCTGTCCCAGTACCTATCTCTGGACCGAAGCCGCTCTCGGCGTGACACCGAACAACTCGGCGGCCGGATTCAGCAGCAACACACCGCCGGTCGATCCGAACTACGCGATCGTGAAGACGACGTCGCCCCAGCAGGACATCAAGACCAACAACGTGATCCTCCCGCTGCTCGGTTCGCCCGGGGTGCGTTACCTCCTCGGCCCCTCGCAATTGACCGGTCAAGCGATCGGTAAAGCCGTCGCCCAACAGGACCAACTCGGTGCGTGGGTCGTGAACTACACCCTGACCAAAAAGGGCAGTCCCCTGTGGGATGACGTCGCCAACAAGAACTTCCACCAGGCGCTGGCCATCGAACTCGACGGTGTCATCCAATCGGCGCCACTCATCCAACCGGCCCAGTCGGCCTTCACGAGCTTCGCCGGCACCGGCGAGATCTCGGGATCGTTCACCGAACAGGGCGCCAAGAACCTGGCGATCGCCATGCAGTTCGGCGCGCTGCCCGTTCGACTCATCCCCGAAGACACCGTCGCCGTGTCGCCGACGCTCGGACACAGTTCACTGGTCGCCGGACTCGGCGCCGGACTCGTCGGTCTGCTGTTGGTGCTGCTCTACACGATCCTCTACTACCGCGCGCTCGGTCTCGTCATCGTGCTGGGACTCTCCACGACGGCGGCATTGCTCTGGGCGATCATCTCGGCGCTCGGTCACACCGCGCTCGCGCCGAGCTTCGACCTGGCCGGGATCACCGGGATAATTGTGTCCATCGGTATCACTGTCGACAGTTACATCGTGTATTTCGAACGATTGAAAGACGAGGCCCGAGCAGGGCGTTCGATCCGCACCTCGGTCGACCGAGGATTCAAATCGGCGTGGCGCACTGTCTTGGCCGCCGACACGGTCAGTCTCCTCGCCGCCGTACTGCTCTACTTGATCGCGGTCGGCGACGTTCGGGGCTTTGCCTTCTTCCTCGGACTCTCCACCTTGATGGACGTCTTCATCACCTGGTACTTCACGCGGCCGTTGGTGATCCTGCTCGGTCGACGGACGAACGACAGCACGTCGACGATGTCGATGGCCGCGGGACTCACCCCGGGAGTGACCGCGCATGAGTGACGACGTGATCACCGAAGAGAAGATGCCCGGACGCTTGGGGCGGATCTACCAGGGCCGTACGACGGTCGACTTCGTCGGTCGAAAGCGCACGTGGTTCACGATCTCACTCGTCATCATCGTCCTCGGACTTGGCTCCCTCGGGATCCGGGGATTCAACCTCGGTATCGACTTCAAGGGCGGCAGTTCGTGGGAGGTCCTCGCGCCGCATGCGTCGATCGCGGGAATGACGAGTGCCGTCGAGAAGGCCGGCCTGCGCGATCCGGGTGTCGAGAAACTCGGCTCGCAGACCTATCAAGTGACCGCCGACATCAACAACCTCAGCGACGCCGCCCAGACCACCCTCACCAACAAGGTCGCCAACGCCATGGCAACAGAGGCCGGGAAGAGTTTCACCCAGGTCTCGGTGAGCACCGTTGGGCCGACCTGGGGTGGTCAGATCACCAACCGCGCGCTCGAGGCGTTGATCGTCTTCTTCATCGCGGTCGTCGCGTACATCAGCATCCGTTTCGAACCCAAGATGGCGATGGCCGCCTTCATCGCCATGGTGCACGACCTACTCGTCACCGTCGGCGTCTACTCACTCTTCGGTCTGCAGATCACGCCCGGACACCGTCATCGCTATCCTCACGATCCTCGGCTACTCGCTCTATGACACCGTCGTCGTCTTCGACCGGGTGCGCGACAACGCCGGCGGCATCTTGAAGAGCGGCGACCTGAGTTACGGCGAGATGGTCAATCTCTCGATGAACCAGACGCTCGCGCGTTCGATCAATACGTCACTCGTGGCGATCCTGCCCGTCCTCGCGATCCTGGTGGTCGGCGCCGACATACTCGGGGCGACGACACTGCCAGAGTTACGGACTCGCGCTCTTCGTCGGACTCATGAGTGGGGCCTACTCGTCGATCTTCATCGCGAGCCCGTTGCTGGCGATCATGAAAGAGCGCGAGCCGCGGTTCCGTGAGATGGCCGAGCGCGCCCGACTGCGCAGTGACCAGCGCGTGCTCACGCCGGCGGCCGCCGCGCTTCTCGCCGGCGGCGCCGGCACGCGCGCGGCGCGTTCGACGGCGTCGACCGGGACGCTGCCCCGACCGGGTACCGCCACGTTGTCGCGCGGCACGATCCAGGCGCGCGCGCGTAAACAAAAACGGCGATAGGCCGCCATTAGGCTGATTGCATGGTCAGTCTCACTTCTCGCTCCGCCGCTGACCCCGCTCTGACCGGGTCAATTGAGCGCGTAATCGGCCGTTTTCTCGAGCACCACGCCGACGGTGACGTCGAGATCATCCGCCGCGCCGGGGCGGCCGCCATCAAGGCCCACGAGGGTCAACTTCGCCGTACCGGCGAGCCCTACGTCACCCACCCGATCGCCGTCGCGGACATCGCGGCCGATCTGGGCCTCGACGAGGCGACCATCACGGCGGCGCTGCTGCACGACGCCGTGGAGGACACCGGGATCACCAAGGAGTGGCTGGCCGATGAGTTCGGGGACCAGGTCGCCGCCGTCGTGGACGGCGTCACCAAGCTCGACCGCTTGGAGTTCGACTCCAAGGAGGAACAACAGGCGGCGACGATCCGCAAGATGTTCATCGCGATGGCCCAGGACTGGCGCGTCCTGCTGATCAAACTGGCCGACCGACTGCACAACATGCGCACGATCTCGGTGATGCCGATGGCCCGCCAGCGCGCCATCGCCCAAGAGACACTCGACGTCTACGCGCCGTTGGCGCACCGTCTCGGTGTCCAACAGGTCAAGTGGCAGCTCGAGGACCTCAGCTTCGCGACGCTGCACCCCAAGCGCTACGCCGAGATCGAACAGATGGTCGCGGCCGCGCCAGCCCGAGCGCGAGGACTACCTCGGCGAGGTCATGGCGACGCTCTCGGCGCAAGCTCGACGAGTTCGGCATCAAGGCCGAGGTGCGCGGTCGTCCGAAGCACCTCTGGAGCATCTACGAGAAGATGGTCATCGGCGGCAAGGAGTTCGACGACATCTTCGACCTCGTCGGACTGCGCGTCATCGTCGACGAGGACCGCGACTGCTGGGCCGTGCATCGGCGCGATCCACGCACTGTGGTCACCGGTCCCGGGACGGTTCAAGGACTACATCAACTCGCCCAAGTTCAACCTGTACCAGTCGCTGCACACGACGGTGATCGGACCGCGCGGGAAGTCCGTCGAGGTCCAGATCCGCACCTTCGAGATGCACCGACGCGCCGAGTTCGGCGTCGCCGCGCACTGGGGCTACAAAGAGGGCGCCTCGAGCAAAGAGGTCGCCTGGATGCAACGCCTCGCCGACGTCGAAGAAGAAGAGAACGACCCGATCGCGTTCCTGGAGGCGCTGAAGCTCGACCTCGGACAAGACGAGGTCTACGTCTTCACGCCCAAGGGCCGGGTTATCGCGCTGGTCGAAGGCGCGACGACGATCGACTTCGCTTACGCCGTGCACACCGAGGTCGGTCACCACTGCGTGGGCGCCAAGGTCAACGGTCGCCTCGTGCCCCTCGAGACCGTCCTGCGCTCGGCCGACGTGGTCGAGATCGTGACGAGCAAGAGCGAGACCGCCGGTCCCTCGCGCGACTGGCTGGCGATCGCGCAGTCGTCGCGCGCCAAGTCGAAGATCCGCCAGTGGTTCCAACGCGAGCGCCGCGAGGACGCAATCGAGGGTGGCCGCGAAGAGCTGACCAAGGCCCTTCGCCGCGAGGGCCTGCCGATCGCGACGTCGCTCTCGTCGAGCGCGCTCGACGCCGTGATCACGGGCATGAACCTAGAGGACATTGACGCGCTCTTCATGGCGATCGACAGCGGTCAGATCTCAGCGCTCGCCGTCGTCCAACGACTGGACCGCGAACTGCACGGCGGCGGCGACACCGAACAGATGCCGACGACCGTCACGCGCATGCCGCGCACGAGTCGCACGACGCGACGCACCGCGGGTGTCTACGTCGAGGGCCTCGACGACGTCATGATCCACCTGGCGCGGTGCTGCTCGCCGGTGCCCGGTGACAGCATCATGGGTTTCATCACGCAGGGTCGGGGCGTCTCGGTGCACCGCGACGACTGCTCCAACGCCGTCGCCCTGGCCCAGCGCCTGGGCGAGCGCATCATCGACGTCGAGTGGGACGGGTCGGTCAGCGGTCAGTACCGCGCGGTCTTCGAGGTCATGGCCTTCGACCGGTCCCGACTGCTGCTCGACGTCTCCAAGGTCGTGGCGGAGTATCACCTCAGTATCATCTCGAGTTCGACGTCGACGTCGGGCTCGAGGATCGTGCGCATGGTCTTCGACGTGGAGCTCGCGGACCCGACGCACCTCAGTAGCCTGTTGGCGGCGCTGAAGAGCGTCGACGGTGTCTTCGACGCCTTCCGACAACTACCGGGACAGAACAAGAATTCATGAGCGACACCGTCACACCCTTCCAGGCCCCCATCGGGACCCACGACGTCCTGGCGCCGAATTCGGCCGAGTGGGAGGGCGTCATCGCGACGTTCGCCCAGTTCGCCTACCGCTACGGCTTCGAACTGGTGATCACGCCGATGTTCGAAGACGTGGGTGTCTTCAACCGCGGCATCGGTGAAGAGAGCGAGATGGCCACGAAGGAGATGTACGTCTTCACCGACCGCGGCGATCGCGTCTACGCGCTTCGCCCCGAAGGGACCGCGTCGGTCGTGCGGGCCTTTATTCAGCACAGTCCGACTCCGCCGTGGAAGGCGTGGTACTTCGACCACCGCCTTTCGCTACGAACGTCCCCAGGCCGGGCCGCTACCGCCAGCACCACCAGCTCGGCGTCGAGGTGCTCGGCACCGATGACCCGGCCGTTGACGTCGAAGTCATCGCGCTCGCCTAGCGCTTCTACGCGCGATCGGTCTGACGTCGTTTCCGCCTGCTGATCAACTCCATGGGCCACGACGCCTGTCGCGCGGCATACGTGGAACTCCTGCGCGCGCACCTGGCGACCAACGTCGATCGACTCACGTGACGAACACAGAGCGACGTGGTCGCGAGAACCCGCTTGCGCGTCCTCGACTGCAAGGACGCGGCCTGCATCGCGGTGACGAGTGAAGGACCGATGCTGATCGACTCACTCTGTGACGACTGCCGCGCGCACTTCGACCAGGTGCGTCGCCGGGCTCGCGTCGATCGGCATCGCGACGCGAACTCGACCCGCGTCTCGTGCGCGGCTTCGACTACTACACCCGCACCGACGTTCGAGTTCGTGGCCGACGCGCTCGGCGGCGCGCAGAACGCCATCGGTGGGGGAGGACGCTACGACAAGCTGGCCGAGCAGCTCGGCGGCAAGCCGACGAGTGGCATCGGCTTTGGCAGCGGCATCGAGCGACTGCTCTGACGCGCGAGGCCGAGGGCGTCGAGCCACGCAATCTGGTCGATCGTGCACTCGACCTCTTCGTCATCGACACGACGGGCGAGGACGTCGCGACGGTCCTGGTCGATGAATTGCGCGCCGCCGGGTTCGCGACCGCGCGGGCCTACGACCACCGCTCGATGAAGTCCCAGATGAAGCTGGCCGACAAGTCCGGCGCGCGCTTCGCGCTGCTCGTCGGTCCCCAGGAACTCGCGGCCGGCGAGGTTACGATTAGGGACCTGCGAAGCGACGACTTCGAGCAGACGCAACGCCGTGTCGCGCCGAAGCGAAGTCGCCGTCGTGGTCGCCGAACTACTGACGAAGCGCTGACGATGTCGAACAATCTGGAATCCACGAGCATGCGTGACCTCTTGTGCGCGTCGCTGCGCGAGAGCGACGTCGGCACGCAGGTCAGCGTGTGCGGCTGGGTCGCCAAGCGCCGCGAACACGGCGAACACCTCGCATTCCTCGACGTCCGCGACCACTCGGGAATCATCCAGGCGGTCGTCGACGGGTCGGTGGACGTGCGCAGCGAGTACGTCGTGCGGGTGAGCGGCACCGTTACGCGACGACCCGAGGGCACCGTGAACGACAAACTCGACACCGGTGCGGTCGAGCTGACCGACTGCGTCGTCGAGATACTGGCCTCGGCCGAGCCGCCGCCGTTCCAACTCGACGACCGCGTCGACATCGACGAACAGGTGCGCCTTCGCTATCGCTACCTCGACCTGCGCCGCGAGCACATGCAGCGCAACCTGCGCCTTCGCGCCGTCGTCAACGGGGCGATCGCGCCGCGCGATGGACGCGCAGGGCTTCTGCGAGGTCGAGACGCCGCTGCTCTGGGCGCCGACGCCGGAGGGTTCGCGCGAGTTCGTCGTGCCGTCGCGGCTGCAGCCCGGTGAGTTCTACGTCCTGCCCCAGAGTCCCCAGATCGCCAAGCAACTCCTCATGGTCGGCGGCTTCGATCGTTACTACCAGATCGCGCGATGCATGCGTGACGAGGACCTGCGCGCGGATCGACAGTTCGAGTTCTCCCAACTCGACATGGAGGCGAGCTTCGTCGACCAAGACGACGTCCTCGGCTTCGTTTCGGTCGCGGTGCTGGACGCGGCCGAGGCGGCGACCGGCGTGCGGCCCGATGACATCCCGTCGATGACCTGGAGCGAGGCCCTGGACCGTTACGGCACCGACAAACCGGACCTGCGCTTCGAGATGCTGCTCCACGACCTCTCCGACGTCTTCGCGACGACCGAGGTCAAGGCCTTCTCGGCGCCGACCGTGAAGGCGATGCGCGTCCCGGGCGGCGCGAGTTTCTCGCGCGCGCGCCTGGACGAACTGACCGATCAGGCCAAGGGCCTCGGCGCGAAGGGTCTCGCGTGGTTCCGCGATCACCGCCGATGGACTCGACTCGCCGCTCGCCAAGTTCCTCAACGAGACCGAGAGCGCGGCCATCGCATCGGTCGACGGCGCGCGAGGTCGGCGACATCGTCTTCTGCGTCGCCGATGAGTACGCCGACGCCTGTCACTTCCTCGGCGCGATCCGCACGACGCTTGGGCTCGCCGCCCGTCGGCGAGGGTCCGCATCAGTACGTCTGGGTCACAGAGTTCCCGCTGTTCGAGGGCGTCGACGAGGACGGTCAACCCATGGCGGCGCACCACCCCTTCACGATGCCGCACCCCGACGACATGGACCTCATCGAGACCGACCCGCTGAAGGTCCGCTCGACGCGCCTACGACCTGGTCCTGAACGGCTGGGAGCTCGGCAGCGGTTCGGTGCGAATCCACCGCGCCGATATCCAGTCGCGCGTCTTTCGGGCGCTCGGCATCTCCGAAGAGGAGGCCGAGAGCCGATTCGGCTTCCTGCTCGGCGCCTTCAAGTACGGCGCGCCGCCGCACGCCGGATTCGCCTTCGGCATCGACCGACTGGTGGCGATCTTCGCCGGCGAGGAGAACATCCGCGAGGTCATCGCCTATCCCAAGACCCAGTCGGGCGCCGATCTCATGACCGGCGCGCCGAAGGGCGTGGCACCCAAGGTGATGCGCGAACTGCGCATCACCGTTACGCCGAAAGGTTCGTGAACTACGTCGCTCTTTGACGACGCCGTCGCTCAGCGCCTGAAACAGGTCGCACCGCTCGCCGATCTCCTGCGTCCGCGCACGTTGGATGAACTCGTCGGCCAGGCGCACCTCGTCGGTGCCGAACGGTCCGCTACGTCGCTTTGTCGAGGCGGGCGAATTGACCTCGATGATCCTGTGGGGCCCGGCCGGCACCGGGCAAGACGACGTTGGCGAGGATCCTCGCGAACTCCGCGGGCTACGCGACGGAGAGTCTCTCGGCCGTCACGAGTGGCGTGAAGGACGTGCGCGAGGCGTTGGCGCGCGCGCACGACCGCCTCGGCGAGCACGATCAACGAACGGTGCTGTTCATCGACGAGGTCCACCGCTTCAATAAGTCCCAGCAGGACCTCCTGTTGCCGGCGACCGAGACCGGCCAGGTCGTGCTGATCGGCGCCACCACCGAGAACCCCTACTTCGAGGTGAACGCCGCGCTGATGAGTCGCTCGACGTTGTGGCGTCTGTATCCGCTGTCACGCCGACGACCTCGAGGTCCTCGTGCGACGCGGAGTGGAACTGCGAAAGAGCGCCATCACCGACGAGGCCCTCGAGGCGATCACGTCGGCGAGTGACGGCGACGCGCGCGTCGCGCTGACGACGCTCGACACCGCGATCGTGTTGGCGCGCGCCGATGCGTCGACGCCGACGTCGTCGAGCTCGAGTCACGTCTCCCAGGCGCGTGACGGTCGTCTCTATCACCAGTCGCGCGATACGCACTTCGACCAGATCAGCGCGTTCATCAAATCGGTGCGCGGCTCGGACCCCGACGGCGCGCTCTACTGGCTCGTCACGATGCTCGAGAGCGGCGAGAGTCCGCGGTTCCTCGCACGGCGACTCGTCATCCTGGCGAGCGAGGACATCGGGCTCGCCGATCCCATGGGGCTGGTCTCGCCGACGCCGCGGCGAGAACGGTCGAGTTCATCGGCCTGCCCGAGGGCCGACTGACGCTGGCGCACGCCACGATCACGCTGGCGCTGATGCCCAAGAGCAACTCGGTCACGCGCGCGCTCGGCGCCGTCACGCGCGCGGTGCAAGAGGGCGGACTGGTCGAGGTCCCCGATCACCTTACGCGGCTCGAACTACCGCGGCGCGTCCGAACAGGGTTTCGGGACCGACTACCAGTACCCGCACGACTTCGCGCGCGGCTGGGTCGCCCAGCAGTACCTTCCGGACGCGCTCGTCGGACGAGCACTACTACGACCCGAGTGATACGGTCGCGAGAAGGCGTTGGTCGAACAGTGGCGTGCCACGGTCCAACGTGAGGACGAGGCCGATTCCGGGCCGCCGGTAGAGTAAAGCCCGTGGAGGCCGCCCAACTACGTTCAATTTTCCTGGACTACTTCGCCGACAACGGCCATACGGTCGTGCCCTCGGCGAGTCTCATCCCTTACGACCAGAGCCTGCTCTTCACCGTCGCGGGAATGGTCCCCTTCAAGCCGTTCTTCACCGAAGAAGAGCCCGCGCCGTATCCGCGCGCGGTCTCGATCCAGAAGTGCTTCCGGGCCCTCGACATCGACATCATCGGCACGACGCAGCGTCACCTGACGTTCTTCGAGATGATGGGCAACTTCTCCTTCGGCGACTACTTCAAAGAGGGCGCCATCAAGTTCGCGTGGGGCCTGATCACCGAGGGTTTTGGGCTGGACCCCGAACGACTCTGGGTCACGGTGCACACCGTCGGACGACCAGGCCGAAGAGCTCTGGCGCGACCTATCGGCGTCCGGCCAGTCGCATCCAGCGACTCGGGGCGGACAACTTCTGGGAGATGGGCCCGACCGGACCCTGCGGTCCGAGTTCGGAGATCTTCTTTGACAAGGGTGCCCAGTTCGGCGCCGACGGCGGACCCGAGAGCGGCGGCGAGGACCGCTTCGTCGAGTTCTGGAACCTCGTCTTCACGCAGTACGACCGCAGCGCCGACGGCACGCTCACCGAACTGCCGAAGAAGAACATCGACACCGGCGCCGGCTTCGAACGCGTCCTGGCGATCCTCAACGGCCTCGAGTCGGTCTTCGCGACGGACCTCTTCGCGCCGCTGCTCGAGACCGCGTCGCGCGCCATCGACACGAGTTACGGAGCCGACGAGTCGACCGACGTCGCAATTCGTCGCATCGCCGAACACGGTCGGGCGATGACGATGCTCGTCGCCGACGGCGTACTGCCGTCCAACGAAGGTCGCGGCTACGTGCTGCGTCGCATCATCCGACGCGCCATCCTCGCGCAACGGCGCGCCGGATCGGAACGACCGTTGACGTCGTCACTGGTGGACGCGACGATCGAGAAGATGGGCGGCGCCTATCCCGTGCTCATGAAGGAACGCGACCTCATCGTCGAAGTACTGGAACGCGAGGAGACGGGATTCGCGCGGACGTTGAAGACCGGTCTGTCACTGCTCGAAGAGGCGCAGCGTGACGTCTCGGCGAGCGGGGCGACAGTATTCCCGGGCGACGTGGCCTTCAAACTGCACGACACGCACGGCTTCCCGATCGAACTCACGGACGAGATCGTCTCTGAATCGGGGCTGAGCGTCGACCGCCCTGCCTTCGACGCGGCCATGACCGAACAACGCGAGCGGGCCCGGTCCAAGGCCAAGACGCTGAACCTCGCCGATGACGCGCAGTACCGCGACCTCATCGAGCGTCGCGGTACGACCGAGTTCGTCGGACGCGACGTCTCGCGCTACAGCATCGAGACCGAGGTCCTGGCGTCACTGGTCGGCCAAGACGGCGTCGGCGAACTGTTCCTCGACTCGACGCCCTTCTACGCGGAGTCCGGCGGTCAAGTCGCCGACACCGGGATGATCGTCACCGAGACCGGCAGTTTCAAGGTGCTCGACGTCCAAAACGTCGCCGGCGGCCTCTTTGCGCACCGCGGTCTTTTGACCGGCGAGTTGTTGCCCGGTCAGGTCGCTGTCGCGACGATCGATCCGGAGCGTCGTGAAGCCACGCGGCGCAACCACACCGCGACGCACCTCCTGCACGCGGGACTGCGAACGGTCTTGGGCGACCACGTCCGCCAGCAGGGCTCGTTCGTTGGACCGGACCGGTTGCGCTTCGACTTCTCGCACGGGAGCGGCGTGAGCCCGGACGAGACGGCGGAGATCTTGACCCTGGTGAACACCGACGTCGTCGCGAACGAAGAGGTCAACACCATCCAGACGACCAAGAAGGACGCCGAGACCATGGGGGCCATCGCCTTCTTTGGCGACAAGTACGGTGACCGCGTGCGGGTGGTGCGCGCCGGCGCCCACAGTCTCGAGTTCTGCGGCGGGACCCACGTCGATCGTCTCGGTGACATCGGTCAGATTCAGATCGTGAGCGAGTCTCGATCGGCTCGAACACGCGGCGTATCGAGGGCGTCAGCGCCATGGGCGCCTACCAGCGCAGCCACGACATGGAGACGGCGCTCGGCTCGGTGGCGCCGACATCTTGAAGTCCTCGGTCGATGACGTCGTGCCGGCGTTGGAGCGAGTCATCGAACGTCAACGCGAGTTCGAGAAGGAACTTTCGTCGCTGCGTCAGGCACAACTCTCACGATTCGCCGAGGAGTTGCACGCCCAGACCACTTCGGACGTGTTGGTAGCGCGGGTCGACGGCTACCCCGGCGAACAACTTCGAACACTCGCGGCCGACCTCCAGCGACGCGGCCGCCGTGTTGTCGTGCTGGTCGGTCGTTGGAGGACAAGGTGTCGATCGCCGTGGCGAGCGACGAGACCATCGACGCCACAGCGCGGTCAAGGAACTCGCTGGCGCTGTCGGCGGCGGTGGCGGCGGTTCGGCGCGTCTGGCGCTGGCGGGCGGGCGTAATCCCGGTGGCATCGATGCCGTCTTGAGCGCGGCGGCGGCGCTGTAGTTCTCGATGGCACGAGTTCTCGGAATCGATCCCGGTATCCAAGCGATGCGGCCTGGCCATCACGAACTCGGAGCAGTCGATGGCGTTTCCTCGGCCGGCTATTGCGCGCGACGCCGCGACGTTGTCGCGTCTCAGCGAACTCATCGAAAGTAAGATGATCGGGAGCATCGTGATCGGGCGACCGGTTGCGCTCGCGGGCAACGACGACCGCGAGTACCGCCGACGCCGACGAGTTCTTCTCACAAGTGCGCGCAGATGTCACCGTGCCGGTGATTCAGTGGGACGAACGTCTGACGACGCGCGACGCGCAAAAGTCGTTGTCAGAGGCCGGATTGACGAGAAGGAGTCGCGTGATCGTATCGACAGCGCGGCCGCCGTCATCATGCTGCAAAACTATCTAGATGGGCTCAATGCTGAGTAAGCCGCTGGGCCGAATTCTTGCCGGTCTGTCGTCGTCATCGTGGTGATGGTGGCGTGGTTCGCTCTCCAGGTCGATCCGATCTTTCACGGCAAGGGCAAGGACGTCATCGTCACGGTGACATACCGGCGAGTCTTTGTCGGCCGTCGCCACGCAGATGCACGCCAAAGGTGTCATCGCCTCCACCCTCGCCTTCGACATCGACACGACCATCTTCGGTTCGTTTCAGGTCGCTCCGGGCTCGTACCAGATCGCGCAGGGCTCTTCCTTCTCACACGTCCGTCGATCTTCAGTGGACCGCCCAACGTCGTGACCGTTGACGTCCTCGCGGGACAGACGTTGCACGAAGTGGCCGTCAACGTCGTCGCCGACGGCGAGAGCGCGGGCTTCGGGGACACTTCCTCGACATTGCGAAATCGACGCACTCGGTCGACGCCCGTTTCACACTATCGGCTCGCTCGAAGGCATGATCGGTACCGGTCAATACATCGTCACGCCGGGAGAGTCGCCGTCGTCACTCGTCACGGCGATGGCGGATCGATTCGTCAAACAGGCCGCGTCGGTTGGCTTGACGCCGTCGACGCACCTACCAAGGACTCAACGCCTATCAGTTGGTCATCGCCGCCTCCATCGTGGAGAAGGAGGGCTATTACCCTGTGAATATGCCAAAGGTCGCGCGGGTTATCTACAACCGGCTCGCGCGCGGCGGTCCTCTCCAGATGGACGCGACGGTCCTTTACTACCTCGGAATGGACGGCGGGACGGTCACGCCCGCGATGCTGCAGACCCAGGAGCCCTACAACACCTACTTGAACACCGGGCTCACCCCGACACCGATCTGCGCCATCTCGACCATCGCCATGCGCGCGACGCTGCACCCGCCGGCGGGATCGTGGTTGTACTTCACGTTGATCAATGAGGACGGCCAGATGGCGTTCTCGACGACGTTCGCCCAGCAGTTGAAAGAGGAGCGGTTGGCCGAGTCGAGGGGCATCGGGTGAACTGGCGACTCGGCATCGCGGGCTCACCGATCGCTGATTCGCTCACGCCCCAACTGCACGAGGCCGCTCTGGCGATGGCCGGCTTCGAAGGAACGTCGCGCCGAGTCGAGCTCGGGGCGAAGGACAAGACCAAACTGAACAAAGCAATGCGCAAGGAGTTCGACGGCCTCTCGATCACGATGCCGCTGAAGGCCTTCGGCATCGAGATCTGTGACGAGGTCGACGACGTCGCCATGCGTACGAGGTCCGTCAACTCACTGCTCATGCGCGACGGAAAGCTTCTCGGCGCCTCCACCGACGGTGACGGATTCGTCAACGCCCTACGCGGACAGTTTGATGTCGGCGTCGAAGGCGCGCACGTCGTAGTGCTCGGTTCCGGGGGAGCGGCGAGTGCCATCGTCGACGGTCTCGTTCGTCACGACGTGGCCTCGGTCGCGGTGCACGGGCGAAACGAGGCTACGGTCGAGGAACTCGTCGCACGTCATAAGAACGTCCACGACTTCTCGCTGACCTACCGGCCCGTCGACGTGATCGTCAACACCACGCCCATCGCCGGTCGAACCGATGACGCAGCGGTCATGCAGGGCGTCGGCGCGCACACGATCGCCGTCGACATCACGTACGAACCGCGGATGTCGTCGTGGCGCGCGCTGCACGAGCGATCGGGTTGTTTGACCTCGAACGGCCTCGGGATGCTCGCCTATCAGGCTGCGCTGCAGCTGCAGTGGTGGTGGGACGTGCCCATCGACGCCGGCCAGCTCTTGAAGGCCATCTCGTGACCGATACCCTCAGTCTCAGTTCGATGTCGTCGCGCATTCGGTCGAAGGACCGGTTGGACCTCGGACTCGCGTGCGGACTCATCGCGCTCGGCGTCACCGGCGTCGTCATGATCTACAGCGCGACGCGTCAAGGACTGATCAACGCCGGCGACAGCCCGCACTACTACCTGGAACGTCAAGCCGTCTTCGTCGGGCTCGGCATCGTCGTGATGTACGTGGTCTCGCTGATCGACTATCGACGCCTCGAGATCGTGACAACGCCGCTCTACGTCTTGAGTCTGCTGAGTCTGGCGGGCGTCTACGTCGTCGGCTCGTCGGCCCAGGGTGCGTTGCGCTGGTACAGCGTCGGCATCTTCCAGATTCAACCGAGTGAGTTCACGGTGCTGATACTGATCCTGGCGATCGCGACGTACTGTCAGCGACGACCTGACGGACTCACCATGTACGACGTCGCCCGATTGCTGATGATGTCGGCCGTGCCGCTCATCTTCATCGTCCTCCAGCCCGACCTCGGCACGGCGATCATCATGGTGCTCTGCGTCGGCGCCATGTTGGTGGTGGCGGGCGTACCGCCGCGGCTACTGACGCTGCTGGCGGTACTCGGCTCGGCGGGGGTGGTCGCCGCGTTCTACCTGGACCTCGTCGGGCGTTACGCCATTGACCGCTTCGCCGGTTTCTTGCACCAGAACTCGACCAGCGCGCAGTGGGCCAAGTACATCTACAACGTCGACAACGCCAAGAACGCCATCGGTTCGGGCGGCCTGCACGGCGTCGGCCTGTTCAACGGTCTCCAGACGAACCTGGGTTACGTACCCGAGCAGCACACCGACTTCATCTTCACGGCGATCGGTGAGCAGGTCGGGTTCATCGGTTCGATGTTGATCCTGCTCCTGCTCGCCTTCGTGGCATTTCGGCTCTTTCGCATCGGTCGCTTGGCCAAGGACACCATGGGCCGGATCATCTGCATCGGCGTGTTCGTCTTCTTCGCCTTCAGCTGTTTCGAGAACATCGGGATGACCATGGGCATCATGCCGGTCACCGGCATCCCGCTACCACTCCTGAGTTACGGAGGATCCTCCGCGCTCGTCTTCTTCACCGCGGGCGGACTCGTGCTCTCCATTTCGCGCCGTACCGGCAATTAGGCTGAGCCCCTGATGAGTGAGGAACCAACGTCCGCGAGCGAGGTGTCGAGCGAACCAATCGCCACCGACGCGCTGGACGCAGAAGTCGCCGCGGACGTCGTCGAAGAGGTCGATCCCGACACGTTGAAGTTCAACGTGATGAGCATCGAATCGGTGCTCTTCGACCTCTCGGACTCTTCGCCGCTGGTGCACCTGATCGAAGAAGAGACGCCGTATCGATACCTCGCGATCCCGATCGCCCTCGCCGAGGCCGTCGCGTTGCACAACGCGCTGGACAAGATCGACGGACGGCGACCGGGCACGCACGAGGTGATGGCCGAGGTCCTACGACGACTGAACGCCGACATCGTCGCGGCGCGGATCACCCGCTACGACGGCGGCGTCTTCTACGCCGAACTGGACCTCATGACGCCGAGGGGACACGAGGTCTTCGACTGTCGCACCAGTGACGCATTGATTCTGGCGACGCGCCAGGGCGTACGCGCGCCGGTGCTCTGCGCCGAGTCAGTGCTGCAAGCGTTCTACGCCTAGGAGCCGCAACGCCGTCTACTTGGCTTGCGTCCCGTGCGTGCCCTTGACGATTGGGTGGACCTGCGGTCGGACGCAACCGGGAAACTTCGAGGTGAATCGATACGGTGGGCTCAGCCCCGGAAGCGTGACGAAGATCTTCGAGTAGTAGACGCACTCGACGGCCGTGCCGACGGGGACGTCGCCCCCCTCGACGAGGCTGGACGCCGATCCTCCGTGTGCCTTCAGCGTGACGTTCGGAATCGCGACCGCGGTGCCTGTTCCACCCAGGCCTCCCAAATAGCCGTTGCGCGTCTTCTTCGCGACGGCGGCCACCACGCTCGGGCCGCCGGTCATCCGCACTGACGGGTAGCCCGTCATCTTGCACGCGGACGAACTGATATTGGAGATCACGATAAGTGAGCCCACGTGTCCGAGGCCGGCGCCCGCCGATGCCCAGTGGACGTCCAACTGGGTCTCCTGGCAGCGAGCGATCGAGGCGCCGAAGGCCTGAGAGGCCCCCGTCGCCGATTGGACGATCGCCAGTGAACCGAGCAGCGCGCACGCCACCGTGGTTCGAATCGAGACGCGGATGAGAGTCAACAAAGTTCCTCTCGTTTGACGTGGTAGCCACGATGGTAGAGACCATTTGGCCCGAAAAGGCCGAAAACGTGGTTACGGTTTCTTGAATTTCACGGCGACGATCTCGCCACCGCGACGATCGAGGCTGTTCTCATCCGATATTCGCAGCAAGAGGGCGACGATCAGATAGTTCGCGAAGAGCGAACTGCCGCCGTAGGCGACGAAGGGGAGAGTGATCCCGGTGAAGGGCAGTACGCGAAGGACACCGGCCATGATGAAGAACGCCTGAAAGCCCATCAGCGCCGTAAGGCCCGTCGCGGCGAGGCGAACGTAGTCCGACGTCGCGCGTTGCGCGATGGCGAACCCTTCACCGACGAACGCGGCGAAGAGACAGACGATCAGGATGATCCCGAGGAATCCGAGTTCTTCGCCGACCGCGGCCAGGATCATGTCGGACGTGAGATAGGAGATGTACCCCGTCTGGGGAGCGCCGAGTCCCAAGCCGGTGCCCGTCATACCTCCGCCGGCGATCGCGTATTGCGCCCAAGCGAGTTGGCAGGTCTGGTGCACGCCTTGCATCGCGCAGGCGCCCCACGGATTCAGCCAGTCGGTCACGCGCAAGTGCACCTGTGAGAAGTAACGCGCCGCGACGTACATGCCACCGACGAACAGACCCATCCCGAGGACCACGTAGGACTTGAGGCCGGTCGTGACCCAGAGCATCGAGATGAAGAGCGCGAACAGCAAGAGGGCGAAACCGATGTCATTCTCCGCACCGAGGATCGCCATCGAGAAGCCCCAGGCGAAAAGGATGGGCAAGAGAACCTTCGGCGGGACGATCTGGCGTCGGCCGATTCGTTGCGTGGGTGTCGAGAGCAGTTCGCGATTGGCAGCGAAGTACGACGCAAAGAAGAAGACCAGGAGGATCTTGGCGATCTCGACCGGCTGGAACGAGATTGGTCCGAGGTAGACCCAGAGCCGCGCGCCGTTGATGTTCTGACCGATGTGGGGTAGGAGTGGCATCAGTAATAGACCGACCGCGACGAGCAACGTCATATAGCGGTACCGATCGAGATCGCGCACCCGACGTACCACGATCAGCGTGGCGACGAGGCCGCCCGCGCTCACCAGGAACCAGAGCGCCTGGTAGCCGGCAGCTTGGGGATCCCACCGCGCGATCTCGACGTAGCCCACACCGTTGAGCAACGTGGCGATCGGCAAGAGGACCTGCGAGGCGTTCGGAGCGAGGTAGCGAATGAACACGTGCAGGGCGAGCGTGATCGCGACGATTGACGTGAGGAAGACACCAAGCCGGTCAGGTAAGTGACCTTGCGCACCGAGTGACGCGAGCACGTAGAAGGACGTGACGATCACCCACGCGAGTATCAACAGGCTGAGTTCTGTGAGACGACCTTGTGACACGCGTGTGACGGATGAGCGCTTTGCCGCGACAACGGCAGTATTCGCGTGTCTCGCCACAAATCAACAGTACTGGCCGTACGATGGTCTAATGGATCTCATGGACGCCGAGGAATCAGGCGCGCTCGTCATCGACGTCCAATCCTTCGGACCGGAGCGCTTTTCGAGTCGTGAACTGTCGCGTCTCGAGTTTGGCGCACGACTTCTCGACCTCGCCGACGACCACATGTTGCCGATACTGGACCGCTGCAAGTTCGTCGCGATCTTCGCCGACATGATCGACGAGTTCTTCCAGGTGCGGGTCGTGAGCCTTGAGGACAAGGTCGCCGCCGGCGTGCAGACGCCCTCGATCGATGGCGTTCGACCACGTCAACAGCTCGAATCGATCCGCGAACGCGTCCTCGCCCTCGTCGAGCGTCAGGACCGATTGGTGCTCGACGTCTTACTGCCGGAGTTAGCGCAAAGCGGCATCGCGATAGTTCCCTTCAGTTCACTCGGCGCCGAAGACCACGACCGGATGACGAAGTACTTCGACGAGAACGTCTATCCCGTGTTGACGCCGTTGGCCGTCGATCCGGGACACCCATTCCCGATGATCTCGAATCTGTCACTCAACATCGCGGTCTACGTGCGCGACGACGTGACGGGTGAGGAGCGAAGCGCGCGCGTCAAGGTGCCGAACTCGTTGCCGCGATTCCTCCAGGCCAACGACAACCAGTGGTGCATGCTGGAAGACCTCATCACGTCGAATCTCGGACGACTCGTTCTCGGGCATGACCGTGGGACGCGCGGACCTCTTTCGTGTCACGCGCAACGCCGACCTCACGTTGGAAGAGGACGAGGCCGACGATCTGCTCGTCGCCCTGGAAGTCGAGCTGCGTCGTCGCCGATTCGGCGAGGCCCTACGCGTCGAGATCCAGAGCGGGCATGTCGCCGGAGTTCTTGGATCTCCTCGTCGACCAACTCGAACTCGAGCGCTCCAACGTCTACGTGACCGACGCGCCGCTCGGCTTGCACGACCTGTGGACGCTCTACGCGATCGATCGTCCCGATCTCAAAGGGGAGGGCTGGTCACCGATCACACCGCGCCGACTCCTCGACGGAGAGCACGTCGGCGACATCTTCGCCGCGATTCGCGAGGACGACATCCTCTTGCACCACCCCTACGAGTCGTTCACCGACTCCGTCGAGATGTTCATCGCGCAAGCGGCGACCGATCCGAAGGTCGTCGGCATCAAGATGACGCTCTATCGCACGTCCGGTGACTCCCCGATCGTGGCTTCGCTGATCCACGCGGCCGAACAAGGCAAGCAGGTGGCCGCGCTGGTCGAGTTGAAGGCGCGCTTCGATGAGGCGGCCAACATCGAGTGGGCCAAGGCCCTCGAAGACGTCGGCGTCCACGTCGTCTACGGGATCGTCGGACTGAAGACTCACTCCAAGACCGCGTTGGTGTTGCGCAGTGAAGGCGACACGACGGCGCGCTACGTCCACATCGCGACCGGCAACTACAACGGCAAGACGGCGCGCACCTACGAGGACTTCGGTCTCTTGACCTGTGACCCGGCGATCACCGACGACGTCGGGGAGCTCTTCAACTTCTTGACCGGCTTCTCGCGAATCGGTCAGTACAAGAAGATCATGGTGAGTCCGCTCTCAACGCGAACTCGCGTGATCGAACTGATCAACCTCCAGCGCGACCGAGGGGCCGCCGGTCGGATCTCCATGAAGGTCAATGGTCTCACCGACCCGACGATCATCGACGCCCTCTACGAGGCGAGTTCGGCCGGTGTCGAGATCCGTCTCGAGGTCCGCACGCTCTGCTCGCTGCGCCCCGGCGTCGCGGGACTGTCCGAGAACATCACCGTGCACAGCCTGGTCGGTGAGTTCTTGGAGCACTCGCGGATCCTCATCTTCGGCACGCCCGGTGAGCCGGAGTTCTCGATCTGGCTCGGTTCGGCCGACCTCATGGAGCGCAACCTCGATCGCCGCGTGGAGGTCCAGGTGCCGATCGAAAATCGAACCCTGCAGCAGGAGCTCCTCGAGGCCTTCGAGGTCACGTGGCGCGACGACCTCTATACGTGGGTCCTCGGCACCGATCGCCGGTGGCGACGTCTGCAGTCGGTCAACAACTTCTCGGCCCAGAGTGAGTTCAAACGTCTGGCGTTGCTCCGGAGCCGGGCTCTGGCTTAGGCGCGAGTCCGTTCTCCTTGCGCCACATCAGTGACGCGTAGGAGATGCCGCCGACGGGGATGGGGATCCAGAAGTTAATGAGCCGATAGGACAGCACGGCGAGGATCGCCTGGCTCTGCGGCACGCCGAATCCGACGAGGGTCGGGATGAGGACACCTTCGATGATGCCCAGTCCCGCGGGGGTGATGGGGATGGCCGCCAGGATGTTCGCCAGTCCGTAGGCCACCAGCAGGTCGATCGGCGAGATCACGTGGCCGAAGGACCAGATGAAGACCCAGAGGCACGCGGCGTCGAGGAGCCAGTTCAGTGACGCCCACATGAACGCGGACCAGAGCGTTCGTCGATTGTTGACCAGCATGGTGATGCGATCGGCGACCTTGGCGATGAGCGCGCTGATCTTCTCGGGATTCACCGCGGGAACCCGCCGAGCGATCCACTGGAGCCAGTTGGCCGCGTGGCGCTGACCGCGGGTGATCAGAAGGATCGTTCCCGAAAAGGCCGCCAACAAGAAGACGCCGGCGAGGGCCGCGAACCCGTAGGCGGGGTTGAACCCGCGCAGCGGAATCGAGATAACCAGCGCGAACCAGAAGATCATGTTCAACACGACGGCCGAGCCAGTGCCCTGGACCGCCAGACCGAAGGCGTTGGTCTCTTTCGGCACGCCCAGTTCGTTGAAGATCCGATAGGACAACGCGCCGGCCGGTGCCGTGCCACCGGGCACGACGTGGCTGATGGCCAGTCCGGCGAGGTTGACGCGCAACAGGTTGTAGCGGCTCGGGGCGTAGGGATAGAGCACCGACTTCGTCAAGCCCATGTAGGCGTAGATCGCGGCCATCTCCAAGAGCACCGCCACGATCACCAAGATAGGGTTCACCGTCGCGAGCAGGTGCAGTGACTTGCGCGCCGAGGAGAACTGCGGCAGGACGAGGTACTCGAAGACGAAGACCAGTACGCCGACGCTCAAGATGATGCGCACTTCGCGCGGCAGCGCGAATCGCTTCTTCTTGACCGGCTCGGGCATACGAGTACCTTAAACGCGGCCCCGCGAGCGCTCCCTACTTCGGCCGCCAAAACGCCGAGAGTGACCCTCGGTAGAATCGGCCAATGCGTACGCTCGTGGTTCTGCCCACGTACAACGAGATTTTGAACGTTGAGCCGATGCTGCGCACGCTCCGCAAGGTCGTACCGCTCTGCGACGTCCTGGTCGTGGACGACGGAAGCCCCGACGGCACGGCGAACCTGGCCGAAGAGGTCGGAGAGGACGTCGGTCAAATCTTCGTACTGCGTCGCGACAAGAAGAGCGGATTGGGTGGCGCGTACCGCGCCGGTTTCGCGTGGGGCCTCGAACACGGCTACGACCACTTCGTCGAGATCGACTGTGACTTCAGCCACGATCCGAACGCGCTGCCGGCGCTGCTGAGCGCGGCCGAGATCGCACGACGTCGTCATCGGCTCGCGCTACGTCCCCGGCGGTCACATCCCGCAGTGGAGTCTGTCGCGTCGACTGCTCTCGCGCGGCGGAAACCAGTACGCCTCGATCATGCTCGGGCTCGGGGTCGCCGATTCGACCGCCGGCTACCGGGTCTACTCCAAGACCGGACTCGAACTCATCGATTTCGAATCCGTGACCGCCGACGGCTACGGATTCCAGATCGAGATGACGTACCGCGCCCGTGCGCGCCGGCGCGTCGATCATCGAGGTGCCGATCTCCTTCACCGACCGCGAACTGGGCGAGTCCAAGATGTCGCGCGCGATCGTGATCGAAGCCCTATGGCTGGTGACCAAGTGGGCGCTCGAGCGACCGTTCGGCCGCGGCGCTCACTGAACCGCGTCGACGAGGACCGACGAGAGGAAGCTGGCCAGTTTCGCCTTCGTCTCTTCACGTTCGGCGATGGGGTCGGACTCACTCACGATGCCGGCCCCGGCCCACGCTTCGAACTGTGCGCCGTTTATCAGTACGCCGCGAAACCCGATCCACCATTCGCCGTCCCCGTTGGCGTCGATCCACCCGAGGGGGCCGGCGTAGTAGCCACGGTCGATCTGCTCGAGTCGGCGGATGAGTTCATAGGCGCTCTCGCGCGGCACGCCACCGACGGCTGACGTGGGATGCAAGAGTCGCAGGACCTCGAGCGCGTCGGGCGCGTCCTCGAGCGTTCCGGCACGACGCCTCGATCCACGTGCCCAGGTGCGCCAACGTGCGCAGCGCCACGATCGATGGGCCGGCGTCGGCCGAGACGTCGTCGTAGACGCTCTCGAGTGTGGTCACGATCTCATTGACGGGGACGTTGTGTTCGTGCAGGTTCTTCGTGCTGCCGAGCAGCCAGGTCAGGTAGTCCTCCGGATCGACGTTGGGCGGCAGGGCGATCGTCCCGGCCAAGGGGTGTGAGCGTAGCGTGGCGCCGGTGCGACGGGCGATCAGTTCGGGCGTCGCGCCGACGAAGCGACGTTGGTCGCCGGTGGGAATGCTGAAGATCGTGCAGAGCGGCTCGCGGTGGTGCAGGCGCTGGGCGACCGCGGCGGCGTCGATGGGTTCGGGTACGGTGCCGCGGACCGAACGCGCGAGTACGACCTTGTCGATCTCCTTGGAGCGAAGAATCTCGACCGCGAGCGCCACGTTGTGGGCGTACTCATCGGGGGTGGGCTGCAGTGAGAGCGATCGCAGGCTCTGGGTCTCTTGGACCGGCGGCGACGCCTGCACCAGCAGTTCGGGCCAGGAATCTGAACCATCGAGGTGGGTGATCCACGCGTCACCATCGATCGTCTGCGTGATGCAGTACTCGGGCACGTCGAGTTGGCTCGGTGCCGAACGGTCGAAAGGTAACGCGCCAAAGGCGATGACCCCCGAACCAGTGGGACCGTCGTCACCTCTCAACTCGTGAGCGCGCATCGTCGCGCTGGCCTTCGACGGTGCGTCGAGGCCGTGGCCCAAGACCACGTGATCGACAGCGTCGCCGAAGCCCACGCGGATGACGTCGGCGGTCTCGATGAGCCAGCCGTCGCGCGCGCCGATACTGCGCAGCGCTTCGAGCGACTGTTTCGCGATGTGCTGGCGGCGGAAGATCACGACGTCCTCGTTGCGACGAACTGTTGGGAGAGCCCACCCATGACGCGACGATGGTTGACCGCAGCGAAGCCGGAGCGGTTCAACATCGAGACGATCTCGTCACTCGCGGGCAGGTACGCAGTCGACTGCGGCAGGTAGTGGTAGGCGGCGCGGTCCGAGACGAGTGAGCCGATGAAGGGCACGACCCGGCGAAACCAGAGGCGAAAGCCGGCGCGAAAGAGCCCCGACCGTGGTTCGGCGACTTCGAGGAGCGACAGTCGGCCGCCGGGGCGGATCACGCGGGCCATCTCGTCGAAGGTCGCCGCGAGATCAGAGAAGTTGCGCAGCGCGTAACCGCACGTGACGCCATCGAAGCCAGCCGTGCGAAACGGGAGGAGCGACGCGTCGGCCTGGACGCGCTCGTCCATCTGCCGTCCGACGTGCAGCATCCCGTAGCTGATATCGGTGGCGACGGCCTGGTGTCCCTGGCGCACGAGTTCTCGAGTGAAGTCGCCGGTGCCCGCCGCGATGTCGAGCACCATGCTTTTGGCGGGCAGACGAAGATCGCTGACCGCTCGCCGACGCCAGCGCGAGTCCAGGCCGAAGGTCATGAGTTTGTTGACCATCTCGTAACGCGACGCGATGGCGTCGAACATCGCGCGGACCTGACGGGTCTTCTCTTCGCCTTGGGGGAGGGGAGTGGACAAAACTCAGCGGTAGTAGCGAAAGACCACTTGGGCGACGCACGACGGTTTGGGAGCGTCCTTCACCTCGACGACGACGTCGAGCGCGACCTGGACACCGCCGGCGACCTCGTCGACCGATGCCAACGTCGCGCCGGCTCGGACCTCGGCGCCGACCGGTACCGGGCTCGTGAAACGGACCTTGTTTGTTCCGTAGTTGACACCCATCGCGACGCCGTCGACCTTCATGACGCCGCCGAGCAACACCGGGATCAACGACAGCGTGAGGTAGCCGTGCGCGATCGGGCCGCCGAAGGGACCGGCCTTGGCGCGCTCGGGGTCGACGTGGATCCACTGGTGGTCTCCGGTCGCGTCGGCGAACAGATTCACCTGCTCCTGGGTCACGGTGCGGTACTCGCTGTAGCCGAGGTGTGTGCCGATCAGTGGCGTCAACTCTTCGATGCTGTTCACGTGCGTCGTCATAAAAACCTCCAGGGTCAACTTTAGACAATGATCCTTCGCGGGGATGAGACGTCGCTCGCCGTAGGATTGGCCGGTGAGTGATAGCTTCCACCCCCAGAAACACCGCAACGTGGCGGGGAGTTGGTACCGGGCCTCGGTCTTTGGCATCAGTGACGGCCTCGTCACCAACACCTCGCTGATCCTGGGCTTCGCGGGGGCGAACCCGGGCCACAACATCATCCGATTGGCCGGTTTGGCCGGCCTCGTGGCGGGTGGTTTCTCCATGGCGAGCGGCGAGTACATCTCGGTGCGCGCGCAAAAGGAGTTGCTCGAATACGAGATCGACGTTGAGCGAAAGTCGATCGAGGAGTCGCCGGATCAAGAACAAGAAGAGTTGCGTCTGCTCTTCGTCTCGCGCGGTATCGACGCGGACCTGGCGCGACGCCTCTCGGTCGACCTCATGCGCGACCCGGAGATGGCGCTGCGCACGCACGCACGAGAAGAGCTGGGCGTCGATCCGTCGACGACCGGTTCGCCTTGGGGCGCCGCGATCTCATCGCTGATCTTCTGTTGCCTCGGTGCGCTGATACCTCTGTTGCCGTGGATTCTTACCTCGAGTGGTAACCCCGTCATCTGGTCGATCGCTTTGGCGGTACTGGGCGCGGGGGCAGTGGGCGGCGTCATCGGTTGGTTCACGCGCAACGGTGTCTTCAAATGGGCGGTACGCCAGATACTGGTCGGTGCGTTAGCCGCGGCCGTCACGTTCGGCATCGGCCGACTGGTCGGCTATCACTAGTTGCGGTGGAAGTGCAACAGCCGGTCGTCGCGCTCGACCTTGAAGCCGAGTGACTCATAGAGTTTGAGCGCACCGACATTCGACTGGTCGACGAAGAGGATCGCCGTTGAAACACCCTTTTTGCGCAGCACGTCGAGACCCTGGGTCACCATGACGCGTCCGAGGTTGCGTCCTTGGAAGTCTGGGTGCACCGAGATGATGTAGATCTCGCCGAAGCGGTCGGGGTGCAGTTCGTGGACCTTGGTCCAACACGACGCCGCGAGGCGACCGTCGATCTCCAAGAGCAAGAAGCCCGATGGGTCGAACCATGGTTCGCTGGTGCGCTCTTCGAGGTCCGATCGCAACCAGGCGCCCTGTTCAGGATGATGCGCGAAGGCCGCGTTGTTCTGTTCCAGCCACGCGTCTTCGTCACGTCCCGGTTCGTAGTTGCGCAACGTCGCGCCGGCGGGAACGTCGACGGTCTCGACCGGGAGGGCCACTTGCATGAGTTGCAGGGTTCGAACGACCTGACACTGCGAGTGGACCGGGACCATCGAACCGCGGGTCCACCAATCGAGTGACTCGTGATGCGTCAACAGGTTCTGCAAGAGGTCCTCGTCGATGCCGCCGCCGCACATCTCCACGACCGCGTTCCTGGACCCCGTCGCCATCGCGTACTTCACGAGGAGCCCCTCGTGATAGAGCAACCAGTGTTCGGCGCGCCATCCGTGCACGACGATGCGGCGACGTCCCTCGTCGATGGCTTCGCGCCCGATGAGTGACTCGGTGCGGTTGAGGAGATTCAAGACTTCGAGCCGACGTTCGGGGGTTAGCGAGTGGCTGCGTTGCCACGAATCGGTCATGTGCGAAGGTTATCGTCGCCCTCAGGCAATTCGACCGACCACGCGATTGAGACGACGCAGCAACGCCCCGAGTGTTCGCTCAGCCGCAACGAGCTCGGAGTAGATGTCCGGCGGCATCGCCGCACCCTCCGTTTCGACGAGTGCCGTGACGCGGAGCGACAACTCGTTCATCGTCGAGGTGATCGTGTTGAGTTCGTTCTGCATGCTCATCGACGTGGTCCTTTGGGTTGGGAGCGTCTCGCGCGTTGGCGCATACTGTAATGGTCGATGGATACGCTGACCGACGCCGAGATTGCCGTGACACCGCGCTGGTCGAGCATCGCGGCCTCGGGAGCTGACGCCACGTCGTTCCTTCAAGGTCAGTTGAGCCAAGACCTTAGCGGCGCTCACGCCCGACGGTGCGTGGTCGCTTCTGCTCGCGCCCGACGGCATCGTCATCACGTCGATGTACGTGACCCCGTCACCGGACGGCTACACCTTGAGCGTCCCCGCGCGAGCTCGGTGACGTCGCACTCGCGCGCCTTCGACGGTTCTTACTGCGCACGGCGTGCACGTTGACGTTGAGCGACGTCGAGCACGGTCCGTTTGACACGCTCGATGAGCAGATCGACGCGGGCAAGCCCGGACCGGCCGAGTTCGCCCGCGGACTCACGCCACAGTGCTTCGGCGGTTCCTTCGTCACCTCGACGGTCTCGTTCACCAAGGGCTGTTTCACCGGTCAAGAACTGGTCGGACGTCTCGACGCGCGCGGCTCGAGCGTCCCTTGGCGGATGGTTCGCGTGAGCGGCCCGAGTGCCGCGCGCATCGACGCGGTACTCACGTCAAAGGGTCCGCTCGGCACCTCCGGTGCTCACGACGATGACGTTTCGCGGCGAGGCAAGCATCGGTCTCGGATTCGCGCACCGGAGCCTCTTCACCAGCGAGGAACTCGCTGTTGCCACCGACGTCTCCGTCGAGGAGATTTCCTAACAACGCCGGGTGGGTACCGTTATCGTGGGGGCCAAGGAGTCGACACGTGCGGTTGAGTACTGAGGGCATATTCATCAAGGTCTCCGGCGTGACCACCGAAGACGACGCGCTCTTCTCCATCGGCCTAGGCGCGAGCGCCGTCGGATTCGACTTCGGACCGACGCCGCGTCAGATCTCGGTCAACGCGGCCCACGACATCGTCCGACGACTCCCGGTGGGCGCCGATCTCGGTCGGCGTCTTTCGCAACGAGATGCCCCAGCGCATCGTGGAGATCGCGAACACACTCGGACTGACGGCGGTGCAGATCGACGGCACCGTGGCGAACGAAGAGCTGGCCTACGTCTCCGAGCGCGTCAACACGGTGCTGCGCAGTCTGCCGAGCACGGCCAATCACGACCTGGTGAGCGCCCTGTCGGGCGTTGACTACCTCGTGGTGCCGGAATCGGACGATCACTACTCGCTGATGGACTGCCTGGAGCTGTTCAGTGACCAGGAGGTGCGAACGCCGATCATCGCGTCGGGGGACTCACGCCCTCCAACGTCGTCGACATCGTGCAGAACTACCCGGTGTGGGGCGTCGACGTGCGCGCCGGGGTCGAGAAGTCGGTGGGCGAGAAGGACCCGGTACTCCTCGGACAGTTCATCGCCAACGCTCGGTGGGCCTTTGACAATGCCTACGCCGTTCGCCACCACGACGAATGGCCGATGTAGTCGCTTAAGAGGCGCGGCGAAAGACGACGCTGCCGTTGTGGCCGCCGAAGCCGAAGGAGTTCGACAGGATCACTTCGACGTCGGCCCTCCGTGGTGCGCCGATGACGACGTCGAGTCCGACCTCGGGATCGACCCGCGTCGTGCCGGCCGTCGGGGGGATCAACTGGTTGACCAACGTCATCACGGAGGCGACGCCTTCGAGGGCGCCCGCCGCCGCGAGTGAGTGGCCGAGGTGGCCCTTGATCGACGTCACCGGCGGAGCGTTGTCACCGAAGACCTTGCGAACGGCGACCGACTCGGCGAGGTCGTTGAGCGGCGTGGACGTGCCGTGCGCGTTGATGTGCGATACGTCGCTCGCCGACACGCCGGCGTCTTCGAGCGCGAGCTCCATGCAGCGGATGGCGCCGTGACCCGAGGGATCGGGCGCGGTGATGTGGTGCGCGTCGGCGGTCGAGGCGGCGCCGAGCACTTCGGCGTAGATCGTGGCGCCGCGCGCGACCGCGTGCTCCCACTCCTCCAGGATCAAGATGCCGGCGCCCTCACCCATGACGAACCCGTCGCGGCCGACGTCGAATGGTCGAGAGAGCTCGGTGTTGCTCAGTGCGGTCATGTTGCGGAATCCGGCTTCGGCGATCTCGACCATGACCGCCTCGGCGCCGCCGGCGACGGCGACGGTGCTGCGTCCCGTCGCGACGAGTCGCGCGCGCGTTACCGATCGCGTGGGTGCCCGCGGCACAGGCCGTCGTGACCGTTTCGCACGGCCCGCCCAGTCCGAAGCGCATCGATACCGCGGCCGTGGCCGCGTTGGGCATCATCATGGGCACCATGAACGGCGAGACCCGGTCCGGTCCCTTTTCCGAGAGGACCCGGAACTGCTCGATGACGGTCTGCAGTCCGCCGATGCCGGTCGTGACGATGCTGCCGGCGTCGACGAGTGGACCGGTGAGCCCGCTCTGACGCCACGCCTCGTCGGCGGCCATCAGGGCGTAGAGCGAGAACGGGTCGAAGCGACGCAACTCTTTCGGTCCGCCGATGTGCGTCGCGTCAAAGGGCGCGATGCGCTTGGACTCGGGTGCGGTGTCCTTGAGGAGTGCGCTCCAGAGGGCTTCGACGCCGACGCCGGCGCAACTAATCGCGCCGAAGCCGGTGACCGCGACCCGGAAGCCCGGAACTGGCCCCGTGGGGGTGACCGCGACGCGCACTACAGCTTGGCGTAGATCAGTTCGAAGGCTTCGCCAACCGTGCGAATGTCCTTCAGTTCGTCTTCGGCGACTTCGATATCGAAGGTCTCTTCGAGGGCCATGACCAGTTCGACGAGGTCGAGACTGTCGGCGCCGAGGTCGTCACTGAAAGAGGCTTCGAGCGTGACCTTCGATGGGTCGACCGCCAGGACTTCGACGGCTGCGTCGGTGAACTTGCCTAGTGCTTCGTTGCGGTCCATGGAATTGCCCCTTTTTTCTGTCGCTCCATGGTACTAAAACCCCGCCCTGGGACCGACACCTAGAGACCCATGGCCATGCCACCGTCGACCGCAATGACGGCGCCGGTGATGTAGCGGGCCTCGTTACCGGCGAGGAACCCGACAACGCCAGCGATATCGCTGGGCTGACCGATGCGGTCCATCGGGATCATCGCGGCCATGGCGTCCTTGGCCGCGCCCAGTTCGTTGGTCATCTCCGTTTCAATGAGTCCCGGCGCCACGACGTTCACCGTGATACCTCGAGACGCCACCTCTTTGGCGAGCGCGCGCGCCAGTCCGACGAGGCCAGCCTTGGCGGCGGCGTAGTTGGCCTGGCCGGGTACCCCGACGAAGGGACTGATCGAGCCGATGAAGATGATCGAACCGGCGCGTTGCGCGCACCATCGAGGCCATCGTCGCGCGCGCACCGTAGAAGGCGCCGTCGAGGTCGGTCGAGAGTACCTCGCGCCACTGGTCGTCGGACATCCGCATCGCCAGGCCGTCACGGGTGACGCCCGCGTTCATCACGGCGACTTCAACGGGACCGAACTCGGCGATCGCCGACTTCACGGCGGCGTTCACGGCGCTCGAGTCCGCGACGTCGACGGCAAAGGTCTTGGCGCAACCACCGGGCGCGTCACCGGAGCGCGACAACGCCACTACGTGGTCGCCGTGGGCGATGAACCATTCGGCGATCGCGGCGCCGATGCCACGACTCGCGCCAGTGATGATGACGTGTCGACTCATAGTTCGATTCCTTCGAGTTCGGCAAGGGAGGCGGGCGCGATCTGGCGCTCGAAGGGTCGGATTCGCTTCGTCAATCCGGTGAGTACTCCGCTCGGCGGCATCTCGATCGTGGTCGTCACGGTATCGGGCAACGCCAACGTCGCGTCGAAGAACTGAACCGGGGAGGTCAACTGTCGCGACAACAGCTCTTGCCACTCGTCGGGCGTCGCGTGCACGGTGGCGTCGACATTGGAGATCAGAATCGAATCCGTCGAACCCCACTGGACGCTGGTGAGGGCCTTGTCGAGTTCGTCCTGGGCCGGTGCCATCAACGGCGAGTGGAACGCACCCCCGACCGGTAGCGGCGTCGCACGACGCCACCCGAAATCCTTGTGTCGAGCCAGGAGGTCGTCCAGGCCCGAACGCGTCCCGCTAACGACGATCTGTCCCGCGCCGTTGATGTTGGCGACCCACACCTGGTCGAGACCGTCGAGAGCTTCACGTGCTCCGTCGTCACCGCCCATGAGCGCGACCATCGAACCCTCCGTCGAGGCCGCGGCGCGCGCCATCGCCGCGCCGCGAACGCCGATGAGTCGGGCGCCGTCTTCGATGGAGAGGAGTCCGGACGCGACGAGCGCACTGAACTCACCGAGGCTGTGACCGAGCAGGTACCGCGGTCGGATACCGCGTTCAACCAGGTCGTAGTAGCCGACGATCGAGAGCGCGAAGGTCGCGATCTGCGCGCGATCGGTGCGAACGACGTCTTCGTCAGAGGCGGTGAGTAAGAGCGCGGCGACGTCCAGCCGGGCCGCCTCACTGACGCGCGCGAGGACCTCCCAGAATCGAGGCGATTGCCACGCCACACCGGCGCCGCCACTCAGTGAATCCCTGGCCGGGGAAGAGTGCGACGACGTCGTCGCGGAATTCCAATGATGACGTGTTCAGACATGTTCTTACGGTAACAGCGTGCCTGGTCGCAGCTTGGCGGCAGGCCCCTTCGGACCGTTCAGCGTTGGCAGTTGGCGCAGTGCCCGATGACGTCCAGGGCGTGGGAGGTTGCGACGAACCCCTGCTCGGCGGTGAGCTCTTCGACCATGCGGGCCACCGTTCGTTCGAACGCCCGCGTCGGTGTCACGTCAATCACTTGGCCGCACGACGAACACAGGAGGTGGTGATGGTGGTGGAGGAAGTCCTCGGCCATCTCGAATCGCGCGAACTCGTCACTGGCCGCGATCCGTCGCACCACGCCAGCGCGTTGCAGGTCCGAGAGATGGCGATAGGCCGAACTCCGAGGGATCGCGGGTGTCTGCTCCTCGATGTCCGAGATGCTCAGGGGACGCGCCGAGGTCGCCAGGAGTTCGACCACGGCGCGCCGACCGGCCGTGTAGCGCTGCTCGATGCGGCGCAGGAGGACCTCGACGAACTCGTGGAGGTCTTCGATTGACTCGTACGCTGGCAACGGGTCGTCTCCTCTCGTTTCGTAGGCTCACTCGTGACGACTACCTGTCTCGTTTGTAATGGGACTCATTCTCATTCTATCGTTGGTTCGTGACCACGTCGCCAACGCCTCGCACACAGTGGGCCGGGCGCCTCGCGCTCGCCGTCGCGCTCGCCAGCGCCACGGTGCTCGTCGCACTGGGCACCCCCGCGATGACCGCGGCATCGGCCGGCACCACGAGCTCGGCCATCGTCGCGGTGGGTGCCGAGAATGAGTACGCCAATGTACTGAGCCAGATCGGCGGGAAGTACGTCGCGGTCACGTCGATCCTGGACAATCCCAACACCGATCCGCACACCTTCGAGGCCAGTCCGTCGGTCGCCGAGGCGATAAGTCGGGCCAAGTTAATCGTCCAAAACGGTGTCGGCTACGACGGCTTCATGAACAAGATCGAGGCCGCGTCGTCCAATCCCAAGCGCAAGATCATCGTGGCGCAGAAGGTCCTGGGTCTGGCGCCGGACACGGCGAACCCGCACCTCTGGTACAGCCCGCGCACCATGCCCGCAGTCGCGAAGGTGATCGAAGAGGACCTCGCCACGCTCGAGCCCGATCACGCCGCGTACTTTCGGTCCAACCTCACGGCCTTCACTTCGTCGCTGCAGCCCTGGTTGAGCGCGATCGCCGCCTTCAAAGCGAAGTACGCCGGTACGCCCGTGGCGGTGACCGAACCGGTCGCCGACTACCTCCTCAAGGCCATGGGCGCGAAGGTCCTTACACCCTTCGTGTTTCAGGCCGACATCATGAACGGCGTGGATCCCGTCACCGGAGGACATCGCGCTCGAGGAGGGTTACTTCACGAAACATCAGGTCAAGGTGTTCTGTTACAACCAGCAAGTCGTCGATTCACTCACGTCACAGATCAGACAGACCGCCCTCTCGTCGAAGGTCCCCGTCGTCGGCGTCTACGAGACAATGCCCACGCCGGGTTACGACTACCAGACCTGGATGTTGGCCGAAGTGAAGGCGATTGAGAAGGCGGTCACGCGCCACCGTTCGACGGAGAAGCTATGAGCGCAGTCCCGGTCCTGGAGGTCGACAGCATCTGCGTCACGCTCGCCGGTCGTCGAATCCTCGACCACGTCACGTTCGACGTACGAGGCGGTGAGTTCACGGGACTGATCGGCTCCAACGGTGTCGGCAAGACGACGTTACTGCGGGCGATCCTCGGACTCCAGCGTCTCGACGAAGGTCGGATCCTCGTTGCCGGCGCGCCGCTGTCGCCGCGCAGTCGCTCCCTCGGCTACGTGCCGCAGAAGATCGTCGTCGATCCCGACGTTCCGATGCGCGCGCGCGACTTCGTCGCGCTCGGACTCGACGCCCATCGCTACGGACTCACGCGCCGAAGCGCGCGCCAACGCGAACTCGTCGAACGGGTCCTGCACGACGTCGACGCCGATCGATTCGCCGACAGCCGACTGGGAAGTCTCTCGGGCGGCGAACAGCAGCGGATCTTCATCGCGCACGCGTTGATCAGCCAGCCGAAACTCCTCTTGCTCGACGAGCCGCTCGCGAACCTCGACCCCAAGAGCGTGCAGGACATCGTGGCGCTGTTGCACCGTGTCGCTCGTGACTACGGCGTGGCGATCCTGCTGTCGGCGCACGAGATGAACGCCCTCTTGCCGGTCATGGACCGCATCGTGTATCTCACCGGCGGACGCGCGGCCAGCGGCACGACGGACGAGGTCATCCGGTCAGAGGTCCTGAGCCAGCTCTACGGCCATCACGTCGACGTGCTCCAACTCCACGGGCGCGTCCTGGTCGTCGCCGAACCGGGACAAGACAACGACGACATTCCCCAACACCCGGCGCTGACGCTGGAGTGAGTGTCGTGCACGTCTTGTTCGAACCAGGATTCTTCTCCAACGCACCAGTGCGCACCGCGTTGATCATCGGCGCCATCACGGCCGTCGTCTCGGCCGTCGTCGGCGTGTACGTGGTCATCCGCAGCCAAGCCTTCGCCGGGCACGCCCTCACCGACGTCGCCACGACCGGAGGGTCCGGAGCCTTCTACTTCGGATTCAGTCCGCTCCTCGGTTTCATCGGCGGCGGCGTGCTCGGTGCGGGGGCGATGGACCTCATCGGTGTGCAGCGAGAGCGCGGACGTGACGTCGCGACGGGCATCGTCTTAGGGACCGCCTTGGGATTCGCCGCGCTCTTCCTCTATCTCGACACGACGAAGTCCGCGACGACCGGAGCGGCGCAACAGATCCTGTTCGGATCGATCTTCACCGTCGACGCCTCGACCGTTCCTTTGGTGGTCATCTTGAGCATCGTGGCGCTCGCGATCGTCGTCTCGATCAATCGTCCGCTGCTCATCAGTTCGCTCAGTGCCGAGCTGACGCGAGCGCGCGGCGTCAACGTGCGCGGCGTCGGCGTGCTCTTCATGATCGCCACGGCCGTCTCGGTCGGTCTTTCGTCACTGACCGTGGGTTCCGTACTCTCGACCGCGCTACTCATCGGCCCGGCCGCCGCGGCGGTGCGCGTGACGAAGAGCCTGCGAGCGGCGTTGGTGGTGGCCGGCGTGCTCGGTGTCGTCGCGACGTGGCTGGGGATCCTGTTCGCCTACGACAGTTTCTATTGGGTCCCTTCGAGTCAAGGTCTACCGGTGAGTTTCTTCATCGTCTCGCTGATCTTCCTGTCGTACTTGATCGCCGGCGTGCCCGTCGTGCGCCGCGCCGCCCTCTCTCGCACTGCGACGGCACCCGCGGCGCACGTGTCAACGGATCCGATCAGCTCGGACGTGGGTTCGTAGTGTTCAGCGGTTTCATGGTGAACGCGTGGGAAGTGGGGACCATGGTCGCCGTCGTGGGTGGCGTCGTCGGGTTCTTCGTGGTCTTGCGCGGTTCGTCGTTTCCGGCCCACGCCATCCCCAACGGGGCCTTCGCCGGCGCGGCGGGAGCGAACCTGATCGGAATCAGTCCGCTCATCGGACTCGGTGTCTTCTCCTTCGGGGCCGCGCTCGGCATCGGCGCGCTGAGTCGTCGCGGCCGCTCCGACGCCGTGACGGCGCTGGCGCTCGTCATGATGCTCGCCATCGGTGCCGCCTTCTTGAGCCTCAGCACGCAGTACGAGCCCCAGATCTTCTCCCTCCTCTTCGGCGAGATCCTGGGTGTCAGTTCCGGAGAGATAGTGCCCGTCATCGTCCTGGGACTGGTGTGCATCGTCGCCGTGGCGATCTTGTACCGACCGCTGTTGCTGACGTCCATCGCGCCGGACATCGCCTCGGCGCGAGGTCTTCGACCGCAACGCTTCGAGTTCGCCTTTCTGATCGTGATCGCCTGCGCCACGACGATGACCGTGCCGGTCGTCGGCGCGCTGTTGATCTTCACGTTGATGATCGGTCCCGCGGCGGCGGCGCAGTGCTTTACCGACCGTGCCGGGCGAGCGATGGGTGGAGCGGTCGTCATTGCGCTCGTGACGATCTGGTCGGCGTTGGCATTGGCGTACGAGACGAATTGGCCGGTCGGGTTCTACGTGAGCGTCATCAGCGCTGCGTGGTACGGGATCGGTCGCGCGTACGCCGCCTGGCACCGACGTCGGCCACTGGGCGTCAGTTCAATCGAGAATGTCGGCCAAGGCGGACGTCTGTCCACGATGTCGTGACACATGCAGTTCAAGCGACAATCGAGAAACGAGATTCGTGCCCGGAGTGGGACTTGAACCCACACACCCTTTCGAGTAAAGACTTTTGAGGCCTCCGCGTCTGCCGATTCCGCCATCCGGGCTGAGCGAACAACGATACCAGTCAACCTAAGGTTGCGAAGATGAAGGCGACCGTCTGGCGACAGGAAACGGTCATCCGCCATCCGATTCGATCGGCCGCGCAACACCACGACGAACGCTCGCGTCTCTTCTTGGCCGTCGAACACGACGGCGTCACCGGTTACGGCGAGGTCGCGCCGCAGCCACACGAACTGAACGGCGACGCCGCGATTGGCGACGTGGTCGACGAGGTTCGTGTCTTCGTCCTGCCCCAACTGCAACAGATCCTCGAGCGCGAAGGCGAACTCCCTTCCTGGACGCGCGTCGCGCGTTTTGCCGGATCGCGCGCGGCGAGCAATCCCGCGGTGGCGATGCTCGAGATGGCGTTGCTGGACCGTGAACTGCGCGTCGCCCGCGAGACCATTGACGCACTGTGGCCCCCACGTTTCGCTACGCCCCTCCAGTCCACGGTCTCGATGATCGACGAGGGTGAGTGGAACGTCGCACCACAGTGCGCTCGCGTGCGCGTCAAGGTCTCGTCGGCCTCCTTCACTGCGGCGTCGCTGAGTCGACTGAGCGAACTCTCGGTGCCGGTGTTGTTGGACTACAACTGCTCCGCGAGCGATGACGCGCGGGTGATCGAACAGGTCGCGCGGGTCCGTGATGTCGCCGACGTGGTGGCCGTCGAACAGCCCTACGCCGTGGGCAACGTCGTCGACTCGGCGCGCCTGGCCGAACGCCTCGACGTCGCGCTCAGTATCGACGAGGGCGTGCGCAGCGTTCGCGACGTGGCCCAGATCGTGCGTTACCAGGCGGCCGAGATCCTCTGCGTGAAGCCGTCGCGCGTGGGCGGCCTCGCGAACGCGCGAACGATCATCGTGCGAGCCCAAGAGGCCGGTCTGCGGCCGTACCTGGGCGGATTCTTCGAATCGCCCTACGGACGCACGGTGAATCGTTGGCTCGCCAACAGCTGTCTCGACGAACCGAGCGATCTCAACCCCGTCGACGTCGTGACCGAGGGCTACGCGAGCGAGGTCGACGACGTGGCCGACGGCTTCGGTGTGGTGCCGTCAGCCGAGATGCTCGCGAAGAGCGCCGTTCTGGTGGACCTTGAGGTGACGATTTAGACTCACGGCCATGAGTTCGCGCCTGTACAAACGACGGCTGGAAGACGTGCAACGCCAGCTCAACCAGGCCCGCGAGAGCCTCAACGTCCTCCAAGAACAGGTCATGGTCTGGAACGACGCACTGGAAGACTCGAGGATTCGCGCCCTGGTCTCCGAGACGCCGCTCCAGGCGCACGAGTACGACGAGCTCTCGCGTCACGTGGCGGTCGCCAACGCCGAGATGAACCGCCGCGCCGAAGAGGTGCGCGAGCTGGTCGAGGCCCGCGACGAACTGCTGCGCGACTGGACGCCGGAGGACGACCGTGGATAAGCGCGTCGTCATCGCCGACGATGAGTCGATCATCCGCCTCGACCTCAAGGAGATCCTCGAAGGTGACGGCTACCTCGTGGTGGGTGAAGCGGCCCGCGGGGACGACGCGCTCACGATGATCCGCGAACTGCGACCCGACCTGGCGCTGCTCGACGTGAAGATGCCCGGACTCGACGGCATCGAGGTCGCCAAGGCGCTGAAGGGGTCCAACACGGTCGTCGTCTTGCTGACGGCCTTCAGCCAGCGTTCGCTCATCGAGAGCGCGCGCGACGCCGGCGTCGTCGCCTATCTGGTGAAGCCCTTCCGCTCGAGTGAGATCCTGCCCAAGTTGGCGGCGATCTTGTCGCCGGCGGCCGTCGAACGAGACGCCGAGGTGTCACAGGTCGAGGACAAGATCGAGACGCGTGAGATCGTCCAGCGCGCCAAGGAGATGCTGATGCACGAGCGCGGACTCGACGAGCCGGCGGCCTTCGAGATCATCCAGCAGTCGGCGATGCGCGGACGAACGCGCATGCGCGACATCGCCCAACAGATCTTGAAGGGTGAGTTCGTTGGCTGAGGCCGCGACCGACGAACGCCCCCTGGTCTTGTTGGACGGCATGTCGCTGGCCTTTCGCGCCTTCTTCGCGTTACCGGCCGACATCGCCACGTCCGAAGGGATCGTCACCAACGCGCTGCACGGCTTCGCCGCGATGCTGTTCTCGCTCGTGCGAACGCAGAATCCCCGCGCCCTGGCCGTCGCCTTCGACCTCTCGGGCGGTACCTTCCGCGACGTGATGGTCGAGGACTACAAGGGCGGTCGGGCCGAGACCCCGCCGGAGATCGAGCACCAGTTCGAACTGATCCGCAACCTCTGCGAGGTCCTGCACATCCCCGTGCTCGGGGTCCAGAACTTCGAGGCCGACGACGTCTTGGCGACGCTCGCGACGTGGGGACGCAACGAGTCCATCCCCGTCGTGGTCGTCACCGGCGACCGCGACGCGTTCCAACTGGTCGAGGACCCCTACGTAAAGGTCCTCTACAACCGGCGCGGCGTCTCGGACTACTCGCTCTATGACGAAGCGGGGATCTTCGAACGCTGCGGCATCGAGTCGAGTCGCTACCCGCTGCTCGCGGCGTTGCGCGGCGACACCTCGGACAACCTGCCCGGCGTCCCGGGCGTGGGGAGAAGACCGCGGCGAAACTGTTCGCCCAGTACCGCGACATGGACGACCTCTACGCCCACCTCGGCGACCTGACGCCCAAGCTCCGCGAGAACCTCGCCACCTACGAAGAGCGCGCGCGCAACAACGAGAAGGTCATGATGCTGATCCGCGACGTGCCGCTGGACTTCACGTTGCACGACATCACCCTCGGTGGCTGGAACCGCTCGGAGATCGACGCCTTCTTCGACCGCTTCGAGATGAATCAGATGCGCACGCGCTTCGGTCAACTCATGAAAGAGGGACTGCTCGGCGAAGCGGGCGCCGTGTCGGCGCCGCTCGACGAAGCGACCGCGGCGAAGAAGACCAAGCACCGCCAAGGCGTTGAAGGTCGCGAATCGCTCGACGAGGTCCTCGCGTCCACCACGACGCCGGTCGTGGCCTATCGCCACGCTCGGGCGGCGGTCCTCGACGCCGAGAAGGGACTCGTCGCGATCTGTGACCTCGATGACGCCATCGAGGCCTTCGGGCGCGTCGCCCCCTGCGGACACGACCTGAAGGCGCTCGCGCATTGTG
>CAVXRB010000020.1:0-46821 GCA_963764095.1 uncultured Acidimicrobiaceae bacterium | reverse complement strand
CATCGCCAGCAGTTTCTTATGGGATGGGGCGGGGGGGCGCCATGTTTGGACCGAGCGCGTCGTCCTCGAGCGGCCAGGCGGGACTCCCCTTCGGTGGAATCCCGGAAGAGCTCATGGACGAAGCGACGAAGCTACTCGCGAGCGAGCCGGTCCACCCGAAGTCCGACGTCCACTTCACCCAGCGGCCCAGCGAAAAAGAGCGAGAACGCCTGACGCTGCCGAAGTTGCTGCGCGTCTATCCCAAGTGGGTCATCGCCGGCTCGGCCCTGGTCATCGTCATCAGCCTTACCCTGCAGGCCGGCCCGCTCCTCACGGAGTACGCCATCAGCCACGGTATGCAGCAACACAAGAGCCTGAGTGTGATCGTGGTCTGCGCGGCCTTGTACCTCGCGCTCGCGTTGATCAGCGTCTACTTCCAACGCCAACAGGTCGACGTCACCGGCAAACTCTCGTCGCGCGTACTGCACGACCTACGCATCCGCGTCTTCACCCAGTTCCAACGACTCAGCCTCGACTTCTTCACCGAAGAGAAGGCCGGCGTCCTGATGAGTCGAATGACGAGCGACATCGAGAATCTCCAACAGTTGATCCAAGACGGCATCAGCCAGTTCGCGTTGCAGGGCCTCACGATGATCGTCATCACGATCATCTTGTTCCTCACCAACGTCACGTTGGCCGCGTGGACCGTGCTGATCGTCGTACCCATCCTCGTGGCCTTCTCGATCTGGTACCACCACGCATCGGAGAAGGGCTACCTCCTCGCTCGCGACCGCATCGCGAACGTCTTGGCCGACCTCTCCGAGTCGCTCTACGGCATTCGCGTCGTGACCGCCAACAATCGTCAACGCCGCAACATTCGAAACCACCGTCACGTCGTGGGCGCCTACCGCGACGCCAACGCCTACACCGGTCGCGTCAACGCGGTCTACGGTCCGTCCACGCTCATGATCGGCATATTGGGTCAGGCGATGCTGCTCGGCATCGGCGGCAATATGGTGCTGCACCACCAGCTCGGTGTTCCCCAGCTCATCGTGTTCTTCCTCTACCTCAACCGGTTCTTCGCGCCCATCCAGCTACTCGTCCAGCAGTACACGACGCTGCAACAGGGTCGCTCGTCGATCATCCGATTGCGCGAACTGCTCCAAATCCCGCCCACCGTTGACGAGGTGCCTGACGCCGTCGACCTGCCCACGATCGAGGGCCGCATCACCTTCGAGCACGTCGACTTTGGATACCTCAGCGACGAACCCGTCTTGCACGACGTCAACCTCGAGATCGCCCCCGGTGAGTCCGTCGCCTTCGTCGGCCCGACGGGCGCCGGCAAGTCGACCATGGCGAAGCTCGCCAATCGTTTCTACGATCCCACGGCCGGTCGCGTTCTGCTCGACGGAATCGACATCAAGACCGTCACCCTGCGCTCCTTGCGCTCACAGCTCGGCGTCGTGCCGCAAGAGGCGTTCCTCTTCGCCGGTTCGATCCGCACCAACTTGAGTTTCGGCCAACCCCACGCCACCGACGAGGAGATCAACACGGCCGTCGACGTCGTGGGACTTCGTGACCTCGTCGACCGACTCCCTCAGGGACTCGACACGCCGGTGCATGAACGGGGCCAGACGCTCTCGGCCGGTGAACGCCAACAGCTCGCTCTCGCGAGGGCCTTCCTCGCTCGGCCCCGGGTCCTGATCTTGGACGAAGCGACGTCATCGCTCGACTTGCAGAGTGAGATCGTCGTCGAACGGGCCCTCGATCGACTCCTTGAAGGACGTTCGGCGATCCTGATTGCCCACCGGCTCACGACCGCGCAACGTGCCGACCGCATCGTCGTGATCGACAACGGTGGCATCGTCGAGATGGGCACGCCCGATGAACTCCTCGCCGCCGGCGGCGCCTACGCCACGATGTACGACGCGTGGCTCGCGTCGGGCGGACGCGACGCGACGCGAACCGCCTAGGCCATCTCCTTGACGGCTTCGATGAGCGTCGCCGCGCTCTGCTCGCCCATCGGTATCGGGTGGATCTGCAGGTGCGTGACGCCCGCCTCGCGGAAAGGCCGCGACCCGCTCGGCGACGTAACCCTTCGGTCCGCACAGATTCGTCAGCTCCAAGAACTCATCGGGGATCGCCGCCTCGGCCTCCTTCTTCTTGCCATCGAGATAGAGGTCCTGGATGATCGCCGCCTCCTTCTCGAAGCCGTAGCGCACCATCAACTCGTTATAGAAGTTCTTGCCCTTGGCGCCCATGCCGCCGACGTAGAGCGCAATACCGGGACGCGCGAACTCGCGCAGCCTCGTGACGTCCTCGCCTTCACCGATCGCGAGCAGTCCGCCAGCCGAGATCATGAGCTCACCACGCGAGGAATTGCGCTTGGCGCGACCGGCGGCGAGCGACGCACCCCAGACGTCATTCGCCCGCTCGGGGATGAAGAAGACCGGGAGCCAGCCGTCGGCGATGCTCGCGGTCATCTCGACGTTCTTCTCCCCCAACGATGCGATCCATATCGGGATGTCGCTGCGCACCGGGTGCGTCAGGATCTTGAGCGCCTTACCCAGCCCGGTGCCCTGGTCACTCGGCAGCGGCAACGTGAAGTTCTTCCCCTGGTGCACCAGGGGCGCTTCGCGTCGCCAGATGTTGCGACAGATGTCGACGATCTCGCGAGTGCGCCCAAGGGGATTGCGTAAGGCACGCCGTAGAAACCCTCGATGACCTGGGGACCTGACGCGCCGAGGCCGAGATGGAATCGACCGTCGGAGAGCGCGTCGATGCCGGCTGCGGTCATGGCGATCAGTGATGGCGTGCGCGAGTAGATGTTCATGATCCCCGAGCCGATCTGGACGCGCTCGGTCAAGGCCGCGAGGTACCCCATCAGGGAAGGGCTGTCGATCCGTAGACCTCGGCGACCCACACGAGGTCGAGACCGGCCTTTTCCATCTCAGCGACGCTACGTGCCGCCTCGTGGAATCCGCCGTTGTAGGCCAAAATCGTGGAAATCTGAAGAGGTGGACGAACGCTCGTGGTCATGAAGGTCACAGTAGCAATCGTCAATTGCTGGCCCGAAACTTCGCGAGACCTGGCCTACGCTGGTAGTTGCAAGCATCCCCGCTTTCACAAAATTAAAGGCTGGTGACAACGTGGTCACGCGTCCGACTGAGGAGTCCCCTACGAGTTCAATCCGTGGCTGCGCGTCACGTCATTGATCGAAACGGCCGGGCACTTGCTCGGTTTGAACGAGGGATTGATAAAGCGCATCGTGACCCCGGAGCGCATCCTCGAAGTCTCGTGCCGATCCGTATGGACTCCGGCGAGGTCGAGATGTACCACGGCTGGCGCATCCAGCACAGCACCGCGCGCGGACCCGGTAAGGGCGGCATCCGGTTCCATCCCAGCGTGAACGTCGACGAGATCGCAGCCCTCAGCGCCGACATGTCGATCAAGTGCGCCGTCGTCAATATCCCCTACGGCGGTGCCAAGGGCGGCATCCGCGTCGATCCCACGGCGCTCAGTCGCGGCGAACTCGAGCGACTGACGCGACGCTACGCCTTCGCCATCGCGCCGATGATTGGACCCGACCGCGACATTCCGGCGCCGGACATCAACACCGACACCCAGGTCATGAGCTGGATCATGGACACCGTCTCGATGCTGCGCGGCCACAACACCCCAGGGGTCGTCACGGGCAAACCACTCGCCATCGGCGGCACGCTCGGCCACGCCGGGGCGACGTCACTCGGTGTCACCATCTGCACCAGCGCGATCCTCCAGCGCATGGGACGACTGGCGAGTGAACAGCGCGTCGTGATCCAGGGCTACGGCAAGGTCGGCGCGCCACTGGTGAAGCTCCTGAGTGACCGCGGCATGAAGGTCGTCGGCGTCGCCGATATCCGCGGTGCGATCCACGTCCCCGAGGGCATCGACCCCACGGTCATGGCCAACCACTTCAAAGAGGCCGGCACGATCGTGGGCTACCCCAACAGTGAGGCCGTCGCCGCCGACCTGCTCTTCACGCTGCCCAGTGACATTGCCATTCCGGCCGCGCTCGGCGGTGTCATCGACCAAGACATCGCCAAGACCATGGCGGCCTCGATCGTCGTCGAGGCGGCCAACGGTCCGACGACCGGTGAGGGCGCCGAAGTGCTCGCCAGTCGTGGCGTCGCGGTAGTACCGGACGTACTCGCCAACGCCGGTGGCGTCGTCGCGTCGTACTTCGAATGGGCCCAGGACCTCCAGGGCTATCTCTGGGAGCCGGAGCTCTTTCACGACCGCCTGGAAAAGACCCTGCGCGAGGCCTTCAACTACATCTGGACCCGACACCTCCAACTCGAGGTCACCCTTCGCGAGACCGCTATCGCCGTGGGAGTCGAACGCATCGCCGAAGCGACCGAACTGCGCGGCCTGTTCCCCTGATTCGCCGGTACGTCTCGTGAGTACGACGACCATCCGACTCCTTCGCCCTTCGCCCGTAGTCGCTGATTGTCGGGAACGCTCGACATCTGCGAGTGTTACGAGGTGACACCGACCGAGCCTTCTCGAGAAGAGTTAGAGGCGGTCATCGCCTCCTTGCGCGAAGAGGTCGCACGATTGAAAGAAGAGATTCGTCGAACTCGCCGGGACACCAGCGAGGTACCGCCGCACTACCTCTAGGTCAGGGTCGTCGTGGTCGTCGCCGTACAGTTCAGTTGATTGCGCGCCGCCAGGTCTTGGGCCGCGGCGGCCACCAATGTCGACTTCGTGAGCGTGCCTTTGGTGAGTGCGTTCACGATCGCGGTCGAGATCTTGGCGGCCAACGTCAACGACGCCGCGACCGACGTTGGTGATCCGAAGAGGATCAGGTCGTCACCGGCCGCCAGCGCCAGCACCGACGCCGCGGGTTCCGCGAGGTGCAACGCACTGATCGCTCCTGCCGACAACGAGTCCGTGACGATGAGTCCCTTGAAACCAAGTGTCGTGCGCAGATACTGCACGACGACTGGCGAGATGCCGGCCGGTAACGACGAGAGCCCGGGAACGCGAGCGTTGGACATCATCACGGCGGTGGCGCCGTCGGCGATCGCTTGGCGAAATGGGATCAGTCCGGTCGACTGCAACTTCGCCCACGACAACGTCGCGGCAGGACCGTAGTCCGTGTTTCGCGTCGAATAACCCAGGCCGGGAAAGTGCTTCACCACCGACAACACACCCGCCTGTTCCAGTCCCTTCATGAAGGCCGAGCCATCGGTCGCCGCGACCGTCGGCACACCACTGAATGAGCGGTAGCCGTCGGGGTTTGCTTCGCCCGGATACTGCGCGCGTCCGTCGACATCCAGCACCGGCGCGAGGTCCGTGTTGACACCCGCCGCCGAGAGCGCGGTACCGACACGCTTGGCGATCGCGGTGATCCGGGGGGCGCTCAGGTTCTTCCCCATCGTCTGAGGCCACGGAAACGCACCGACGAGATTGGTGAGTCGCTCGACGCCACCGCCTTCTTCGTCGGTCATCACCATCCAGGCGTAGTGACCAGGACGTTCGCGCTGCAGCGTCGCGAGGATCTGCGGCATTGACGCCGGTGCCGTGGAACCGAACAGGAGTATCCCGCCGTAGCCCGCGCGCGCCGCGGGCGCCAACGCGCCGATGTTCGTCGCCTCGACCGGGATCGCGATCGTTTCGTTGGCCAACTGCGTCGTCGTCCAGGTCGAGACAATCTGATTCGCACAAGTGAGGTTCGTAATTGCGTCCCGACTCTGACTCGCGCTGGCACTCGCGATGAGTACGCCCGTGAGCAGGACCGCGCCGAGAACGATTCGCAACTGTCGCATCGCGCCAAGGCTAGGACGGCCATCGAGCTAATTACCGGCCGCTACGATGACGAGCGTCGAAACGAGTCCGATGTCACCACTTGATGCCCGCGGCCTTCATCGGTCACGGCAACCCGATGAACGCGATCGATCACAATCGCTACACCGAGACGTTGGGCGAGGTTCGGCGCGTCCCTCGAGAAGCCCAAAGCGATACTCGTCATCTCAGCGCACTGGTACGTCAACATCACCGCCGTCACGGCCATGCGCATGCCGCGCACGATCCACGACTTCTACGGCTTCCCACCCGAGCTCTTCGCGGTCGAGTACCCGGCTCCCGGTGATCCCTCGATCGCGGAGCGCATCGTCGACGTCGTCAAGCCCACCTACGTGGGACTCGATGAGGACAGTTGGGGCATCGACCACGGCACGTGGTCGGTTCTCGTGCACATGTTCCCCGCGGCGGACGTGCCGGTCCTGCAACTCTCGATCAACGCCGAACTGCCCTTCGACTACCACTTCAATCTTGGCGCCCAGTTGCACGAGCTGCGCAGCGAGGGCGTGCTCATCGTCGGCAGCGGCAACGTCGTGCACAACCTTCGGCTCGTGGATTTCAGCCCCCGGGCGTCGGCACTGACTGGGCCCATCGATTCGACGATGACATGCGCGAGATCATGACGAGCGACGCGGGCGAGCTCGGACGCGCGAGCGCGCACGGTGACTACCGCCTGGCCGTGCCGACCCCTGACCACTTCTTACCCTTGCCTACGTGGCGGGACTGTCGGCCGCGGCCAATAGCCCGACCCGCACCCTGGTCGATGGCTACGAGATGGGTTCGCTCTCCATGACCGCCTACGAATTGCCGGCCGCCTAAGTCATTTACCCCGCGATCGCCGCATCGGCGCGCACCAACGACGCGCCGAGGGCCAGGACCGCGAACAGGGCAGGACGACGATGGCCGCGTCATTGAAGCGACCGGCCTCGCTGAGCACGGCGGTCGCGCCGATGATCATGAGCGCCGCGACGAAGAGTTCCGGCGTGTCACCCACCAAGAAGTCCCACCAGAACCGACCGAATCCCTTGACCAGGCGCGCCATGTCGATGGCCCTTCACTCACGCGTGGGCCGCCGATTTCGCGGGCCAACTCGCGCCGCACGACGAGGACGAAGCAGCCACGTGACGACGGCGTACAGCGCAGCGAGGAACGAGGAGCATCGTGTCGCCGCCCGGCCAGCGCACGTGAAGTCCTTCGCCCGTCCAGAAGGTCCCGTAGGTCACCAGTAGCACCCCGACCGACATCTTCAGCGGGTTTTCCGGGACCTTCGAAAGTTGTTTGGCGACCACGACGCCGCACAGGGCGACCAGACCACGGCGACGGCCGCGACCGACGCCGCGAGACCAAACGGTGAGCCGAGGTGCCCAAGGTGATCACCAGGATGATGACCTCGAGACCTTCGAGGAAGACTCCCTTGAAAGCCATCACGAAGGCGACGCGGTCGCGGCCCGGTGCGTCCCCCGCCGCGCGCAACGTGGCGACGGTCTCTTCGTAGATCGCGTCCTCGTCGTGCTTCGCCTTGAGGCCCGTGGCGCGAAGAATTGACTTTCGCAGCCACTGCATCCCGAAGATCAAGAGCACACCTCCGACGATGAGGCGCAAGGTGCTCAGCGGAACGTGCACGAGCGCCGGGCCGAAGCCGGCGACAAGCGCGGCCAAGACCAAGAGCGCGACACCGGTGCCTTCGAACGCGGAACGCCATCCACGCGTGTGTGCCCACCGCGAGGACAATGGTGAGCGCCTCGACCATCTCGACGCACGACGCCAAAAAGACCGCGCCAACGAGGACGACCGTTCCGGATGACACCGATGTTGCTACGAACACGAGATTGTCCTTCTGGGTGCAGAGCCGAATCCCCGTTGAACTGACCTCTACTTCGCTTCGACGCTAGCGTCCGACATCGACGCCCCTGAAGGTCCGGACCGCTGAACTCTTATTCGCGCCGACGCAGTTCGTCCTCCACGAGCGCCGGGTCCAGACCCCGACTTCGCAGCAACAAGAGCGTGTGGAACCACAGTCGGCGGCCTCTTCGACGACGCGCTGGTCGTCCTCGCTCAACGCGGCGACGACCAACTCGACGGCCTCTTCGCCCACCTTTCGTGCGACGCGTCCCGTCCCGTCGTTGAGCAGTTCCACGACGTAGGAGCCTTCCGGCGCATCCTGCTGGCGTTGCAGGATCTTTCGCCACAGCCACGGCGTGAAGCACGACGTCGAGCCGTCATGGCAGGCTGGGCCATCGGCCGAGACGCGCACGAGTACGGCGTCATCGTCGCAGTCGTGCGTGATCTCAATGACGTGCATCGTGTTGCCCGACGTCTCGCCCTTTTGCCACAGCTTCTGGCGCGAGCGCGAGAAGAAGTGCACGAGTCCGCTCGATCGCGTGAGCGCCAGCGCCTCTTCGTCCATCCAACCCAGCATCAGCACCCGACCAGTGGCGTCGTCTTGCACGATCGCCGCGCGAAGTTCATCACTCATATCAGTTCCTTTATCGGCCGAAGTTGGATACCCAGCTCTTGTATCTCGCGACGAAGGCCCGGCAGCCCAGCGGGATTCTCGTGCACGATCGACGCGATGAGCGCCGCGTCCGTAATTCGCAACGCGTCGGCGACGTGTTGCGGCCGAACCGGCGCCGCCGGACGCGATGACGGGGATGGTGACGGCGTCGCGCACGGCGCCGGTCAAGGCCAGGTCGAATCCCTCACGCCGGCCGTCGTGGGCGATCGACGTCAGCAGGATCTCACCGGCGCCGCGTGACGCCGCTTCAACGGCCCACGGGATCGTCTCGGTCGACGTCGCCACTCGTCCGCCGTGGGTGTGCACGACGCCATCGCCCGCGTCGATCGCGACGACCACGGCTTGGCTGCCGTAGCGCCGGGCGATCGCGCTGATCAGTCCCGGATCGGCGAGCGCCGCCGAATTGAGCGAGACGCGGTCGGCGCCGGACTCGATGATCCGGATTGCGTCCTCCACTGAGCGCACACCGCCGCCGACGGTGAAGGGGATCTCCAGCACGTCAGCGACGTCAGCGACGACCGACGTCATCGTCGCGCTGTCCTCCGGCGTCGCCGTGATGTCGAGGAACACCAACTCGTCGGCGCCGCCGTCGCTATAGAACCGGGCCAGTTCGACGGGGTCGCCCACGTCGCGCAGTCCCACGAAGTTGACACCCTTCACGACGCGACCATGAGCCACGTCGAGACAGGGGATCAAACGGGCGAGAGGCATCGCTCGAGGAAGGCCAAACCGGCGGGCCCACTTTTTCGGGATGGAACTGGACGCCCAGGAAGGATCCACGCTCGATCGCGACCGTGACGCCCTCGGACGTCGCCACGCCGTCGGGGCTCGTCGCGGCGAACGAGTGGGCAAAGTAGTAAGCCTCGCCCCACGGTTCGACGTTGGCCCAGCCCAGACGAGGGACCCGACCTTCGGTCATCAGGTGCACCGAACCGGGCAACAGTCCAATGCCGTCGACGCCGCCGTCCTCGTCGCTGTGTTCCAGCGCCAACTGCATCCCGAGGCAGATCCCCAGTATCGGCGAACCAGCCGCGAATCGATCGCGCAACGCCAGTGCCGCGCCGGTCGACTCGAGGTGGTCCATCGCGCTACGCGCCGAACCGACACCCGGCAGGATCACCATGTCGCTCTCCGCGATCTTCTTGGGATCGCTGCTGACGACGCTCGAGGCACCGAGGTGCGTGAGCGCCGCGCGAACCGAGCGCGTGTTGCCGGCCCCGTAGTCGACCACGACGACGTCGCTCACAGGGTTCCCTTGGTCGAGCGAACCAGTGTCCCGTCGCGCGTCAGGGCTTGGGCCAGCGCTCGACCGACGGCCTTGAACGCGGCCTCGGCGACGTGGTGGTCGTTCTCACCCGTCGCCGTGACGTGCAGCGTGATCCGCGCGTTCTGGGCGAGAGATTGGAAGGCGTGCGCGGCCATACCGGGATCCGGGGAGATCGAGATGGTGGCCGTGGCGCGTCCGGAGAGGTCGACGACGGCGTGGGCCAGCGCCTCGTCCATCGGCACGCGCGCCTCGCCGTAGCGCGTCAGGCCCCGTCGATCACCGAGCGCTTCATCAAGCGCCTCACCGAACGTGATCATCATGTCCTCGACCACGTGGTGTTCGCCGGTCTCTAAATCGCCCACGCCCTCCAGACGCAGGTCCATACCACCGTGAAAGGCCAGTTGCTGGAGCATGTGGTCGTAGAAACCAAGTCCCGTATTGACGTAGACGCGACCTTCACCGGGCACGCGGAGTCGAATGTTCAAGAGTGTCTCGGCCGTGGCGCGACGACGACGCACGGAGGGACCCGGCGGTGGCGTGCCGTCGCGCAGCGCACGCAGGGCGTCGAGCAACACGTTGTCATCGAGTTCGTCCTTCACGCTTATGCGCAGTCCCCCGTCGTAGGCGCGCACGACGACCCCGTAGGGCATCAACTGGTCGACGAGTTCCTGGGGCTTCTCCATCGGAATGAACAAGAAGTTCGTGTACGACTTCGTCGGCGTGAGTCCCAATGCGCTCAACTCACTCGAGAGACGTTCGCGTTCGGCGACCTGCGCCGTGACGTCGAGCGGCGTCGCGATCGCCGCCAACGCCAGCGCCGCCGACAGCGACGAGACCGACAATGGTGCCTGTCGCGACGCGATGAGGTCGATCGTCTCGGCGTTCGCGATGGCGTAGCCGACGCGCGCTCCGGCCAGGCCGTAGGCCTTGGAGAACGTCCGCAACACGATCGCTCCGGAGTCGACTCGATCGAGGGCGTCGACGCCCGCGTAATCGGCGTAGGCCTCGTCGATGACGAGTTGGCCTGGTACGTCTGGAATCTCCGGCAACTCCCCCGTGGGATTGTTCGGGCGACAGACGAAGACGAGGTCCGCCTCGGCGGGATCGTCGCACGATCGTCGCGTCGGCCATCGCGGCGGCGAAGGGGTACATCGAATAGGAGAAGGCCGGCACGGTGGCGATGGTGCCGCCCTCGGCGAAGAGGCGCGCCACCAAGACGATGAACTCGTCACTGCCGGCGCCGAGCGCGACCTGGTCGATGGCCACGCCGTGTCGCTCGGCGATCGCTGAACGCAACGAGACGTAGCGGCCGCGGTCGTACTCATTGACGTCGGCGAGGGCCCGCGCCAGTGCCGCCGGACGTGCACTGGGCGGCGGCGTGGCCGCGACGTTGCCGTCGAAGCGGATGATGTCGCGCGGATCGAGTCCCACGCGCTCGGCGATCACCTCGTTCGATGGTGGCCACTGGTAGCTGGCGAGCGTGCCGGGCCGTTTCATCGTCGCGCCGTGGCCTTGTGCGCGGGCATGTCCTCGAGTTCGGCGAGCGCCTCGATCGTGGGCGCCAGTCGCTCCAGTCCTTCCTTCGTGACGCGCTGCACCGTCACCGTCTTCATGAAGGCCTCGAGGCCGAGGCCGCCCGTCGACTTGGCCCACCCGCCGGTCGGCAGTACGTGGTTGCCACCGGTGGCGTAATCGCCCGCCGGGACCGGCGAATACGGTCCGACGAAGACCGCGCCGGCGTTGCGAATGCGATCGGCCAATGACTCGGCTCGTTCACCCAAGAGCGCGACGTGTTCGGCGGCGTACTCCTCGACCTCGGCGAGCGCTGCCTCGAGGTCGTCATCGACCCAAACAACGTGCGCGCGCGAGTCGGGGCCGTGCTCCATTTGGGCGTCGAGTTCTTGTTGGACGATGATCGGGTCGAATCCGACGTCCGCGACGACGACGACCTCACTCGGCCCGGCCGGCAGGTCGATCGCCACGTCGCGACTGACGAGCAGTTTGGCCGCGTTGACCGCGCCACCGCCGGGACCGAAGATCTTGTCGACCGGGGCGATCGACTCGGTGCCGTAGGCCATGGCGGCGATCGCCTGCGCGCCGCCGATCGCCCACACCTCGTCGATGCCGAGGAGCGCGGCGGCCGCGGCCACCGCGGCCGAGCCGTTGGGTGGCGTGCAGACGACGATGCGCTCGACGCCGGCGACCTGGGCCGGCACCGCCCGACATGATGAGCGACGACACCAGACCGGTGGGCACATAGATGCCAATGGAGCGAATCGGGGTCCAGCGACGCTCGAGGGTGACGCCCGGCGACACCTCCAGGGTGAGGTCCGCGGGCCGTTGCGCGGCGTGCCAAGCGCGCACGTTCTCGGCCGCCGCCAGGACGGCCGAGGTGGGGATGTCGCCGTAGGCGACCGCGCGCTGCGGACTCGACGCCGTCGTGCCGTCGAACTTCTTCGACCACTCGACGAGCGCGGCGTCGCCGCGGGCGCGAACGTCCTCGACGATCTCTTCGATGGTGATCGGCTTATCGGTGACGACGGGCTTGCTCACGGCACCATCCGTTCGACCGGCAGGGTCAGAATCGAGCTCGCCCCGGCGGCCTCCAGCTTGGGCAGCAGCGACCAGATCTCCGCCGCCGGCACCAACGCGTGCACCGCGACCACGCCGGGCGTCGCCAGGTCCATGATCGTCGGAGACCCCGACGTCGGTAGGAGCGCTGTGACCTCGTCGAGGCGGATCTTCGCGACGTTGCACAAGAGGTAGCGATTCGCGCGAGCGTTGATGACGGAACCGAGGACCATGGTGAGCGTCCGGCGCGCCTCGTGATCGGTCGAACCGATCTTGCCGATCAACACCGCCTCAGATTCGAAGAGGGTACCGATCGAACGAAGCCCGTTGGTGCGAAGCGTGCTGCCCGTCGACACGAGGTCGATGATCGCATCGGCCAGTCCTAGTCGAGGAGAGATCTCGACCGACCCCGTGACCTGCACCAGTTCCGCTTCGACGCCGAGTGACGCCAGGGCGCGCGTAGAGATGCGCGGGTGTGATGTGGCGATCCTCCGACCCGCCAGGTCCGTGATGGTTTGGGCCTCGTCCTCCATCGAGACGGCCGCCTGCAACGAGCACGCGCCGTATCCGAGTCGCAGGAGAACTTCGACGTCGCACTCGCGCTCGGAGATCAGGTCGAGTCCGGTGATGCCGCAGTCGACGACGCCGTCTTGGACGTACTCGGGCACGTCCTCCGCCCGCACGAACAGGAGATCGATGTCGGCGTTACGACAGTGCGACTGCAGGACGCGCTCGCCTGGCTCTTGCGGCGAGACGCCACTCGCCTCGAGCAGCGACCACGACGGTTCGCGGAGTCGGCCCTTGGACGGAAGTGCCAATGAAAGGCGGCGGTTCATCGTCGACTCCTCTTGAGGACGGCCGCGTAGCCACCCTCGCCGTGGTGTAACCACTGCGCGACGCGCGTGACCGTTGCCGTTGAGGCGCCGGTTCGCCGCGAGATCTCTTGATACGAGATGCCCTCGTTCACGAGGCGCGCGACCTGCAGTCGTTGGCCCATCGCGTCGATCTCGGTCGTCGTGCAGATGTCTCGCAGGAATGCGGCCGTCACTGCCCTGTCGCGCAACCCCGCGAAGGCATCAACGAGTTCATCGAAGCGCGCCGCGGTCTCGGGATTGGCTTCGGCGGAAGTAACTTTGCCACTCGTCATTTCACTATGCTAACATGCTAACACGCTGCTATGCAAGTGATCCCCGCTCTCGACCTCCTCGGCAACGACGCCGTCCGTCTCGAGCAGGGCGATTTCGAACCGCGTGATCTTTCGCCAACCGATCGAAGCGTTCATGGCCCGCATCGTGGCCACGACGCCCCCGCTGATTCATATCGTCGATCTCCAGGGTGCTCGCGACGGCGCGTTACGTGGCGACGTGATTCAGCGATGCGCCGAGGTCGCCGACGGCATACCGTTACAGGTTTCGGGCGGCATTCGCTCTGTTGAAGCGGTTCGCGCGGCACTCGACGCCGGAGCCCGGCGCGTCATCGTGGGCACGGCGGTCTGGGAGAGCGACGACGCGCTGGCGCTCTTCGCGCGCACTTTTGGCGAGCAACTCCTCGTGGCTCTGGATGTCAGCGGCGGCCAGATCGCCGTTCGCGGTTGGACCGCGTCGAGCGGCTTGAGCGTCGACGACGCGCTCGCTCGCTGTGCTGCGGCAGGGGTCGCTCGTCTGCACGTCACCGCAATCGATCGGGACGGCACGATGCGCGGACCGGACCTCGCGCTCTACCGACAGGTCTGTTCAAGCGGCATCCCCGTGGTCGCGGCCGGCGGCATCCGCGACGACGTCGACGTCGCGGCGCTCGCCGACCTCGGGTGCGAAGCAGCCGTTATGGGACTTGGCTATCTCACTCGGCTCGGTCTGTCGCTGGAACCGTAAAAGCCTGGGCGACCTGGGTCACCACGACCACGACCTTGCCGCGCGGTTCCATCTCTGCGACCTCGCCGCGCAACGCGCCGATCGCCTGTCCGGCGTCGTTGAGTGAGTAGCGATGCGTGATCAAAAATGAGGGCTTGAGAATACCGGCATTCACCTGATCGACGACCTCGCCAAACGCTTGGCTGGTGTATCCGAAGCTCCCTTGGATCACGAGGTCATCGTTGACGACGTCATCGGGTGCGAAGTCAATGACGGTGCCGTGCGGTGGCAGACCGAGAAGTATCACCATCGCTCCGCGAGCAGCGAGACTGATGGCACTCGATGCCGACGGTCCCGTACCGGCGGCTTCGATCACGAGGTCGAAATCGACCAACAGGCGTCTCCGTCACGAACTCATCGGCGCCCGCGGCTACGGCCAGCTAGGCTTGCGCGACTCGCCGCCCGACGATAACGACTCGAGCGGGATTGAAGCGTCGAATGAGGTGCGCGGCCAAGAGTGCGATGGTGCCGTCCCCGACGACCACGATATCGAGGTTCTCACGCAGGGGAAGTCTCGTCAGTGCCCGCCACACCACCGCCATCGGTTCCACCAAGACGGCGTCATCAGCGTGCACCGTTTTCTCAATACGGTGCACCAAGCGCTTCGGCACGGCGATGCGATCGGCGAGGGCGCCGGGACGAGTGAATCCGATCTCGTCGTAGGTCGTACAGCGATTCGTTGCTCCGATGAGGCACTCATCGCAGACGCCGCACGGGATGATGCCCTCAACGACGACGCGCTCGCCGGCGACGCCGAGGCTCGGCTCGTCATCGACGAGAAAACCGACCCACTCGTGACCGAGGACCAAGGGATAGCGAACGTAGGCCGGATCGATGCTGCCGTCGATCAACTCGAGGTCGGTTCCGCACATGCCCGCGAGCAGTGGCGCGACGAGGACCTCATCATCGCCGACGGTGGGCGTGGCCAACGTCTCGAGTGCGACGTCGTGCGCTGAGCGTACGACGAGCGCGCGCATTGACCGCGCCCGGGGCGAACACCACCGAGCAGGAAGGTCATGCGTTCCGCGCGCTCTTTCACGATGCCACCGAGTCGTTGCACCTCGCGCAGCGGCACGTCGACCTTAAGTCCCGTGATGCTGAGCGCACCGGCGCACTTGCCCTGGTGATCGAAGAACGCCGCACCGACGCAAAATACTCCTTCGGCCTCTTCTTCGTCGTCAGTGGCGTACCCCTCCGCGCGAACGCGTTCGAGGTCCTCGAGTAACGCCGTCACGTCGGTGAGGGTCTTGGACGTGTGCACGGCCATGCCGGTTTCGGCGATGAGGTCGCGAACCTGCTGTTCGTTCATCTCCGCGAGAATCGCCTTGCCGGCAGCGGTCGCGTGCGGTTCTTCACGCTGACCGAGCGGCGCGTGAAAGCGGATCGAGCCTTCGCCATCGATTCGTTCGAGGAAGACCGGGTAGCCGTTTTCGTTCATGGCGAGTCGAGCGGTCAGGCCGGTGACGCTCGAAAGCTCGCGCAACGTCGGCAACCCGAGTTCGGCGATCGAGGTCTGTTGACCGACGAGGTCGCCCAGTCGAAGGAGGTTGAGGCCGAGCACGTAGCGAGGTCCCGGATCGACCGCGCGCAAGAGACCGGCCGCGCTCAGCGTGCGCGCCAGAGAAAGCGCCGTACTCTTGGCTACTTTCAAATGTCCGGCAATCTCGGTGACGCCGAGCCCCCCGGCGCCGGCGGCACCCACGAGGTCGAGCAACGACGCGGCGCGCGCCACCGATTGCACTTCGTAACGTTTGTCTTGGTCAGTTATGTTCGGCACAGGGATACACAATACGGCCTAGCCGACACACTTCGCAAGTACCCACTTGACCACCCACGAAATCCATGCTTGTATAGCAAAATCAATACCGACAAGCGTTTTGTAGAGCCGAACAGGGCTTTTCGTATCGGCGAGCGCACGGACGCCGCACGCGCCGGCGTCTCCGCCGTACGTGATCAGTTCGCTGAGCGAGCGCTCGTGCTCACGACACCGGGTTCGGTCAACTGGATCGCCGGAGGTCTGTCGGACCCCGTCGACGTCACGGCCACCAACGATCCCGCGTGGGCCGTCGTGTCGAAGAGCGGCCGTGCACTGATAACCAATGAGATCGAAGCACCTCGACTGCTCGGTGACTTCGATCTCGACGCACTGGGTTGGGAGGTCGTCACCGTGCCGTGGTTCGACGCGAGCGCTCCCCTGCGCGCGGCGTCGTCCTTCTGCGGCGTGGCACCCGCCGAGCTGCTCTCTGACAGCGACGCCTTTGGCACGAATGTCTCGGCGGCGATCGTTCGCGAACGAATGGTGTTGAGCGAGCCCGAACGAGACGACCTGCGAGCGCTGGGTGCGCAGGCCGCGCGCGCGCTCGAGGTGGGTGTGGACGCCTGGCGACCCGGTGTAACGAGTGACTTTGAGATCGCGGCCGCGATCAGTGGCGAGTTGGAGCGATGCGGTGCGAAGGCCGTCTGCCTGATCGTCGGTGGTGACGAGCGCCTCCGTCGCGTACGACACCCGCTCGCGATCGGCGCCGTCGTGCACGAAGCGCTCATGGCCGTGGTCGTCGCGCGGCGTGGCGGACTCCACGTGGCAGCGACGCGCACCGCCGTCACGAGCGCGGACGATCCGATCATCGCGTTAAGCGATCGACTCGAATCCGTGCACCGCGCGGTCCTCGGTTCGTCGCGCCCTGGTCACAGTTGGGGTGACGCCACCGAGGCTCTGGCGAAGGGATACGAGAACATCGGCGAGGCGGGCCTATGGCGCGAACACTTTCAAGGCGGTCCCATCGCGTTCGAGCAGCGCGAGTTCGAACTCGCGCCGCCGCTCACGGATTCGCCGTTTTGGAATCTCGAGTGTTCGCTCAATACCGCGGTCGCGTGGAACCCGAGTCTGCGCGGCGGCGCCAAGATCGAAGAGACCTACCTTGTAGGGACTGATGGGTTTGAAATGATCACCAACTCCGGCGAATGGGCGACGACGTCGACTGAGGGTGGGATGCAGCACAGTCAGGTGAAGGTTGTCCAATGATTGGGGGAGCAGGATGATTAGGGGTACGGGAAGTCCTCGCGGGACGGCGGCGCTCAAGCGCCATTTCGCGGTACCGGTCGATAGCGTGGCGGCGAGCGAGCACCGCTTCGCCGACGGAGCGCACTATCGCATCGAGATTCCGAGTGTCGAGAATCCCGCGGCGCTGCGCGCCGCGGTCGAAGAGGCTCGGACCTACAAGACGCCGATTCATCGCACGTCCCAGGGCAGCGGTGCCATGTTGCTCACGCGATCGGAACTCGCTGAGATGGCGTCGATTGGCGCGGACGAAGGTCTCGAGGTGAGTCTGTTCGTCGGTCCGCGCGAAGAGTACGGCATCGGCGGATCGGTGCGCAGTCCCGAGGGATTGGTGCTGGCGGGCCAGATGCGTGGGCTCGACCAACTGCGTTACGCCATCGAAGACATCTTGCGCGCCGTCGACGCCGGAATCCGCGGATTCTTGATCGCGGACAGCGGACTGTTGCAGCTGCTCAAGGCGATGGTGGACGGCGGCGAACTGCCCTCGTCAATCGTGTGGAAGATCTCGGCGCTCCTCGCGCCGTCCAACCCGGTCTCGTTCAAACAGTTGATCGCCATGGGCGGCACGACGGTGAACGTCCCGAGCGACATCAGTTTGAGCGAGTTGGCGGAGTTCCGCGCCGCCAGTGACGCGCCTATCGACCTCTATCTCGAAGCCCCCGACGCGCTCGGCGGGATCGTTCGCGGCAACGAACTGGCCGAGATCGCCACCGTCGCTTCCCCGCTCTACGCGAAGTTCGGCCTGAGAAACGCCCGTATGGTCTACCCGGCCGGCGAACAGAACATGAGCGACGTCGTCGCTAACGTGCGCGAAAAGGTTCGACGCGCCGCGATGGCCCTGGAGATCCTCGATGCCTCGGGCGTCGACCTCACGGTGTCCAAGCCCGGCGCCGAAGGAATCGGGGTTCCCGAACCATGACCTTGCGAAGCGATCGATGGGTGCGAGGCGACGACGAAGTCGCCCTCGACAGTCGTGTCGCTTTGAAGATGGGCGGCGCGTCGGTCGACGCCGATGGCGGACGGCCGATCATCGGCCTCGCGAACTCTTCGAGTGATCTCAATCCCTGTAATCAGCCACTCGCCGACTACATCGCCCCACTGCGCGACGCCATCGAAAGTGCCGGGGGTATCGCCGTCGAGTTTCCCGTCATCTCGCTCGGCGAGGATTTGATGAAGCCGTCGTCGATGCTCTATCGCAATCTCCTGGCGATGGAGGTCGAAGAGTCGGTACGCTCGCAACCCCTGGACGGCCTCGTCGTCTTGGCGGCCTGCGACAAGTCGATCCCCGGCGCACTCATGGGCGCCTTCAGCACCAACGTGCCGTGTTTGATCATGGTCTCGGGTCCGCGCCCCGTCGCGACGTTCCAGGGGCGGCGAATCGGCACCGGTACGGATCTGTGGCGCATGTGGGACGAACGTCGTCGCGGCGAGTTGAGCGATCACGAGTGGAGTGAGTTGGAGCGGGCCCTCACGCTCGGAAAAGGAACGTGCAACACGATGGGAACCGCGTCGTCGATGGGCGCCATCTGCGAGGCGCTGGGACTCGCGTGGCCCGGATCGACGGCGATTCCGGCGGGTGACTCGAGGCATCTCGACATCGCGCGACTGGTCGGCAGACGCATCGTCGAACTCGTCACGTCGGCAATGACCATCTCGGATCAAGTGACACAAGCATCAGTCGACAACGCGATGACGGTCCTCGGAGCGCTCGGCGGATCGACGAACGCGGTCATCCATCTCACCGCCATGGCCCGCCGATTGGGCCTAGGACTCGACCTGGACGACGTGGACCGCGTCGGGCGAGGCGTCCCGGTCATCGTCGACGTCGAACCTTCCGGCGCCGCGTTGATGGAAGACCTCGATGACGTGGGCGGGATTCCCACGGTCTTCGGCGCACTCGGCGACCTCCTCCACGGCGAGACAATCCTGGCCGACGGTCGCACCATGTCCGACGTGCAGTCACAGGCCCCGTCAGCGAAGGGTGCGGTGCGCGAGCGCACCGACCCCGTCGACGCCGACGGAGCATTCCGTGTCGTTCGCGGAAACCTCGCACCCGACGGAGCGCTCATCAAGCGATCGGCCGCCACTGCGTCGCTGCTACGCCACTCCGGCCCGGCCTACGTCATGCACGACACCGATGAAGTGACCCGGCGCACCGGCGCGGACGCCACGGCCAGTGCCGACGCCGTGTTGGTACTGAGCGGCGCCGGTCCCATAGGCGGACCCGGCATGCCGGAGTGGGGCATGATCCCCATCCCGACTCCCCTGCTCGAACGCGGCGTCACCGACATGGTTCGTGTCACGGACGCGCGCATGAGCGGCACGAGTTTCGGGACCGTGATTCTGCACGTCGCGCCTGAGGGCGCGGCCGACGGGCCGATCGGGCTCGTTCGCGACGGCGACCTCATCACCGTCGACGCCGACGCGGGGCGCATCGACGTGGCGATCTCGGTCGATGAGATGAGCGCCCGACGCGCCCAGCGTGACCAGAAACGACCCGTAACACGGGGTTATGTTGAACTTTACCGACGACACGTCACCCAGGCTCCGGCCGGTTGTGACTTCGATTTCTTGGCGCTCGAGCCGGGGCAACGACCCCACCTCGACGAGCCAGTTGTAGGCAGATCTTGAGGAGGAATCATCCAAAAGAACCGGAGTTCAGAGAGGGCTTCGTTAAAGAAGGGGGAAGTGCGACTTTGAAAAAGATACGAATGAGGAGTTTCGGCGCGGTTGCCGCAACGCTTGTTCTCGCCGGTACGTTCTACGCGTCGGGACCTGCGTCGGCAAGTGCCAAGACGACTCTGACCCTGTGGCAAAACTACGGAACCGAACAGAACGCCGTGGCGACGAAGAACTTGATCAAGGCCTTCGAAGCGGCGAACCCCAGCATCAAGATCGTGGACGTGGCCCAACCGGGAACGAACTACTTCCAGTTGCTGCAGTCGGCCGCGATCTCGGGCAACGGACCGGACCTCGCCGTCATGTGGACGGGCATCTACGACCTCCAGTACTCGAGTTATCTCGTGAACCTGAAGGGCAACGTACCGTCCGCGGACTTGGCGAAGATGGAAGGTATGCAGTGGGAGGCACCGAACTTCGACGTCTCCCAGGGCGCCTACGTCATGCCGTTGGAGACCCAGTTCTACATCGGGTTCTACAACAAGAAGCTGTTCAAGGAAGCGGGCATCAAGACTGTGCCGACGGACTGGACGCAGCTCTTGGCCGACTGCAAGGCGCTGAAGGCGAAGGGCATCCAGCCCATGGTCTACGGCAACGGCGGCCAGGCGATCAGCACCGAGTTCTACCCCTGGTACGACATGAGCTACCTGATGATCGGGGCGCACTCGCTGACCAGTTGGAAGAGCCTGTACGACGGCAAGATCCCCTGGACGTCGGCGACCAACGTCGCGCAGTTGAAGAACTGGGCCACGCTGGAGAAGCTCGGCTACACGAACTCCGACGTCTTGACGAACACGTCGAACATCCAGCAGTTCGAAAAGGGTAAGGCGGCCATGATGGTCGACGGCACGTGGGACACCGCGCAGTACACCTCGACGATGGGCACCAACGTCGCGGCCTTCGTTCCGCCGTACTCGGTGAAGCCGATCAATGGCGTCGTGGAGTACCCCGGTGACGGCTTCTCGGTGACCAAGTACTCGAAGAACAAGAAGGACGCCTTCAAGTTCCTCGACTTCTTGTCGACGACGCAGGCCGGCAACATCATCAACGCCGCCGGTTTGATTCCCGACATCTCGGGTCTCAAGACGACCAACCCGGTGAACCAAGAGATGTTGAACTTCGTCACGAAGGACCACATGACGCCGTATCCGATGATGGACAACTACGTGCAGGTGAACGTCGGCAACGCCGCCGACAGTGAACTGCCGTCGGTGCTCGCGAATCAGACGACGCCACTCAAGGCCCTCCAGAACATGGCCCAAGCGTGGAGGCTCCTCCCCGCCGCGCAGCGAAGCTCCAAGGACTTCGCGGGTTAAGTAACGCCAGTTCGCGTCCCCATCCGATCCGTCGCGGTCGGGTGGGGACGCGGTGCTGACCAGAAAGGGAATCGAACGAACCACGTAGCACCATGAGCACGACAATCCCCACCACAGAGACGCCGACGTTCGCGCCCAAGGTGCGACGGATGACGCTCAAGCGTCGGCGTCAGATGTCGGGCGTCGTCTTCGCGCTGCCGGCGATCGCACTCGTGGTGTGCTTCATCGGCATCCCGATCGGCCAGGCGGTCTACTACTCCTTCACGCAGTGGAACGGATTGACCTCGACGTGGATCGGTCCCTCCACCTGGACCCAGGCGTTCCACAACACCAACCTCTGGACCGCGCTGCGCAACAACGGCCTGCTCTTGCTCTCGGTGCCGTTCGCGCTCGCGCTCCCCCTGGGTATCGCGGTCCTGCTCCACCAGCGCGTGGCCGGGTGGCGCATCTTTCGCTCCATCTACTTCCTTCCCACGGCGATCTCCTGGGTCGTCCTCGGCCTCGTCGCCGAGCGATTCTTCGCCTACCAGGGGACGTTGAACTCGATCATCCACGCACTCGGTTTCTCCCACATCAGCACCAACATGTTGGGCTACGAGTCCGAGGCGCTCATCGCGCTCGGTATCACGTTCGTCTTCACCATGATCGGCACCAACACGATGCTCTTCCTCACCGGTCTCGCGACGCTCGATCCGAGCCTCGAAGAGGCGGCCCGAATCGACGGGGCGGGTCGGTGGCGCATCTTTCGCAGCATCACGCTGCCCCACCTCAGCCGTTTCATCCAACTGGCCTTCGTCATGACGGTCATCGCGCTGTTCTCCGCGCTCTTCAGTCTCATCTTCGTCATGACCGGCGGCGGACCGGGCTACGCGACCACGACCATGGAGTATCTCATCTACGAGACCGGTTTCAATCAGGGCGACTTCGGCACGGCCGCGCTCTACGGACTGATCCTCTTCGTGATCACCGGCATCGTCGGCGTCGTGCAACTGCGACTAATCGGATCGAACGAGTGACCGCACTGCTGACGCCACCCGACGCCGAAGAGCAGTTCGCGCCGCCGCCCGTGAAGAGGCCGCGTCGCACCGGTCGATGGATTCTCTTTGGCGCGATGGTCCTCGTGGCGATCATCATGCTCTACCCGTTCTGGGTGATGATCATCACGAGTCTGAAGTCCGAGGCGCAGTTTCTCTCCGGCGGCGGATTCTCTTGGCTCAGTTGGTCCAATCTCACGTCAGTCATCCCGGTCGGCCAGGAGGTCCTTAGTTCGACGATCGTCTGTTCGGCGTCGATCGTCATCATCCTGTGCGTCGGACTGCCCGCCGGCTTCGCCTTCTCGAAGCTGCGATTCCGCATGTCGACGGTGGTCTTCCTCGTGATCGTGAGCGCGATGATGGTGCCACTGCAGGCGATCCTCATGCCCGAGTTCGTGAACGTTACGCGACTGCATCTCACCGGCGGTTACTTCGGCGCGATCCTCGTCTACGCGCCACTCGGTACGCCGTTCTCGGTCTTCTTGTTCACCACGTACTTCCGCGGCGTGCCCGATGAACTCATCGAAGCGGGCATCGTCGACGGACTCGGCTACTTCGGTGCCCTCTGGCGACTGGTGTTGCCCATCGCCGTCCCCGCGATCGCCACCGTCACGGTCTTGCAGTTCGTCCAGATCTGGGACGACCTGCTAGTCGGTCTGCTCTTCATCCAGAACACGTCGGATCGACCGATCACCGTCGGACTCGCGGTCCTCGCGGCCGGACGAACGACGTCGATCCCCGAACTCGATGGCCAGCTCGATCATCAGCGCCTTCCGGCGATGCTCGTCTACCTCGGCTTCCAGCGCTACCTCGTGAAGGGCCTCACCATGGGCATCGACCGATGAGCGAGCGTTCACCACCATCAAGGAGCACCGCTGATGGCAGAGATCACCTTCGACGGCGTCACCAAGATCTTCGGTGACGACATTCGCGCCGTCGACCGACCTCTCGCTGCACGTCGCCGACGGCGAGTTCATGGTCCTCGTCGGGCCCTCGGGCTGTGGCAAGACGACGGCGCTGCGGATGTTGGCCGGCCTCGAGGACATCACGTCCGGATCGCTCTCGATCGGCGGCTTCGTCGTCAACAACGTCCTGCCGAAAGACCGCGACGTGGCGATGGTCTTCCAGAACTACGCGCTGTATCCCCACATGACGTCGCCAGAACATGGGATTCGCCCTCAAGATCCGCGGCCAGTCCAAGGCCGAGATCGCCAAGAAGGTCGGCGAGGCGGCGGCGATCCTGCGATTGACCGAGTACCTCGATCGCGGCCGAAGCGCTCTCGGGTGGACAGCGCCAGCGCGTGGCGATGGGTCGCGCGATCGTGCGCAGCCCGCAGGCCTTCCTGATGGACGAGCCACTCTCCAACCTCGACGCCCAGCTTCGCGTCGAGATGCGCCTCGAGATAGCGCGCATCCAGCGTCTGCTCGGTGTGGCGACCGTCTACGTCACGCACGATCAGATCGAGGCGATGACGATGGGCGATCGGGTGGCGGTCATGCGCGGCGGACAGCTCCAACAGTGCGACACGCCCCAGGACCTCTACGACCATCCGCGCAACGAGTTCGTCGCCGGCTTCATGGGTTCACCCCCCATGAACCTGTTGCGCGTCGAACTCGAATCACACGCCGACGGCGTGGCGGTCGTCCTCGGCGAACAGCGCCTCAGCGTTCCCGCGAGCTACGCCGCGTCCCACGCGCTGCCGAAGGTCGACGGACCGGGCGTCGTCTTCGGCGTCCGACCTGAGGACGTCGAGGTCTTGGACGCCTCGGGTTCCGATTCGATCACGACGCGCGTCGAGCGTCGCGAGGCCCTGGGCGCGGAGATTCTCGTGCACCTATCAATCGTCGACGCGAAAGGTGAGAACGCCGTCGTCGTGAACGACAGCGGCGCCGTCGTGACGCGACCGACGAGGCTCGTCGCGAAGATGGGTCCGCGCTCGGGCGTCGCGGTCGGTGACCACCTCGAGGTGCACCTCAATCCCATCACTTCCACTTCTTCGACGCCGACACCGGGCTCAGCCTGCGAACGTCAACGTGACGAACACTCTCAGTGACGCCCTCGACTACCAAGTCCTCGTGAGCGGTCTCGATCACGTCGAAGGAATCTGTTGGGACCCGGTGCGCCAGTGTCTCTGGGCCGGCGGCGAGGCCGGACAGGTCTACCGCGTCGAACTCGACGGTGCGGTAGCAATCGTCGCGACCATCGACGGCGGGCAACTTCTCGGACTGGCCCTCGACGCGCAGGGCGCACTGTATATCTGTGACCCGGGTAATCACCAGGTCTGGAAGATGGACACGTCCTTCGCGCTGAGCGCCTTCGGCGACGCCATCGACTATCCCAACTACCCCGCCTTCGCTCCCGACGGACGACTCTTCGTCTCTGACTCCGGGACGTTCGCCAACGCCAACGGCGCCATCGTCGTCATCGAGACCGACGGCACGACGACGCGCGTCGACAGCCGGCCCTTGGCCTTTGCCAACGGCGTCGCGATTGACGAGACCACACTCTGGATCATCGAGTCGGCCGCGCCGGCGGTCAGTGCGATGGCGCTCGACGGTACCGAACTGGTGCGCACGATCGAACTGGAACGCTGCGTGCCCGACGGTCTGGCCATCGACGCCGACGGCGGTCTGCTGATCTCCTGCTACCAGCCGAACCAGCTCTGGCGTTGGACACACGATGGTGGCCTGGAACTCATCTTCGACGAGTGGACCGGCGAAATGATCCTCTCCCCCACTAACGTCGCCTTCTACGGCGAGAACCTGGAGCGCCTCGCGCTGGCGTCGCTCTGCGGCCACGACATCGTGACGATCGCGCCGGCCCATGCCGGTGCCCCGATTCGACGTCCCGGAACGGAGTGACATGACCGACGTGACCAGCACCAACCCATCGACGGGCGACGTGCGCTCGCTCGGCTTCGCAGAGACGAGCGACGAGGCGGTCCTCGCGGCGACGCGGCGTGCCTTGGACGCCGCAGACGACTACGCGAATCGCCCGCTCGTGTGGCGCGCCGGCCTCCTTCGCGCGATGGCCGAAGAGCTCGAAGCCGACGCTGCGAACCTGGTCGCTTTGGCCACGACCGAGACGGCCCTCCCGGTCGCTCGCCTCGAAGGCGAACTGCGTCGCACCTCGTTCCAACTCCGCTTCTTCGCCGACGTCGTCACCGACGGATCGTTTCTCGACGCGACCATCGACCACGCCACCGATTCGCCCATGGGGCCGCTACCGGATCTGCGCCGGGTGAAGTCCCCCCTCGGCGTCGTCGGTGTCTTCGGCAGTTCGAACTTCCCCTTCGCCTTTTCGGTGCCCGGTGGCGACACCGCGTCGGCCCTGGCGGCCGGCTGTCCCGTCGTGATCAAGGCCCATCCCGCGCATCCGGCCACGAGCGCCGCCACCTTCGCGGCGCTCGAACGCGCGGCGCGCAGATGCGAGGCACCGGAAGGCACCCTGAACTTGATCTTTGGACTCGAGGCCGGCGGGGCACTGGTGGACGCACCGGCCGTCAGTGCGGTCGGTTTCACCGGATCCGTCGGCGCCGGCCTGGCACTCTGGGAGCGGGCCAACGCCCGTTCGGTGCCCATCCCCTTCTTCGGCGAGCTCGGCTCGGCCAATCCGTTGGTCGTGACCGAGAGCGCCGCCCAAGAGCGCGGCACCGAGATCGGCACCGGGCTCGCCGGCTCGATGACCCTCGGCGCCGGTCAGTTCTGCACGAAGCCCGGACTCGCCTTCGTGCCCGCCGGGGCGAACGGTGATGTCCTCGTCGCCGCGATGGTCGATGGATTGAGCGCGCTCGAGCCGTTCACCATGCTCAGCTCGTCGATCGCCGAGCACTTTCGACGTGGCGCCGAGGCGATCGCCGCGATCAGCGACGTGCGCGCACTCGTCCACCGCGACGCCGGGAGTGACGCCCACAGCACGGCGCAACTGTACGAAGTGGACGCCGCGCGCTTCGTCGGACGCGACGCGTACGCCCTGCGAGAAGAGTGCTTCGGTCCACTCGCGCTCGTCGTTCGCTACGCGTCGACGGATGAACTGCGTGAGGCCATCCTCACCAGTGAACCGGCACTGACCTTCAGTCTCTTCTGCGTCGAGCACGACCGCGACGCGACGTGGCTCGTCGAGTTGGGCGCCCATCGAGGCGGACGCGTGATCGTCAATGGATTCCCGACCGGCGTCGGTGTCAGTTGGTCGATGCAACACGGTGGCCCGTGGCCCTCGGCGACGTCGAGCGCCACCTCCGTCGGTGCCGCGGCGATCGAACGATGGTTGCGTCCCGTGACATACCAGTCGGCTCCCGACGACCTCTTGCCCCCGGCGCTTCGCGAGAGCAATCCGCTCGCGATTCCGCGTCGCGTCGACGGACTCCTGTCCTAGACCGCCCGCCGGGCGAATAACCGACAATTTGGACTACGAGCACTATCGTTCATGCCATCAGAGCGAACTCGTTCGCGGAGGGTCATCGATGGTCGTGGGCAGGTCAAGCAGTCCCAATCCGAAGCGTCGTGGGCTGTCCACGCTGGCACTCATTGGCATCGCCGTCGTTCTCGACACGCTGAGCGCTTCCGCGGCCGGCGCGTCGAGTCGATCAGTTGTCGCCACGACCTCGACCAGCAGCGCCGGCGTCCTGCTCGTCCTCGGTGGCACCGTGCTGGTGCTCGGCATCATCGCCTTCGTGGTCTTCAACTACACCCGTCGTAAGCGAACACCGGGTCAGTGTGCGGACCAGCGCGAGGCCCTCGAGTTGGCCGAGAAATCGGTCCAGTACTGGGAAGCGGCGCGCGCCCACTTGGCGGACGTCGAACGACAACGAACGCACGGTGAGGGAACCGCGTTCGATGCCTCGGCGCACGACTCGCTCGTGGCCAAAGCGAACGAAGGACTCACATCGGCGGTGCGACAACGTGAGCAGTGTCAGATGGAACTGATCCGGTGTATGGCGTCCGGTGTTCCGGCGGTACCGGTGATCCCCCAGACCTCGGCGCCCACGCAACCGTTCTTCACGCCAGGGATCGACGGGCCGTCTTCGACGCCCACGACCGACTGAGTCAGGCCGGCACCAGACCCATTGCGCGCAACACGCGAAAGACTTCATCGGCGGCGTCTTCGGCCGACGCGAATGATTCGTCGATGCGAACCTCAGGATGGATCGGCGCTTCGTACGGCGAATCGATGCCCGTGAAGTTCGGTAACTGCCCACTTCGCGCCTTCTTGTAGAGGCCCTTGACGTCGCGGCGCTCGGCGACTTCGAGCGGCGTGTCGACGTGCACTTCGACGAATCGACCGGGGTCCGCGAGCGCCCTCGCCGCGTCTCGCCCTTCGCGAAAGGGCGAGATCGCGGCGACGAGGACGATCATCCCGACGTTGTTGAAGAGACGCGCCAACTCGCCGACGCGCCGGATGTTCTCGGCGCGGTCCTCGTCACTGAATCCGAGATCACGATTGAGACCGTGGCGAAGGGCATCGCCGTCGAGGTTGTGGACCGGTAGTCCCAGTTCGCCCAGGCGCTCCTCGACGATCAGGGCGATCGTCGACTTACCGGCGCCGGAGATCCCGGTGAACCAGATGACGAACGTGGTAGTTGATGATTCCCCTGACATGTCGACAGACCTGGATTCAGCGCGTGATCTTCGATGCGGCGCGTCGAAGCGGTCCGGGGACGAGGCGTGCGAGTCGCTCGAGATGCTCGAGGCGCTCGGTCTGTTGTTCGAGCTCGCGAGTGGCCGCTTCGCTGCGCTGCCACAGAATTCCATTTTCGGTGAGTAGGTTCGCGCTGTGCGTCTCCAGCTCAGCGATCCGGGCCAACGCCCACTGCAGCAGCAGGCGACGTTCCTCCAACAGAGGTCCCTCCCACCAAGCGGGCTGGAGAACGGTGCCCATGTCAAATGCGTCGTGTCGACCACGCTGGTCCAGTGTCAGTTTCATGAGTTCGTTGATCTCGACAGGGGACGCGTCCGACACGAAGTCCTGGTCGACGGCCGTGTTGCGTCGAAGTTCCGGGTGGATCGACGCGGCGGCCGTCGCGACGTCGACGTCCTCGGAGAGTTCGCCCCAAGCGCGCAGGCTGGCGACGACATCGGCGAGGACCGCGCTGGGATTCTCAATGAGATCGGCGTAGTTACACACGTGCACCTTCGCACCGCGCAGGTCGCGCAACGTCGTTCGGTTGTACGCCGCCCACAGCGCGAGGCCGGTGAGCGTGGGCAGACCGTTGCGCTTCGTCAGCGACGCCGCCACCTCCAAGGGGTCGCGCACGATGACGACGGCGCAGCCCTCGTCGTTGGTGATCCGTCGCCACAGGGGTAACAGGATCGAGATCCGCGGATCCTTGAGCACGTAGTGGTCACTCTCGAAGAGTTCGTTCAGAGCGACGCGTGTCGCCTCGACGAATTCGTCCGCCGTGTCGTCCTCGCACCATCCGGGGGCCAAATCCGGCGGGCTGTCCCATCGACCGCCGAAGTGAGCCAGCAGTTCGTCGTTGGCGTGCACGACGCTCAACAGTTCGAAGTAGCCCTCAGGATTCCCGATGTCGGGCGGCATGACGTCGTCCGCGGGACCGACGTCGAATCCCATCGCCTCGAGGGCGCCCGCCAGGGCGGACGTGCCCGAACGATGCATGCCTAAAACGAGGACTCCCATGCATTAAAACTACCTCTGGTCCCCGGCACGATTCCAATGGAATCTCGCGGCGAAGCGGCACACTCATATTGCGCGCCCCGTAGGACATTCGGTCGCGTCGTCGTGCTAACGCTCTCGCGCACTGGGCGCGACGATGGCGAGGGCGACGACGGGTCTTTCGCGACGGGTAATACGGCCACCGCAATGTGTCACGTTCTCGAATCGGGTCGTACTACGGTTATTTCGCGCGAACGAATCCACTCCGAACGACGCTCGCGTCGAGATAGGGCACCGTGACACTCACCACTTCCCTTGTCATTCCGGCCTACAACGAATCCCTGCGACTCGCGGCCGGCTTCGAGCGACTGCGCCCGGTCCTCGACGAGATGGATCCCCAACAGATCGAAGTCATCGTCGTGGACGACGGTTCGAGCGACGACACGATGCAGGTCGCCAGCGCCGTCTACGGCCACCTCCCGCACGTGCTCTTCGTGCAACAGCCCCAGAACCGGGGCAAGGGTGCGGCCGTGCGTCTCGGTATCTCGGTCGCGAGTGCGCCCTTGGTCATCGCGACCGACGCCGACCTCTCGATCCGGCCTGTCCACCTACCGGACTTCGTCATCGCCCTGCACGACACTGCGCTAGTGCCCGGTTCGCGTGAGGAGGACACCGCCGACGGCTACGACACGTTCCTTCGCACGTTGGCCGGACGCGTCTTCAATCGCCTCGTGCGTCACTACACCGGGACGAAACTGCGCGACACGCAGTGCGGGTGCAAGGGCTTCCAACTCGGTCCGGCCCGGATACTGGGCCTCATGGGCTTCTACGACCGTTTCGTCTACGACGCGGAGATGCTCTATCTCGCCGACCAACTCGGTTTGGCGATCCAACCGATCCCGGTCACCTGGGACGACATCGCCGGTTCCACCGTCCACGTCGGTCGCGACTCGATCCAGATGATCCGCGACCTGCGTTCCCTCAAACACCGCAAGTACGAGAATCCGGTCGTCGAACTCGACGCCGGCGTGGAGGTCCATGCGGTCGATGACGCGGCGCGCCAGGCGCGCGTCCAGGGGATCGTCGTGGCCCGTGGCAGCGAGAACGCGTTGGTAGTCCTGCCGCGCGATGGTGCCGTCGCCGGTGTCGGTATCGCGAGCGACCTCGGTGGGTCGTTGCGCACGGCGGGACTGGCCGAATTGCGCGGTCGCGTCTACGACGCCGTCATCCCCGCGTCGTAGTCAAGCCTGCGAAGGCTCAGCCGTGGCCGTCGAGGGTCGAGAGGAAACGGTTCAACGAATCGAGCGTCGCCTTCACCGCCGAGACGAGGTCATCCTCCGAACGAGCGATGCCGAATCGATCGGCGTCGTTGGCCAGTGATCGGAGCGTCACGATGACGGGCCAGTCGCGACCGTTTGTGACGTTGGTCACCGTCATGAGCGAATAGGGAACGTCGTAACCGAGGTCGCGCAACGCCGCGAGCGTCGCTTCGGCGCCGCCGATGAGCGGACCACTGCCCGCGCGTCCGATGCCGGTGCGACCATCGACGGACAGTTGCACTTCGCAGAAGCCGTCGGTCGTGTCGTAGTCGGCGCGAATGAGAGCGACGCGAGGACCCTCGCCGCGCTGTTGGTTGTCGACGAGCGCGCGGTTGGCGTCCTCGACGACGACGGCCGCTTCGGGGTAGTAGAGGCTCGCGATCTGGTTGGCCGCGCTGCGTGTTGCGATCGGGTCCTTCGAGTTCGCGACGAGCGTGACGACGTTGACGTCACCGCTGGCGTGCTTGGTGATGCCGACGTTGAGCACCCCGGGCAGCGAACGCAACTCGAGTTCGAAGTCTTCTTCGGTCCGTGACATCATGAGATGCGAATGCCCTTCTTCTCGTAGAGACGTCCGTCGGCCATCCGCAGGAGTTCGCCGGGATCGGTCGAGTCACGCGGTGAACTCGCGGTGCCAATCGTGAAGTCGACGGGATTGCCCAGCGCGACCAGGTGGCCCTTCAGCCGTTCGGTGAAGCCCGAGGACTCGTGTCCCTCGGCGTTGCTCAGGATCACCGCGAACTCGTCGCCGCCAATGCGCGCCGCGGTGTCGCCCTGGCGGACGGCCTGGCGCAGCGCGAAGCCGAACTGGCGCAGGAGGTGGTTGCCGAACTCGTGACCGGACTTGTCGTTGACCGCCTTGAAGTTGTTGAGGTCGACGAGTACGAGCGTGAAGGCCCAGCCGTAGCGAGCGCTGCGCGCGGCGGCCACTTCGAGCGCCTCGTCGAAGCTGCGACGATTCGCGATGTTGGTCAGCGGGTCATGCGCGGCGCTGAATCGCGCGAGGTGCAACGACATCGCCAACTGGCACGCCGTGCGTACGGCGTCGCACTCGGCGGCCGGCACGGTGTCGGGTTCGCAGTACACACCGGGTGAAGCGGTGAGGTGCGCCGCCATGTCCGGGGTCACGGCTTCGCCGCCGAGTCGGAACATCTGCGTGCCGAACGATTCGTTGACGAGCACGACGGCGACGTCGTCGAGCGAGTGACGCGTCGCGAAGAGTTCGAGTATCGAGTAGATGAAGCCGACGCCGAGCTCGCGCTCGGACAGTTCATTCAGCATCGTCTGGAAGAGCCACGGCTCGTAACCTTCGCCGCCGAAACCGGAATCGAGCTCGACCGAGTGGATCGACGTCAAGGGTGTCGCCTCGGTGTCTTCGTCGCTCTCATCGCGCATGGACTCGGCCATCGAACCGTTCTTGGAGCTCACAGCTGCAAGTCTGCCAGTTCGATCGGGGTCTGTTCAACGGACCTCAGAATCGAAGCGGCGACGGCACCTTCGCGGAGCATTTCGGAGAGCTCCGCGGCGGGGACCGGTCGCGAGATCAGGTAGCCCTGGCCCCGGTAGCAACCGAGTTCCAGCAACTTCTGGATGATCGTGTCCGACTCGATACCTTCGGCGATGACGCCCAGGTTGAGCGCCGCGCCGAGGCGGATGATCGATTCCACGATGGCGCGGTCGTAGTTGTCGGTCGTGATCCCGCGCACGAAGCTCATGTCGAGCTTGAGCAGGTTCACCGGCAGGTTCTTCAGACCGGTCATCGAGGCGAAGCCGGTACCGAAGTCGTCTAGGGCGATCTCGACGCCGAGGGCCTGGAAACTCTTCAAAATCTTGGCGATGCGCTCGGGCTCGTCCAACACCGCGTACTCGGTGATCTCGATACACAGGCGGTTGCCCGGGACGTTGTTCTCGCGCAGGCAGCGCTCGACGAACTCCACGAGGTCGCCCATCTTGAAGTCGGCCGGCGACATGTTGATGCGCACGATGAAGGGTAGGTCCGGGTACTCGTTCTGCCAGATCGACAGTTGGCGACAGGCCTCGGCGAAGACCCAGCGGCCGAGTTCGGTGACCAGTCCGGTCTCTTCGGCGACGGTGATGAACTCCGAGGCGGCGAGGAGTCCGCGCGTGGGGTGTTCCCAGCGCACCAGCGCCTCGGCGGCCAGTACCTGTCCGGTGCGGAGGTCGACTTCGGGCTGGAAGTGCAGACGCAGTCCACCCATGTCGATGGCTTCACGCAGCATCAACTCGGTACGAGAACGGTCGTTGACCTCTTCGCGCAGTTCGCGGTCGAAGACGACGGCCTGGTTGCGACCGCGCGCCTTGGCCGCGTACATCGCGACGTCGGCCCAGCCCAGCAGGTCCAGTTCACTCTGTTCGCCCGGTTCGGCCATCGCGATGCCGATACTCGCGGTGTGGGTGACCTCTTGGCCGGCGATGGCGACCGGTTGAGCGATCACGTCGAGCATGCGGTAGGCGGTAGCGAGGATCTCCATCTCGCTCTTGGCCTTGTCGACGATGAAGACGAACTCGTCGCCGCCCAGTCGCGCCGCGAAGTCATTCGTGCGGATGCTGGTGCGGATCCGATCGGCGATCGTGACCAGGAGTCGGTCACCGCTGCCGTGGCCGAGGTAGTCGTTCATGATCTTGAATCGGTCGAGGTCGATCACCATCACGGCGGTCTGGCGCTTCGCGTTGAGGCGCGACTTCAGCTCGTGGATCAAAGCGCGGCGATTCGGCAGGCCGGTCAGTTCGTCGTGGTTCGCGTTGAAACGCGTGCGCTCTTCGGCGTCGATGCGACCCTGGAGCTGGACGAGCATCGAGGCGACCGCCTGCAGCGCGTTAATCTCGGGCGTGTTCCAGTTGTGCAGGTTGAAGTGGAGGAATCCCAACACGCCCCACGTCGAGTCCCCGATCAACAGGGGCACCGCGACGCCGGCGGCCGGCGTGATGCCGCCGCCTTCCATCGTGCGGTCGCGGTAGTCGTCGTTCATGTCCTCGGTACCCGTCAGGTACGGCGCGCGCAGGTCCCGCATCGCCATGAAAATCGGGTCGGCGTCGAAAGAGATCTCGCCCAGGGGGTCCGGGTCGGGAATGTCGTCGCGCGGCGGCCACTGCGCGTCGAGGATGGTGAGTCCTCGCACGAGGTCGTTTCGGCGCAGGAAGGCGACGTCGGCGTTGAGGAATTCGGCAAGGACCTGGCAGACCCAGTCGAGGACTTCCTGGCGATTCGTGGCCGAGGCGGGCATGAGTCTTTCGGCCACCTGAGCGACCAATTCGTCAAGACGTCGCTGATGCAGCAACAGGCCCTCGCGCGTCGCGAGCGTGGCGACGTGGCTGAGGAGTGATCCGAACGCCTTGGTCAGCGATCGCTCGCGACCGGACCACGTGCGTCCGTGGCGCGCCACGACCAGCGCTCCGACGACGTCGCCATCTTGGACGACGATCGAATCGACGAGGACACCCCATTCGACACCGAGGACCACGCAAGAGAACGATCCAAAGGGAATCTCGCCCGTCAACTGCAGACGGACGCGTTCGCTGATGGAGTCGAAGGCGCGCTCGGCGTCGGTGCCGACGAGGGGCTCGAGTTCGAAGCCCGGGATGGGTTTGGAGAGATTCGTCACCACGGCGACGATTTGTGTACCGGGGACGACCTGCAGGAGCGTCTCGACGACTAGGCGTGTCTCTTCGCCCGCGCGGTCCAGATACGAGTGGTTGAGACTTCTCATGGGGGATCTACCTTCGCCGACAGATAAAGGCTTGCATCAGGGGCTGAACCTCGCGGTCCGGGCCCGGCTATGCGATTTGTTACCAGTCAAAGATTATTACACAGGCCATCTAAGAAGTAAACCCCAATATTCTCACCACTTTTCATCTCTTTTCAACGGAATAGGGCTCAATCGGGGAGAGGGATTCGGTACCGCGACTCAAAACGTGGCTGAGCGGGAGGCGCACGCTGTGCACCGAGGGCGGGGGTGCCTGGAAGATCCGAAAGACCATGATGGCCGTCTCGCCGTCGTTGAGACCCCAGAACTCGTGGAAGCGCTCGGAGAGCGCGAACATCTCGTCGAGGTAGCGCTCGCCGGCCATGAGGCGCATGTCCGATTCATCAACGGCGTAGAGAAAAACCGGTGACGCCGGCTGCACGGCGAGCCCGTGCATCTCGGCGGTGAGCCAGAAGCGCTCCATGGCCGATCCCCCGCGCAGGTACCACATCGGGTCGGCGCGAGGAACGGTGATCATCGCCAGCGCCGAACTCGTCACCACCGACGCCTGCATCCGCATGCCGAGGGCCGATCCGGCGCGCCAGTCCGAGAGGTGACCCATTACGTCGGCGCGCCCCAGGATATCGAGGGCGGCGTAGCCGCCCGCGTCGAGCTCGAGCGTTCGCACGTCCAGGCCCTCGTCGAGGATGTCGCGACCGGGCCAGCGAATCTCCGAGAGCATCTCTTGGTGCACGGTCGGTAACAAGAACCGGAGACGATCCGACGCGGCCAACAGTTCGGCCCCGGCGGTGATTCGCGAGCGCTCGGTGGCGAAGTGGAGTTGCGCACCCTCGCGTTCGACGCCACGCATCAGTGTCGTGACGGTCTCGGGCTCGATCGGGGCCGGCTGGCCGATCCGGCGATTCGACGAGCGACTGTGCAAGTAATCGCGCAGCGGCGTGATCGCGACGTCGTCAGAGGAGCCGAGTTGCATCGAGGCGACGTGGTGCGACGGACGACCTTCGGGAAAGAGTTTCACCGGTCCGAGCCGCTTCAGTGACGCCGCCTGCACGCGGGCGTTGAAGAGGGCAGCGCCGATCCCGACGTACGTGGCGCGATGTGCGACGTCCATTGTGGAGGTGCGCTCGGGAACCATGAAGAAGCGGATCTCCTCTTCGTCGGCTTCGAAGCGCCACGGCTGCACGTTGCCGCCCGACGGCGCGCGGCGCGCGGCGTCGACGATCATCTCGATCGGGTCGTCACTGACGAGCGGCGGGTCTTCTGGTGGCGGCGTGAAGAGGTCGGCCTCGGCCTCCATGTTGACCTCGACCGGTCCGAGCGCGCTCGATGATCTCTTCGACGTCGAAGCGCACGCGGCCTGACGGCAGATCGCCGCCCAGCCCAATCCGACGAACCGCCGCCGCGACGGTCGCCGCGCCGAGGGTGATCTCGCTGCCGAGTTGCGGCCAGCCGGTGATGGTCTGACCGACCTCCAACAGCGACGCCGCGCCGCGCGATGACGCCTCGCGAGCGCCGATGAGCCGGATGACGTAAGGACCCTTTTGCGCGGTCGTCAGGTTCGCCAACTTCGACGAGTCCATGTCGCCCAACAGTCCGTGGAAGATCGCACGATCCGGCTCGAGGTCGAATCGTTCGACGTCGAGCACGCCGCGGTCACTCGTCTCCATGATCACCGGAATCTGTCGATCACGGGCCGCCTCGCGAACGAGGAACTTCATGTCGAGCGAGTCGCACTCTTCGATGACGAGGTCGAGTCCGTCGAGGAACTCGCCCAGGTTCTCCGGACGAACCCCCGTCGGTTCGACGACGACGCGCAGGTACGGATCGATCTCGGCGATTCGTCGAGCGGCGACGATCGCCTTGTTGACGCCCAGGTCGAGCACGCTCGCGGGGATCCGGTTGAGGTTCGAGAGTTCCACCGTGTCGAAGTCGGCAAGACGGATCTCTCCGGCCAATCCCTCCATCGCGATGACGTGGGCGATCGTGTGCCCGGCGCTCAGTCCCGACGACGCCGATGCGCAGCGTGCGTTGGCGGGCCTGTTCGGCGCGCGTCAACTTGTTGCGGTTGCGGTCGAGTCGGAGCGTCGAGAAGGACTTCGGCGCCAGCAGTCGCACGACGGCGCGACGCCACGGGTAGTAGACCCAGCGCGAGCCTTCGTTCAGCAGTGGCTTGGAGACCGGAGGGATAATCTCGCCGAGCTGTTCACGCTGTTCGGCGAAGCGATCGATGATCTGGAGCGCCGAATCCTCGCGGAGGATGCGAAGGACTTCACGTTGCGCGCGCTCGCCGACGTCCAAGATCAAGCGGACGGCTGGCGCGATTGCGGGTCGAGGCCGGTTCGACCGGACCCTCGCCCGACACGCGATGGACCACGCAGCAGTTGCTCGGCCTCACGTCGATAGGCCTGTTGATTCTCGGTCGTCGCGAGTTCATAGGTACGCCCGCGGTGTCCACGCGATGGCGACCGTGCGGTAGCGCTCGTCGGGGAAAGGCACCCACTGTGTGCCGACCTGCAGCCCACCCGTCGCGTAGCCGACGGGCATCAAGACGTCCGACACCGCGGCGATAGCGAACTCGGCGCCCGAGCCAGTTCATCCCGTGCGTCACGGACGCGAGATATCGCGGTGAGCAGTCGCGCACCGACCACCGCGGCGCCCTTGGACCACGCGCCCTTGACCTCCAGGGCACCGAGGCGGATCTCGTGGTCGATCAGATCGCGGATGATGCCGATCTCAGGCGACGAGGCCATCTCTTCGATGATCGCGGCCTGGATGGCTGCCTTCGAGGGGGCCGTGGAAGCGCACGCCGGCGACGGCGTTGCCGTCGGCGTCGAAGCCGAGGATGAACAGCGGGACGCCATTGCCCTCTTCGAGGTCGGTGCGTCGCAACGTGCCCTCAAATCCCCGACTGCGAAAGATGCCTTCGGCCTCATTGAGGTAGATCTTCCAGAGGTCGGGTCGCTCCAAGGGATGATGGCCCTCGAAGCGCACGCCGGATTCTTGGTCCACGAAACTCGAGCCGTACCGATATCGACGACCGATTGAGTTGCCCACTGACCACCATTTCCGTTCCGCGTTCGAAGGCCGACAGCCGTCAATTTGCCGCCATTTCCCTTGAAACTATAGTGAATCGGCCCTCGATGTTGGTGGACCGCCCTGACCGCACTTTGCTCAGTCGACCGATCGAAAAAGTCGCTTCGCCGAGTCGAGCACGCGCGCGTCGACGACCACGTCGCTCGATCAGATTTCCCTGCGGGACAACTGGAATTCACACGCGGCGTCCATAGAATGGTCAACATGTCGACGACCCGTCGTCTGACGTTTGCAATGACCATGCGCCGTGGCGCAGTACGAAGTTCTCATTGTCATGGTTTTGTCACAAATTTGGCCGCCGAACACGGATGGAGAGAGTTGACCAAGATTCTGGTCGTCGATGACGACTCCGAGATGACCAAGCTTCTCGACACGTTCTTGACTGGCGAAGGTCACGAAGTCCTGGTCGCCGCCGACGGTGGCGCCGCCGTTCGGGCCACCTCCTCGATGGAACCGGACCTGGTCCTGTTGGACATCGTCCTCGGCACCGAAGACGGTCGTGACGTCCTGCGCGAACTTCGACTGATCAGTGACGTGCCGGTCATCTTCCTGACCGGGTCGGGGCCTCGAATCGGAGCGAATCGCCGGTCTGAAACTGGGCGCCGACGACTACATCGTGAAGCCCTTCTCGCTTGGGCGAGGTCTCGGCGCGTATCGAGTCGGTGCTGCGCCGTTCCGGCGCCAACCTGGCGCAGTTGCACATCGACGCACCGACGCTGCACTTCGGCGACCTCCTCATCAACGAGAACACGCACGAAGTCCATCTGCGCGGTGCGCTGCTCGAACTGACGTCCAAGGAGTTCGCACTCCTCGCCTTCCTCGCGCGCTCGCCGCGCCAGGTCTTCTCACGCGAACAACTGCTCGAACACGTGTGGGAGTCCTCGAGTGAGTGGCAGAACGAAGCGACGGTCACCGAACACATCCGTCGACTTCGCGCCAAGCTCGAAGTCGACCCCGATCACCCTCGCTGGATCACGACGGTGCGCGGCGTCGGCTACCGCTTCGAACCGGAGTCGATCACGACCTGAGCCGTTTCTACGCGCGGTGAGCGAGCAGATCGTGCACCCGATCGACGAGGTCGCTCGGCTTGAAGGGCTTCGCGAGGAAGTCACTGGCTGCCGGGTTCCAGGTCCGCCAGGATGTTCCGGTTGGCCGTGCCCGACACCAGCAGCACGAGGAGTCCGGAGTGCTTCGACTGCAGCGTCGGCGCCAGTTCGCGTCCCGACATCTCGCCCATGACGACGTCACTCACCAGCAGGTCGAACGTTTCCGTCGAACTCCTCGACGACGCGCAGCGCCGTGCTCAGCCGGAGTCGGCCTCGGCGATCCGGTAGCCGTTGCGCTCGAGGATGCGACTCATGAAGCGGCGCAGTTCTTCGTCGTCGTCGACGATCAAGATCGTGGCCGAGCCGCGCGGTCGTTCGGGCACGACGACTGCGAGTCGCTCCTCGACCTCGTCGGTCACGGTCGGGAAAGGTGATCTCGAAGGTGGTGCCCGTCCCGAGCTGCGATCGGCACACGATCGCGCCGTGGCTCTCTTCGACGAGTCGACGCGCCGCCGCCAGCCCCATGCCCGTTCCCTTGAACGGCCCCTTGGTGGTGAAGAGCGGTTCGAAGCAGCGCTCGCGCGTCTCGTCGTCCATGCCGACGCCGTTGTCGGTGAACGCGACGGTCGACGTACTCGCCTTCGCCGAGGCCGAGGGCGTCGGCGTCGTCGTCGTCCAGCACCGAGGGGGCGACCGCGATGGTCCAGCACTCCACCGAGCGGCATCGCGTCGCGCGCGTTGATCGCGAGATTGAGGATCATCTGCTCGAACTGATCGGCGTCCACGCGGACGTTGCCGGCGTGAACGTCGAGTGCGAATCGAACGTCGATGTTCGTGCCGAGGATTCGTTCGAGCACTTCGCGCGTTCGACTGGATCGACCGTGACGGGATTGAAGACCACGAGTTCGGGCATCGCGGGTGCGTCCGATGGCCTGGAGCTGCGTCGTCAACATCGAGGCGCGTGATGCCGTCGACTGGATCTCGCGCACCATCTGCAACGCGCGATCGTCGTCGTCCAGGTCACCGGCGAGGATCTCGGCGTAGCCGGAGATGAACGTGAGCAGATTGTTGAAGTCGTGTGCGATACGGCTCGCGACCTGGCCACGAATCTCCATCGTGTAGGCGTGGCGCAGCTCTGCTTTCAACTCGCGATGATTCGTCACGTCGTCGATCAATGTGAGAATCCCCGGCGTCTCGGCTCCCGTTGGTGGCAGGAGCGCCGCCGATGCACTCAGTACGCGCAAGCTTGCCCGCGATCTCGACGTCAACGAAGTCGCGTCCGTCCGCCGAGCCTCCGCGCAGCACTTCGGACCACAGTTCGCGCAGCTCCGGCAATGTCGCCTCGGGGAAGCTCGACGCTGGGCTCCCTGGACCGTCGGTGAACTCGGGCCACGCGAACACCTGGCTCGCCGCACGGTTCCACCAACGCACGCCCCCGTCGGTATCCGACTTCGACGATGCCGACCGGAGCGGTCTCGATGAGCACGCGAAGTCGGGCCTCGCTCGACTGGACGTTGCGTCCGAGTTCCACGGCCGCCAGTGCGCTCGACGCCATCTGGGCGAGCAGGATCAGCACCTCGCGGTCCTCGTCCTCGAACGGCGCTCCGCGACGGACCGCGACGATCCCGCCGCGCGCGATCACGCCGCTCCAGCATCGGCGCCACCAGCCAATCGTTCTCCAGTCGGGTCTCACTCCCGAACTCCCAACCCGTGGGGTACTCCGATGGCGTCTCGTCGCTCGGCACCTCGCTGAAATCGTTTGCTTTCCGCCGCGAGATGCCCCGAAGACGGCGCCGCGGAGCCCGCGTCGAGCGACACGACCGACTCGTCAGCGTCAAAGACCGTGCGGGTACTGCCGGCCAGGCTCATCAATATCTCTCGCTCACTGCGGAGTGCCGTGACCGTTATCGAGGCCGCGATCAGTTGGTGCAGCTTGATGGCGATGCGCTGGGAATGTCGTATCGCGTCGCGTGTGGCCGTGGATCCGCGCGTCGGGTCAGTAATCGCGGGCTCGCTCCCCTGGGCCGAAGGTTTGCGCGAACTCACTGTCGACGACCGGGGCGAAGGAGCTGTCGATTCAAAGAGGCTTCCCCGAGAAGATGGAGAAGTCTTCTAAGTAACGATCAATCACCGCGGCCTCGTGTGGTTCGGAGAACAGGAATCCCTGTCCGACGCCGACCTCTTCCAGCTGCAACCGTTGACGCTGCTTCGGCGTCTTCGATCCCGGACGCGACGATCTGCAACTTGCTCTTCTTGGCCATGTCGACCAGAGAGTGCACGAGTTCAGCTGCCCACGGCGGAATCGCTCAGCGACGCAACGAAATGCCGGTCCAACTTGAGGACGTTGATGGGCAGATTCTCGAGATCGCTCGAGAAGCGATTGGCCGGGTTCGAAGTCGTCGATCGCCAGTCGCACGCCCAACTGTGTGAGCCCGTGAAGCCGATCCGCCACGTCACCCGCCAGGGTCGCCTGGGCGAATTCCAGTACGAGGAGGCTGGCGGGGAATCGACTCGTCGCAATGACGTCTTCGACCTCATCGACGAACCCGCTCCACTCGAACTGCAGGGCCGAATACGTTGACCGAGACCGTGAAGCGAAAACCTTTGTCGTGCCATTCGGCTCCTTGGGCACAGGCCGTGGCCAGTGCCCAGCGTCCGACCGTCAGGATCAACCCACTGGATTCGAGTGCCGGGACGAAGGTGTCAGGACCGAGGACGCCGCTTTGCGGATGGCGCCATCGAAGTCAATGCTTCGACGCCGACGAAGGCGTTGGATTGCAGATCGATCTCGGGCTGATAGACCAAGAAGAACTGCTCGTCTCCCAAAGCCGTTGCGAGTTCGCCCGCCAAATCAACGTCCCTGAGTGGACTCTTGAGACGATTCGGATTGATCGGCCATTGCACGTCGCTTCGTTATCGGGCCCCAGAAAAGTAGGCGTGTTACTAGTTCTTTGGTGCTGAGGTTACTAGGCGCTCGTAGAAATAGTGATAACGTTGCACCCGTCGAACGAGCTAATCGAGTCGAACGAAAAACTGTGCAGGCGATCTTTGACGAACGAATATTCATTGTAAATCCCACTGCACGGGCGCCAGTCGAGGTCGTTCGGGCGTCGCTCCAGCTTTTCTCGCGCGCGGAAATTTTGAACTCAATTCGTCCCGTCTCGAATGCGCGCACAACCGATTCGGGTCAAAAGTTCTCGAACGATCACAACAAAGGCAAAACGAGCGATCTCTGCCAACCTCGATTGCGCTGCACTGCCTAAAACCCTTTATTTACAGGGACTTCCTGTGCAAGTCGAGACCCGTGGGTCTGTCCGTCGTCAGCAACGACGAAGCAACGAAAAAACTATCACTTGACAAAAAAGGTGCAAATCGTCTACTTTTAACTCTCGCAGGGGCGGATTGGGATAACCCGAAATGAACAAGAACGTCCGCATTATCCGCGGCGACGGTCAGGCGTTCACCTTGCGACAATTTGTCGGAATGTGGCGCGCAACTACTACCCGGTTGCTCAAAAGCTCACGATCCGCATTGGCCGCTATGGCCGTGGTGGCGCTGAGCCTTATTGCGCTTCCGGCTCTCACGTCGAGTGCTTCTACCAATCACAACGGAAACAACGTTGGACCTGGTACATGCTCGTCGGCAAAATCCTTGAAGTCGAACGTAGTACTTCAGTCGCGTCACAACGTGACGACCACTACGTGGAATTGGAATTGGTGGTGGACTACGACCACTAAGCCAGTGACTTCAACGACATGGAAGACCACGACGACGGTGAAGTGCTGCACGCCGACGACGACGCTTCCGTCAACGACATTGCCGTCCACGACGCTCCCGTCCACGACGCTCCCGTCCACGACATTGCCGTCAACGACATTGCCGTCCACGACATTGCCGTCACGACCTCCGTCCACGACGCTCCCGTCAACGACATTGCCGTCCACGACGCTCCCGTCAACGACATTGCCGTCCACGACGCTCCCGTCCACGACGCTCCCGTCCACGACGCTCCCGTCCACGACGCTCCCGTCCACGACAATGCCGGACACGACGTCGTCTACGACTTCGTCAACGTTGCCTCCGCCGCCGTCTTCGACGATCCCGTCGACGACGTTGGCTACGAGTACAACGACAACGCCTTCGACGACGGTTCCCGTGACCACGGTGACCTCCGTCGGTGCAAGTCCTCCCACGGTCCCGACGACCACACCTTCGCTTTCGAATGCCACCATTCCTTCTGGTGCTCCGGAGACTGGTGCTGGTGGATCGGCGGCTTCGACGGACAGCGGAGTAGTGCTGACAGCGAGTGGTTTGGTGTTGTTCGCCGGACTCGCTGGATTGGTACTGGCTCTTCGCCGGCGTCGCCAGGCCTAGGAGCAAATAGCAGTCCCAACCAACTACGTCGCGTGACTTAATGTCGCGCACGAGAAAACGGCCCTCACTGAAGAAGTGAGGGCCGTTTTCTTGATTTATCGGACTGATCTAACAGGTGAAACCAAAAGGCTCGTCTCGACGGCCGCCCGCCTCAAACGGTCACCGAAAACAATGAATTAACAACGCACGCACCCGCGGTTGACAAAAGAGTTGGGTTTTGACATACTTTCCACGCAAGGGCTAGAGGAGAAAATCGAATGAATCGGATCCCATCAGGGTCTGGACGACCCGTATCTGGGCGTACCAACACACCACGTAGCACCAAGTCGTCATCGTTTGGAGGAGCCCTCCGACGTGTCGTCGCGGTGCTCGGCTCGATCGCGCTTGCCGGATCGTTCTTCAGCATCTTTGCCGGCTCGTCGGGTGCTCTACCCACGACTGCGCCGACGCTGGTGGCACCATTCAACGAATGCCCGGGCGTGGGCGCCGACACGGGTTGCCAATTTCTCATCATTCTGAACGCCAATGGCACCACGACGATTCTGCAAGACAAGACGCAGGGGCCGTACGACGGTAACGACGACACGCTGGTAGGCGTCGTCAACAACACCAGTGGCGCCGTGACGTCGATCAATCTCAGCTCCAACACCGACATCTTCAACTTCGACAGTGACGGCATCTGTGGCACGGACCGCGGGCATCACTTCACGTGGACCGGCACCGGTCTCAACGGCGGCGGATACCCCGCTTCCACCGGTTTCACCGGTTGCCCGTACGGGTCCACGACCTATGAGGGTCCGTGGGTTTCGTTCAGCAACTATGGGAGCGCGATCAACAAATGGGAGACCGGAACCGTGAACTTCTCAGTTCCCGCGAGCTCCGGTCCTAACACGGGCCTACCGGCTGGTGCAACGACGTTCTTCAGCCTTGAGAGCGATCTGAACGGTGCTACCTTCACGGCTCCGCCCACGACCACGACGACCACGACGACCGCTGCGCCGACGACCACGACGACCGCTGCGCCGACGACCACGACGACCGCTGCGCCGACGACCACGACGACCGCTGCGCCGACGACCACGACGACCGCTGCGCCGACGACCACGACGACCGCTGCGCCGACGACCACGACGACCGCTGCGCCGGGGCCGACCACGACGCTGCCACCGCCACCTACGGTGACGAGTCCGCCGACGACGGCCGCTCCGGCGACTACGACGACGTTGGCAACGACTACGACCTTGGCGGGGACAACCACGACAGCGCCGACAGTCCCAACGACCGGTGTTCCGTCTGGGCCCCCGACCGTGCCACCGACTGCTCCTCCCGCGACCGTTCCTTCGGGAGCTCCCGGTACTGGTGCCGGTGGCGCCGCAACTTCCTCCGATAATGGCGTGTTGTTGACGGCAAGTGGGATGGCACTGTTCGCCGGACTCGCAGGATTGGCACTTATTGCCCGTCGACGTCGATCGGCATAGCCTGAAAGCTTCTTAAAGCAAAGCCAAACTAGATTGGCTTTGTGAAGTCGCGTAAAGAGAAACGGCCCACCCAGATTCTGTGGTGGGCCGTTTCTCTCGCTTTAGTCCTGGCGGGGATCCTTGGAATTGTGTTTGTCCCCCGAACCCAGCCACAGGGACCAACACTTACCTCCTCGATGGGGGTCGTCTCACTCCCCGCGTCCGGCATCGTCATTCCCTCTCCGACAACGACGTCCACGATCGAAGTGACCCCGGCGGTTTCGGCGGCGACCACGACGACAACCACTACGACCATCAAACCGACGTCGAGCCTGGGGGTCACCGACGAGTCGGTGCACGCGACGCAACGAACCTCTCGATTCGGTTTCGCATTCGAAGTCCCCAAAGCCGACCCTCGTCGCGAAGCCGATTCCTCGGTCGCGCCCGATACATCTCACGATTCCGATAATCGGCCTATCGGACCCTCTCTCGGTGTTGACCCTGAGCAAGGCCGGAACGGTGAACGTCCCGACAAACTTCGCCGAGCCCGGTTGGTACAACGGGGCACGGTCACCGGGCCAAAAGGGTTCGGCAGTCATCCTTGGTCACGTCGACAACTTTCACGGACCGGCGGCCTTCTTCAACTTGGACAAGCTGAAACTCGGGAACCACGTCGACGTCACTTTGAAGGACGGACGCAAGTTAGTGTTCGCGGTCATCGGTGAGCGCATGTACCAGAAGACGAACTTCCCGGACAGGCTCGTCTACGGAGCGCGCGATTACCCCGCGCTCCAACTCGTGACCTGCGGGGGCATCTTCGATTCGGCGACGGGCCATTACCTCTCCAACATCGTCATCTTCACCGCACTCATAAAGTCATAGTTCGCTCACGAGTTTGCGAGATCGCGTCGTCGAGACACACGGCTAGGCGCGAACATACCGGTGCGTCTTCGCAGAAACCGTGATCCGAAACGCACTTTCGTACTGCGAAATGCATCAAATATTGTCTGCGCTCAACGCGTCGACAAACTCTGCGCAAATCCCAATCAAGTCGGGAGAATTGGCGAAATCGGATGGCACACTCTTCTTGCCTCGCATCACGCGAGGGCACTTCTCAGAACTCTCTGAGGTGGACCACCAGCATGCCCTTGCGTGATGGTCCACGTCCCGAATGCAAAAGTCCAGCTGCCTTCTAGCGCCATGTGGCGATCAAACTCCCTGATAACGGGCCACAATTGAACGTCTTCGCATCGTGCGTTGCGTCGACCTGCGATGCACGCAATGCGCGATTGGCACCATACGTTGACAACAGCGACACTCTTTCGACGCAAGCCGCGTATCGACCGTTTTTATGTCGATGCTGCGTTGCGTCGAAGCGAAAGACGACGCCACGCCACTCGCGATCGGTGGATGGTTGGATTCAGGTCGACGGCGACGCATTCGATCCCGTGAACCACCTCGGCCTGCTCATGCAATCGAGTGTTCGTAGCCGAGCTACCTCAGTTTGCGGGACTCCCAACTGAATTGACCAGATGTTGAGAGGTAGTAGGGGGCACTTTGGATTTGATTTTCGACAATTGATCCATGACGAATATCACGCAGGGGCAAAATCTCTCTGGAGACCCCAAAGGACGGAAAGCGACCTCTCGTCGGGGTCCACGCCGTTCCGTACTCATTGGATCAATGGGTTCCCTCGTCTTGGGCATCGTCCTCAGCACGACGGCGCTTCCCGCAATGGCGAACGTAGTCCAAGCGACGACGAACCTCGGTCTCCGGACGACGACCACCTTTGCCGCCACGACCACGACTACGACCACGACCTCAACCACGACGACCACGACCCCGCGCCGCGTTCACCACAAGGCCAAGGCCGCGATTTCGCGTCACTCCCGCGTTGTGGCGTCCACCTCGACACAAAAGTCGCGATCGAGTTCGACAGGCTCCGCGAGCCCGACGACTACGACGCCCCCTCCGACGACCGTCGTAACCCCCACGACGGTCGCCCCCACGACCACCACCACCGTCAAGAGCCCGCCGCCCGTGATCGAAGCCACTGGCGATCTCGAACCCGTCGGCCAATATCGCGCCGAGCCCGAACTTCTTCGCGGCCGGGGCGTGCACGTTCGTCAACGGCGTATGGAGGTGTGCCAATCCATGCGTCGTCGGTACCGCGACCGCGCTCTCGTGGCCCGGCTATACCAACGGTGTCGCCTGCACCGACTACATCCTTCAGGCGATCAACAACGCGCGCGCGGTCGAAGGGGTACGACCGATGGTGCTGCCCAGTAACTGGTTCTCCCTCAGCGTTCCGGAACAGCTCTTCGTCCTCATGGACCTCGAGCGAACCGCCCGCGGGCTGCCAGCCTACGTTGGCATCAACGCCGCGCTCAGCGCGGAAGCCCAGCACGCGGCGGCGACCAATAGCGACCCGGGCGTCGCACGCCGGTTTCTCGATGGGCAATGACGCTCAAGGCTCCCCCGGCTTCGGTGGCGCGTGGTCGGGTGGCTACGCCGTTCTCGCGGCGGACTACTCTGGATGTACGACGACGCGTGGGGCGGCAGCGCCGCCAAGACTTCGAACATCGCCTGCACGTCGCCCAACGCCGCGGGTTGTTGGGCCCACCGCGATGAACTGCTCGGTTCGGACCCGGCTACAACCCGGGCGTCGGTCTCGGCTGCACCAACTGCGAGGTCGGCACCGGATTCGCCATGGTGAACGGCAAGGCGTCGTACGTCGATCTCATCGAGATCCCGAAGGCTTCGATGCCACCAATGACGTTCACCTGGGCGAACAACGTCCTGCCGAATCTTCCCTAGCTTCTTCGGCGCAATCGTTCCTTCGCGATCGTCAATCGGCTGAGGCCCCGGTCACCGTTGGTCTCGGCGGCTCGGGCGGTGCTGGTCGCAGATGGAAGTAGGCCATGAAGGCCAGCGAGCCGGCCGCAAAGACAGCGAAGGCCACGAACAGCGGCACCAGGGCCACGTGATGCAGTTCGCTCGGACTACCGCTGCCCGGAGTGA